>JBAQBC010000027.1:0-3489 GCA_049286035.1 Xanthobacteraceae bacterium
AGACCACTTCCGACTACGACCGCGAGAAGCTGCAAGAACGGCTTGCCAAGCTCGCGGGCGGCGTCGCGGTGATCCGCGTCGGCGGCGCCACCGAGGTCGAGGTGAAGGAGCGCAAGGATCGCGTCGACGACGCGATGCATGCGACCCGCGCGGCCGTCGAAGAGGGCATCCTGCCAGGCGGCGGCGTGGCGCTCCTGCGCGCCACCGAGGCGCTCAAGCGCGTGCGCACGCAGAACGAGGACCAGAAGCATGGCGTCGACATCGTGCGCAAGGCGCTGTCGGCTCCGGCGCGCCAGATCGCCATCAATTCCGGCGAGGATGGCTCGGTCATCGTCGGCAAGATCTTGGAGAAGGACCAGTATGCGTTCGGGTTCGATGCTCAGGACGGCGAATATGCCGACCTGGTGAAGAAGGGCATCATCGACCCGACCAAGGTTGTGCGCCAGGCGTTGCAAGGCGCATCTTCGGTCGCGGGGCTCCTCATCACCACCGAGGCGATGGTTGCCGAACTGCCGAAGAAAAAGGAAATGCCGGCAATGCCGCCGGGTGGTGGCGGAATGGACTTCTAAGTCCATTCCAGACGCCACAGCCCAATAAATATCGAAGTCGGCTATTGCCGACTTCGATGCGGCGGCGGAATGGACTTCTAGGAAAATCCATTCGGCACTCTGGAATGCGAAGGCCCGGGCGCAATCCCGGGCCTTTTGTTTTCAAGAAATAGGAGCCGGGAGTCAGGAATGAGTCAGGAAACAGGGGTCAGTGTGACACGCCCCGATCGCTGATCCGTGATCCCTGAAAACAGAAACGACCACGAGTAAGCGGCGCGCGTTCATCCGGCGTCGCCAATCTCACCGTGGCCGTTAGAGCATGGTCAAAAAGATCATGCTCGAAGCAAATGGCGATGACACTACGCAACTCACCATCGCCACTTGCAAAGCGACCTTTAACAGGCGTCAATGACAGCCAAATGACTGCCAAATCAGGCTCGATCTATATCGGCATCGGCGGCTGGACCTTTGAGCCTTGGCGCGGCGAGTTCTATCCAAAGGGCCTGCCGCATGCGAAGGAGCTTGCTTACGCCGCAGAGCGCTTAACCTCGATCGAGATCAATGGCACCTTCTACCGCACCCAGACGCCGGCAACGTTCCGTAAATGGGCGAGCGAAGTGCCAAACGGATTCAAGTTCGCTCTTAAGGGGCCGCGCTTTGCCACCAACCGTCGCGTGCTCAAGGAGGCGGGCGACTCGATCAAGCGCTTTCTTCACTCCGGCGTAACCGAACTCGGCGATCGGCTTGGCCCGCTCTTGTGGCAATTCGCCCCGACCAAGAAATTCGAGGCAGGCGATTTCGGCGGCTTCCTTGAATTGCTGCCGGCAAAATTCGACGGGCAAATGCTGCGCCATGTCATCGAAGTGCGCCACGATAGTTTTCGCTCGAGCGAATTCATTGCATTGTTGCGCAAGTTCGACATGCCGGTCGTGTACACCGATCACGCCAGATATCCCAATATTGCCGACTCAACAGGCAAGTTCATTTATGCCCGGCTGCAGCGCGGCAAGGACACGGTCCGGACGGCCTATCCGCCGAACGAGATTAAAGCCTGGGCGGGGCGCCTACGACAAATGGCCGAAGGCAAGGAGCCGGCCGACCTGCCGCGCGTTGCCGCGCCAACAGAGCGCAAGCCGCCGCCCCGCGAGGTGTTCGCCTATGTCATTCACGAGGGCAAAATTCGCGCGCCGGCAGGCGCGATGGCGCTGATCGAGGCGCTGGGGCGAATAGAAGGAACCAACCCGCCCTACTCGCTTTTCGCCACACCTATCCGCTAAAAACACCAACGGCCACGAACGAAAAGGCGCGCGTACATCCGGCGTCGCCTCATCATCGTGGCCGTCCCGTGATGGAGCCGTTGCTCACATCATCTGTCGCGTACATAGGCACGCCACACCGGCCACGCAAGGTGCCGCTTATGGCCGACGGGCTTTTATGTAACACTATCGCCTGCGGCTTGTTCCCAACGCGCCTACGGCGCGGCAGCGAGGGAACGATCGTGCAATTTCACAGGAGCCAATTATGACAATGTATCAACCGGAGCCGAACGAGGACACGCGGCGCGCGGTGGCGAGCGTGCTCCACGAGCATTGGGTTTCGTTTCTGGTCGAGGGCATCGTCCTCGTGCTCCTCGGCGCGGCGGCAATTATTCTGCCGGTTATTGCCACGCTAGCCTTTACGCTTCTCATCGGCTGGCTGTTTCTCCTCAGCGGCGTGGTGGGGCTGGTCACGACGTTCTGGATGCGCAATGCGCCGGGCTTCTGGTGGTCGCTCCTGTCCGCGGTAATTGGCATCGCCGCCGGCATCGTGCTGATCCGCTGGCCGATCAGCGGCACGGTGTCGCTCACGCTGGTGCTGATCGCATTTTTCATCATCGAGGGCATCGTCACGCTGATGTACGCCTTCGAGCATCGCGCGCAGTTGTCCGGTCGATGGGGCTGGATGCTGGCAAGCGGCATCGTTGATCTTATCCTTGCAGGGATCATATTTGCGGGCCTGCCGGAGACCGCCACCTGGGCGCTCGGTCTACTCGTCGGCATCAATCTTTTATTCGGCGGCACGGCAATGATCGGCATGGCGCTTGCGGCGCGCAGCGCAGTGTAGGGCGATTGCGCACCCCGCTCTTGCCCGCGAAAGTGGGGACCCAGCTTCCTGTGACTTCTCTGGATTCCCACTTCGCCGAGCGCCGATGAGCATCAATAACAAGATTGCACGGGGCCACCGACGTTCTCCTCGATGAACTCAACCACCATTTGGGGGGCTTTTCGGTTTGGCGCAATATTTCGGGACATTCTTATGTTGCGAAACGACGGTCGGCTGAATTTAGTTTTTATTAACCCGGCAGTTCCGTTGCATGGCTTTATGGGGCGATCGGCTGCTTGATTGGTGGCGCCCTACCCCCGGTTCCTTGAGATTTGCTGCGATTTAACGGCGGTCCACCCCGTCCGTGGATGGATCTGTTGTTGAACGGCTCCCAATCGGCAAACCGGAGCGCGTTTCGGAATAATTGCGGAATAGCGGACTTTTTCGCCCGGGCCAAAGTTGGCCCTTTTGGCGCTCTTTACTGCCCAGTAAGGACCGCGGATTGGCCAAGGATATGACCGGACAACCTTGGGCGATCGCTAGAACGGACCATCGAGATGGTCGCGGGAACCTCCTACCTGCCTGATAACGGGGATCTTCCGTTCAGACTTGTGCCTCGGGAAATACAACTCGGCGCCTGACGGGCGTAGCTATAGCCAGGACCGTATCCGTACTGGTCTCCGCCTCCGTAGCCATATTGTGGACCGCCACCGGTCGGTGTTCCGTAGTAGCCTCTTTCTCGCAGGCTAGAACAACCGTTGTAGGGCAAATACTGTGCTGATGCGGTAGAAGCAGCACCGATCAGTAGCAAAGCGGCAATTAAGCATTTCGTCGACAGCTTCATTTGTTGCGCGTAGGC
>JBAQBC010000028.1:0-12940 GCA_049286035.1 Xanthobacteraceae bacterium
CATGCGCAAGATCAATACCGGGCATCCGGAAGCCGCCGACGAGCTCGTCAGCGAGAATGTGAAGGAAATGAGCAATCCGACCCGCGACGGCCGCGCCATGATCTCCTCCGGCTTGATTCATCCGGACGGCGCGCCAGTGGGATCGGCGTCACCACCCCACGTCACCATCGGCGCTGTTCGGGTCTCGAATCGTGCGGCGACCTCGGCCACCGGATCCGAGCAACCCGCCCGCTGAGCGAACGAGCCTTGAAATCGTCGGTGCCCAGCGTAATCGCCGCCCTGGCGGCTGGCTTGGTGCTTTCCAGCTGCGCCACCGGCACCACTGTCACGCAAAGCGGCGAAGGCGCGAACGGCGCGCCGGTCGTGCCGACCACTGTTGGACAGCGCGATCTCACTCCGCAAGAAAAGAAAGCGATCATCGACGCCGTCGCGCCGTCGCTGCGCAATGCCGGCGCCGCGAAGTACCGCTGGGCACAATTTCCCACCGTCGTCACCGAGGAATCGGTCAATTATTGCGCCATGGTGGACGCGCAGAGTCCTTACGCCGCTTATAGCGGCCGCCAAGCCTATATCGTCGAAGCGCATTTGAGCGGCGGGCACGTATCCTCGGCGGTCATGGGCTTGATCGCCGGCGGCAAGGATATCGCGATCGTCAACGAAATGTGCGCCAAGTACGGACTCGATCCCAAGAACTCAAGCTGAACTCAAGCTGACAAGTATTTGCTGCTTTAGCTCGGCTGTTTCCATTCCTCGGCGCTGGCGCCGGCAAGCGACTGGACCCGCGCCTCATCGGCTGCCAGCTCACGGGCAGGTCCCGAATAGACGACGTGGCCATCGTCGAGCACGTAAGCATGGTCGGCAACTTCGAGACTCATGCGCACATTTTGCTCGACCAGGAGAACCGTAATGCCCTGCGAACGCATCTGCGCCACGATGCGAAAAACTTCGCGCACGATGAGGGGCGCCAGTCCTTGCGAAGGTTCGTCGAGAATCAGGAGTTTGGGATTGAGCAGCAGCGCGCGCGCGATCGACAGCATCTCCTGCTCGCCCCCGGAGAGTTGGCGGCCGCGGCTTGCCCTGCGTTCCTGCAGCCGGGGAAACAGCTGATAGACCGTGGCGGGAGTCCAGGGGCCGGGTCGCTCCAGCGGTACCAACAGGTTTTCGTCGACCGTCAGGTTCGGAAAAATTCGCCGGCCTTCGGGGACATAGCCGACGCCAAGCGCGGCGACGCGAAATGACGGCCAGCCGGTGGTTTCGGTTCCGAACATGGTGATCCGCCCATCGCGCGGCGGAGTGAGCCCCATGACGCTGCGCAGCGTCGTGGTCTTGCCTGCGCCATTGCGGCCAAGCAGCGCCGTCACCTGTCCCTCGGCCGCCTCCAGGCTGACGTCATGCAGAATGTGGCTCTTGCCGTAAAAAGTGTGCAGCCCTTCGGCGATCAATGCTGCGGTCATTGGCCCTCGCTCATGCCGCTTGGCCAAGATAGGCGGTCTGTACCGCCTTGTTGGCGGCGATCTCCGGCGGGGTGCCCTCGGCGAGGAATTTGCCTTGATCGAGCACCATGATGCGGTCCGCAAGATGAAAGACCACGCGCATGTCGTGCTCGATCAGCACGATCGTCAGCTTGCTGTCTTTATGCAGCCGGCGAATGAGCTGGGTGATTTCGTAGGTCTCCTGGTCGCCCATGCCGGCCGTCGGTTCGTCAAGCAGCAGCAAGCGCGGGTTAAGCGCAAGCGCCATCATGATTTCAGTTGCGCGCTGGTCGCCGTGGGACAGCTCGCCGACTTGGCGGTCAGCCTTGGCCGCCAGGCCGCTCATATCGATGAGCTCGCGCACACGGCCGCGGATCTTCTCGTCATCGATTTGCGACAGCCAGGGGCGCAAGCGCATACCGGATGCGACCTCCACCGCAATACGCAGGTTCTCCCGCACCGTCAGTTCGGGGAATACCTCGGTCACCTGAAAGGTCCTGGCCATGCCGCACCATACCCGGCGCGCCGGCGAAAGCTCGGTGACGTCCCGCCCTTCGAAAATGATACGACCCGCGGTCGGCCTGAAGAAGCCGGTGATCAGGTTGAAAAACGTGGTTTTGCCGGCGCCATTGGGTCCGATGATGGCGCGCAATTCACCCGGCTTGACCGTCATCGAAATATTGTTGACCGCGATCAGACTGCCGAAATGCATCGAGACGTTTTTGACCTGCAGCAGGCTCATGACGCCACCCTGTGTCTTATCGCACCGAGAATGCCGCGAGGGAAGAACAGCACGACCAGCACAAAGAGGAAACCGATGAAGATCTGCCAGTTGATGGTGACGCTCGAGACGTAGTCCTGGAACACGACAAAGAGTATCGCGCCCAAAAGCGGCCCCCAGAAGCTGCGCATGCCGCCCATCACCGCCATCATCACAAAATCGCCCGACTGGCTGTAATGCAGGCCCCTGGGGTCGGCGAAGTTGTTGACCAGCGCGTAGAGCGATCCGGCATAAGCCATGAAGAAGCAGCTGAGCGTGAAGGCGATCCAGATGTGCAGCTCGACGGGTATGCCGAGGAAGCGCGCGCGGCGCTCGTTCTCGCGGATGGCCAGCATGGTACGGCCGAAGGGCGAGCGCAGGATGAACGCCATTGCCGCCGAGGCGAGCGCGAAGCAGACCAGCACGAAATAATAGAACGCGGTCGCGTCGTTGAGGATGTCCAGGGTGGCGATGCCCAGATGCAGCGGTTGGCGGTAGAACGGGCGCAAGCCGTCGTCGCCGCCGGTGACCGAGGACCACTGGAAGGCGATGTAATAGAACACTTGGCCGAAGGCGATGGTCACCATGGCGAAATAGACGCCGCGCCGGCGCACAATCAGCGCGCCCAGCACCGCGCCGGCGAGGCCGCCCGCCAGCGTCCCGGCGAGGATTCCGAGCGGCGTCGAAAGCGCGACGAATTTGAGGATCATGCCGCAGCCATAGGCGCCGATGCCGAACCAGGCGGCGTGGCCGAAAGACAGCACGCCGGTAAAGCCCAATAGGAAATTCACCGACATCGCGGCCAGCCCGAGCACGAGGACGCGTGTCCCCAGCGCGGTGTAGCCGCCAAGCAGCGGCATCCAGAAGGGCGCGAGCACGAGCGCCGTCCAGATCGCGACCAGCGCGGCAAGCTTGTGGCGCGAATCCGGTTTGAACAGCTTGCTCACGTCAGCATGCCTTCCTCGCCGAACAAGCCGCGCGGGCGCACCATCAGCACTGCCGCCATCAGCACGTACATGATCGCCTCGCTCGCCGCCGGGAAGAACACCGCGGTAACGCCCGAGGCGACGCCGATCAGCAGCCCGCCGACCAAGGTTCCGGTGAGCGAGCCGACGCCGCCGACGATGATGGCGATGAAGCTCGGCATCAGCAGGCCGGCGCCCATGGTCGGCTCCAATCCCAATTGCCCACCGGCGAGCACGCCCGACAACCCGGCGAGGAAGATGCCGACCGCGAAGTTCAAAGAGCGCAGCGCGCGCACGTTGACGCCGAGCGCCGAGACGGTTTCGAGATCAAGCGTGCCAGCCCGGATGCGAATGCCGGCGCGGGTGTAACGCAGCAGCATGAAGAGCAGCACGATCGTCACCGCCACCACGACCACCATGAACAGGCGGTAGCTAGTGATGAAGAAGAACTGGTTGCTCAAGGGCTGTGCCAACGCGGCCGGGATGGTGAAGGGCTTGCCGTTCGCGCCCCAGATAACTCGCGTGCCGTCCTCGAGGATGAAGGCGAGGCCGAAGGTTAGCAGCAGGCTGTAGAGCGGGTCGCGGCCATAAACGCGGCTGATCAAGGTTTTCTCGACCGCGAGTCCGATGATCGCGGTGAGGAAGGGCGAGGCGATCAGCGCGCCCCAGAATCCCAGATAGGGCTCGAGCGTGTAGGCGATATAGCCGCCGACGACCAGGAAGCCACCATGCGCGAAGTTGATGACGTTCGACAGGTTGAGGATGAGCGACAAGCCGATCGCCATCAGCACATAGAAGGCGCCGATGATCAGGCCGTTGGTGATGTTGAACAGGAGAAGCTGGGTCATCCTGGCACGCAAAAAATGACCCCCACCTTTCCCTCTCCCGTCGAACAGGGATGAGGGTTAGGAGGGGGCATTACGCATTCGCCGGCGTCAGGCCGGCCACTGGAGCGTGCAACCGGTCTCGCTCTCCGGCGGCGAGGTCTTGTCGCCCGCGACGACGGTGTCGACCTTGAACAGGTCCTCGGGGTCGCCCGCCGGCTTGGTCAGCGCCTCGCCGACGAAAGCCGAGGTCATAAGCTGGTGGTCGCCCGCGCGGTAGTAGCACTTATTGGGCTGCAGCTTGACGTCGGCCGGCAGCTCGAAATTGCCCAACGCCTTGGCGAGCTGGACGCCGTCGAGCGTCTTCGCCTGGTTGGCGACCAGCGCGTAGGTCATCATCGAGGTGTAGCCGAACCAGGTGCGTGCCGTCGGCACCTTGCCGCCACTGCGCGCGCGAACGTCGGCGACGAACTTCTCGACGCCTGGCACGCCCGGCTGCTTCCAGTACCACTCGAACATCCAGATGCCGACGCGCGCCTCGGGCGGCATAGCCTCGAGCGATTCGAGCTCCTGTTGCAAGCCGGCGACGTGGATCTGTTTGTCGATGCCGAACTGCGCCACCTGTTTCAGGCAGTTCACCATGTCGAGGCCCTGCGGCAACACCAGGAGCACGTCGGGATTGGCGGCGCGCGCCTTGATGAGGTAAGCGGAGAAGTCGGTGGTGCCGAGCGGCGTCAGCTCGTTGCCGGTGACCGTGCCGCCGAACTTCGTGAGATCGGCCTGCGCCGCCTCCTGCAGCGTGTGGCCGAACGCGTAGTCCGGGGTAATGAAGTGCCACTTCTTGCCGTACTTGTTGAACAGCAGTTCGGCGACGGAGTTGGCCTCCATCTTCGTTGTGTTACACACGCGATAGACGTTCCAGTGGCAGTCCTTGCCGGTGATGCCGTCGGTGTGGCCGCCGGAGACGATGTGCAGGACTCTCTTCTCGTTCGACACTTGAGCGATGGCGAGCGCGATCCCCGAATTCACGTCGCCGATGAGAAACTGGATGCCATCGCGTTCGATCAGCTTGCGCGTCTTCTGCACGCCGGTGCCGACGTCGTTGGCTGAATCCTCGACCAAGAGCTCAATCTCGCGGCCGAGCACGCCGCCCTTAGCGTTGATCTGCTCGACGGCGTATTTAACGCCGATCAGTTCGTTCTGCGCCACCGCGGCGTAGACGCCGGTGAACGGATCGACCATGCCGACCTTGATCGGGTCGGCGGCGCGTGCTGACCAGACGAACGGCTTGGCGATCTGGGAAAGGCCGACGACAGCGCCGGCCTTGACAATGGTGCGACGGTCTACGGCGCCGAATTTGAGGCGTTTGGTCATCGGTTCCTCCCGGAAGGGATTTTTTCGATGGGCGATCTTGCCTCGGCAGCGTGGGGCCGACAAGGGCTACGACTTAGCGGATATGCGATCATGGCACGGCGTAGACGGCACGGGCGTCGGCGCTGAAAGCTTTGCGCGAATTTGGGTCGAGATAAAACATGTGGCCGCCGCGATAGAGCTTCAGTGTGGCGCGGCCTTCAAACGGCGGAAAGTGATCGAGCACGTAGCGTGACACGGCGTACGGCGTCACCATGTCGCTATAGCCGTGGGCGATCACAAGCCGAAACGACGGCGTCAGCGCCAGCAGTAGGCGCAGATCGTCGTTCACGCTGGGCTGACCGTGGCCAGATTCCCAATCCCATTTTCCGGCGATGTCGCCGGCGAGCAGGTTGTAGGACATGTCGGTCTTAAAACCGAGTTCGTCGCGCGCGTAGCCGACGAATGCGCCGCCGTAGGCGCGCACCAGCGCGTCGAGGATCGGATCGGGCCCGCGCGGCACCGGGCTCGTCGGGTAGGGATCGTCCACGGCGAATGTCGCGTCGTAACGACTGACGATCTTGTGACTGCCGGCCTCGAGGCTCTTCACATAAGCGTCGCGGATGAAGCCGTTGGATTGGGCGATGGCGTCGACCGGCAGCCCGGTCATTTTCGCGACCCGCGCATAGAAGCTCTTAGCGGCTTCGCCCTGTGGCGGCGGACCGGCGAGCGTCGTGAGATAATCGGTCAGAGCAAAATGCTCGGCCTCGGCAAGCGTCTCCTTGCTGAACGCCCCTTCGCGCTCGAGCTCGGCGGCCGCGAGCGATGGCAATTGCAAAGCGGCGCCGAGCGCGAAGCGATCGCCGCCGAATTGAAATGCGCCCTCAAGCGTCGGCGACAGCATCAAGACGCCGGAGGCGACGATGCCCTGTTCGCTTTGCAGCATGCGCGCGACCTTGGCGGCGCGAAATCCGCCATAGCTTTCGCCAAGAATGAATTTGGGCGAACTGGCGCGTCCGTTCTTGGCGACATAAAGCGCAATGACCTTGGCCATCGATTCCGCGTCGCTTTGAACGGACCAAAAACCCCGGGCGCCGTCTGGCTTGGCCGCGCGGCTCCAGCCGGTGCCGACCGGATCGATCAGCACCAGATCGGTGAACGACAGCCAGGTATCTGGATTGTCGATCAAGCGCACTTTGGAGCCGTCGCGGCCATCAGGCCCGAACTGGGCGACGCGCGGGCCGACCAGGCCGAGATTGAGAAAAGCCGAAGCAGCACCGGGTCCGCCGTTGAAGACGAAGGTCACCGGGCGCGCTGCCGTATTCGCCGATTTCGCGACAAAGGCCGTATAAAAAATCTGCGCCGAGCGTTCGCCGCTCTGGTCGAACAAAGCAAACGTGCCCGCGGTCGCGGTATAGGCGAGCTTGCCGGACGGCAGATCGATGCTGTGCTCGGTGACGGAGTCGCCTGGCAATAAAGCCAGCACGCCTGGAGCACTGTGTTGGTGGGCGTTCTGATCTTGGCCGTTCTGCTCGCGGCGCTCGCCCGCGCGCTGCCGCGCATCCTCATGCGAATTGTTGCGATCCGCATCGCGGCCGCCGCGTTCCTGCGCGACGCCTGCAGTTGCGGCGATGGCAAGCACGATCACCGCGATCAGCGAACGAAAAATTCCCAGCATGATTACACCCGGACAGGACTCGACAATCGCGCGCTTTATTCCAACTCGATCGCGCCGTCGATCTCGACTGCAAGCCCGATCGCGCCGACTGTAAGCGTCACCTTTGCCGGCAGCGCCTCGTGCCCTTTGAGCTTGCCATTGGCAAGCGCGGCGCGGACCGCCTTTTCGATTTCGCGCTGCGAGGTAATGCCGACCTTTTTGAGAAATTTGCGTATGCTCACATTGAATACTTCTTCATTCATGATCGCTTCTCCAAAACGCCGGAAAAATGGCGGCGGTGGGTCAGTTTATCCGATCTATTTTATCGTTCCTGCCGGACAAATGACGCATGCATCGGGGCCGGTAGACAACACCGTCAGGATCGGTGAAGTTCGCCCCCGCATAACGGGTATTTTCTCCCCGTGAAGGCAGATTCGGAGACTTCGGCAATGCCTCTTCCCCGCGCTTCGAAAGCTTTGGCACGCTTTACGGTGCTCGATCTCACCCGCGTGCGTGCGGGCCCGACCTCCGTTCGCCAGCTTGCCGACTGGGGCGCCAATGTCATCAAGATCGAATCGCCGCCCGGCGTCGAAGATCAGATGGGCGGCCCGCGCGAGGGGCCTGATTTTCAAAACTTGCACCGCAACAAGCGCAGCATGACGCTCAATCTCAAGACGCCGGAAGGCCTGGCTGCGTTCAAGCGCATGGTTAAGAAAGCCGACGTCGTGGTCGAGAATTTTCGCCCCGACGTGAAGAAGCGGCTGGGCATCGAATACAAGACGCTGGCGAAGATCAATCCGCGGCTGGTCTATGCCAGCATTTCCGGCTTCGGCCAGGACGGCCCTTATGCCAATCGGCCCGGCTTCGATCAGATCGCCCAGGGCATGGGCGGGCTGATGTCGATCACCGGCTTGCCTGGCCAGGGGCCGGTTCGCGCCGGCATCCCGATCGCCGATCTCACCGCCGGTCTGTTTGCTGCGCTCGGCATTCTGGTCGCGCTGCTCGAACGCGAGAAATCAAAGAAGGGCCAGCACATCGAGACCTCGCTGTTGCAGGCGCAGATTTTCATGCTCGACTTTCAAGGCGCGCGCTATCTAGTCAAGGGCGAAGTGGCCAAACAGGCCGGCAACAATCATCCGACCAGCATTCCGACCGGCGTGTTCAAGACCAAGGACGGCTACATCAACATCGCCACGGCGGGTCAAAAGACCTGGCAGCGATTCTGCGAGGCCGTCGGCGCCACCGCGCTCATGGAGCGGCCTGAATACAAGACCGCGGAAGCGCGTTCGAAGAACCGCGATGCGCTCAGCCCGGAAATCGACAAATACCTCGCCGCCGCAACCAGCGCCGAATGGGTCGAGCGTCTCAACAAAGCCGGCGTGCCATCCGGGCCGATCTATGCGATCGATCAGGTTTTTGCCGATCCGCAGGTGAAGCACCTCGGAATTGTCCAAAGCGTGATCATGAAGGACAAAAGCAAGATGCGCCTGCTCGGCCAGCCGGTTGGCTTGTCGCGCACGCCATCACGCCTGGCGACGCGGCCGCCGGACCTCGGCGAGCATACCAACGCGATCCTCAAGGAGTTCGGCTTTAGTGCGCGCGACATCGCGGCGCTGCATAACGCGAAGGCGCTGTGACGCAAGGAGTCACGACATGACGCAGACCGATAAAATGCTCGCGCGCAAGGAAGGCGGCGTCGGCATTCTCACCTTCAACAATCCCGAGCGGCACAACGCGGTATCGCTGGAAATGTGGGAGGCGACCAAGCGCATTCTCGACGGCTTCGCCGCGGACGACGACGTTCGCGTGGTGGTGCTCACCGGCGCCGGCGGCAAAGCCTTTGTTTCGGGCGCCGACATTTCCAAATTTGCGAGCGAGCGTGCTACGCTTGAAGCGTCGCGCGCCTATAACGTGAAATCGGACGCGGCCTATTCCAGCGTTGCCGATTTTCCCAAGCCGACGATCGCAATGATCAAGGGCTACTGCATCGGCGGCGGTGTCGGCCTCGCCGTGTGCTGCGACCTGCGCATCTGTTCCGATAATTCGCGCTTCGCCGTGCCGGCGGCCAAGCTTGGCCTCGGCTATGGCTATAGCGGGCTCAAGCGCCTGGTCGATATTGTCGGCGCTTCCTTCGCCAAGGAGATTTTTTACACCGCACGGCAGTTCGACGCGGAGGAAGCCCACGCCATGGGACTGGTGAACCGCGTCGTGCCAGCGGGCGAATTGGAGGCTTACGTCAAAAGCATTACCGACATGATCTGCGCCAACGCGCCGCTCACCATCAAGGCGGTAAAATTCACGGTCGGCGAGATGCTCAGGGATGAGTCTAAGCGCAATATTGCTCGCTCGGTCGAACTCGTCGAGCAATGTTTCTCCAGCCGCGATTACACCGAAGGCCGCACCGCGTTCATGGAAAAACGCAAACCGGTATTTACCGGCACATGAGCCGGCGGGATCACTGCCCACCCTTTGCCCACCGTCGGATTGGTCCTCCGGCAACCGGCACAATCGGTCTTATCAGCGGTCGAACCGGCTTGCTAAATTAGAAAGCCGGTCGCGTGCGGATAGCGCGGCGCGAAGTCGGGGAGGGCGGACAATGTATCGGGCCACCAAGGACATCAAACTGCCGACGACGATCACTGGCTCGCTGCCGCGGCCGAGCTGGTACACCGAAAATCTCGGCACGCGCCACTTTCTTGAAGCCATGGTGAGCCGTCGCTTCCGAGAGCAATATGAAGACGCGCTAACCTGTTATTTGCGCGACCAGGAGCTCGCCGGGCTCGACATTCTCACCGACGGCGATTGCCGCTTCGACGACGACGTCGGCGGCCAGAGCTGGACCGCTTATCCGCCGAACCACATGAGCGGCCTAGACATCGCGCATCCGCTGGCGACGCCGGCCGGCCGCGGCGGCATCTGGTTTCCGCGCGGCCACATCCTGCACGATTATCTCGAATCGCGGGTGATGCCGGTGATCACCGGGCCGGTCGGACGCGGCAATTTGCAATATACGGCGATCTGGAAGGCGGCGCAGCGCTTCACCACCCGGCCGGTCAAATTCGGCGCCGTGTCCGCCGAGATCGTTGCCTTCGCGCTACAAGACCGCCACTACAAGAGCCTGCCCGAGCGCATGTTTGCGATCGCCGACGCCTTCAACGAGGAATACCACGAGCTCGCCGACGCCGGCTGCCCGGTCATCCAGATCGAGGAGCCGCAAATTCACCTGATCGCGGTGCGCAAGATTCAGGACAAAGTAATCACGCCGCAGCTGATGGTCGAAGTGTTCAACCGGACCGTCAAAGGACTGCGCGCCAAGACCGAAGTGTGGGCGCATTCCTGCTGGGGCAATCCCTCGCAGCAGCGCATGTTCGCGCAGGTGCAAAGCTACAAGCCGGCATTGGAGACCTACAACACCGTCGATGCCGACGTGATCACCTTCGAATCGTCGAGCTCCGGCGGCATCGATCTCGAAGCGATCGGCAAGACAATCACCGGCAAGAAAATCGCCGTCGGCGTCATCGACCATCACACGCTGCAGGTCGAGAGTCCCGATGAAGTCGCGGCGCAGATTCGCGCCGCGCTGAAATTCATTCCGCCGGAGCAGCTGGTGATCTCGTCGGATTGCGGCATGGGGCGCGAAGGCATGAGCCGGCGGCACGCGTTCTACAAGATGGTTTCGCTCGTGCTCGGCGCCAATATGGTGCGCAAGGAGCTCGGCGTGCCGGAGGCGCAATGCCTTGCCGCCGACGAGCGTTATTCGCTGATCGTGCCGGCGAAATAAAACTGCGTGAATTGCGACACGTTTGCGATTACGCTTGCACAGCGCATAGGGGAGGGGACAATGGCCCAAGCAAATACCGAACCGAAACTGCTGCTACCGGCTCTGCAGCCGCTCTACGACGCTGTCATTCCATTATCGTGGCTGATCATTCGCGTCGCCGTCGGCTGGAATCTTTTGGTGCACGGCTGGGGCAAGATCATGATCGGACCGACGGATGCCTTTCTCAAGGCGTTCGCCGATCTTGGTTTCACACCGCCAGCGTTCTGGTTCTGGAGTTCGTTTCTCATCGAAATGCTCGGCGGCATTTCGCTCATTCTCGGCCTGTTCACCCGGTTTTTCGCCGCCGCGGCGGCGATCGAAATGCTGGTCATCTGCGTGACCTATTGGAACAGCGGCAACGGCTTCTCGTGGATGAAACGCGGCTACGAATATGTGCTGCTCTGGGGCCTGTTGTGCTTTGGCATCGCGCTGCGCGGCGGCGGGCCGTATTCGCTCGACCGCAAGCTCGGCCGCGAGCTGTAAGCGGAAATCACAAAAGCGAGGAGTTCTGGCGAAAGGTGGCGGAGAGGGAGGGATTCGAACCCCCGATACGGTTGCCCGTATGCCGCATTTCGAGTGCGGTGCATTCAACCACTCTGCCACCTCTCCGAAATCAGCGGCATCAATGGCTTAACAGCTATATCGGCGCGAACGTTTTGGCAACTTGCCCGGTCTTGGACCCAAGTTGGACCCAAAGTGGTTTCGAGAAAAGCCGATCCGCAATGACGGCCCGCCGCTCCGCCGCCTGGTCGATCGAGGAGGCCCCGCGTTGGGGCTACCAAAACCGCTTAAAAACCCACGCTCCTATGCCGCTTTCCACAATTACGCCGACAATTACAAATGCCAAAATTCCCCATTCGAGAAATTCAATTCTTGTTTCCTTGCGTTCGCGGATGTCGCTGCGCTCGGTAAGCCAGCTTAGCGCTTCCTGCTCATGTCCATCCAAACCCAAAAGGGGCGGTCGAGGCGCAGTGGCCAGGGCAGTTGCAATAATTGTTTCGCCATATCGCTCGAAATGATCGCGCAACTCGCCGCTTATTTGAGCGCGTCTTACTTTAAGCCTCATTCCGCTGCTCCGATTTCGTTCATGTCGTTAAGCGCGACAGAGCTCGGTCCACCGTATTGGGCAAAGATCAAGAACCCAAAAACGCCCGCTGTGAAGCGGGAAGCCGAGGAGGATTGGGGGCGGTAACTACATTAGTGCGGCTCGATTTCTACTCCAAAAAGCTCTTTCACTTTTATGTCGGCAACGCCTTGGAAATTCTCACCGACCATTTTATCGAGGAAATCGGCAGCCTGCGGCGTATAGCCCCCCTTTTCTTTGCATCCATTGTAAAGAGAAAGGACCGTCTCTCTAAAACGCTGCGCGACCGATCTCTGCGGGTCGTTCAGGATTGCTGTTGAAATATCGCGGCTTAGATAAGCGTCGAGATCGTAGTTCTCTCGTTCGCGATAGGGACTTTGCCCGGCATTGGCCTTGCGCCATTCCGACACTGCATTGTTGAATTTTTGGCGCTCGGCAATCGACTGTGGACTTTGATCCGCCGCAACTCTGCGGTTTTCAGCTTGTTCCATCCAAAAAACAAGTCGGTCCATCACGCGGGAGTAGGCGAAGTACAAATCAACGCCGATTAACGCTACCAAGGGCTTTGCGATTTCCTGCCGCTCGCTCTCAGTGACATTTAGCGCGCGCAGTTGGGCATCAATGTCATCGAGCACCTTTTGCTTTTCAACAGCGGACGGTGTGCCCATTCGATTGCCCCAAGCCACTGACATGTACGTGGCCTTGGCATTGGCCTCGGCTAATTTTTTTAATCGTTCAATGATTTCCTCTGCACGATCCAAGGTGTTTCGCAATCGTAACTCGACCCCGTATGCCGATAGAGCCTCAAGTTTTGGCCCAGGTAGAACAAAAGCCGTCGCGAGAAAGAATATTCCGGCAAGCGCACCTGCCGATGCCTTGTGATCATTCATGGCTTGGTAGACCGCGCACAGGAGCGACACCATCGCCATCGCCGCGATGAAAAAAGATAAAAGGTCTTTCATCCGTTCCATTGACGCCACCCCTCCCTAAAAATACGCGACTATACTG
>JBAQBC010000029.1:0-15169 GCA_049286035.1 Xanthobacteraceae bacterium
AGGCGAACGAGAGGCCGGGGTAACGGCCGGGACCAATCAGGGCGACGGCTCAAAGCGGCATTGCCAACTGCGGCCCCTTGTTTCTGACATTGCCTACCATCTTGTTCACCGGCCAGATTTTTAGTGATTCGTCCGGGCAGGGCTTGAGCATCGCCAGCAATTCCTCTTCTGCTGCCGGCTCCTCGCCAAGCCACTTTGGCCAATCAGGTTCACTCAGGATTACGGCTTCCGCTTAACGCTGCCAGCAACTCCGGCAGCTGCAATCCTGTGCGCCTCGTCTTTGGTGAGTAATCGTCGCCCGCGTGGTTTACATCCGCTCAATCAACATCGCTAGCTGCGCAGCCGCCCGCCGCAGCGTCTCGGCATATAGATCGCCTTGCTGATCTAACTGATCGAAATGGGCTATCGCCCTCTCAAAGTAATCTCGGCGCAGCTTGGGATCGATCTTTTCTGTGTGTCTTGTGATTGTGTCAGCAATAATAGCCGGGACTGCAGGGTGTGCCGGCTTGCCCGGCTCCAGGGGTAAAATGCTGAAGGCTTTTAGCTCCGTGAGGAGACCTTCAATCCATTCATCGATGCGGTCGTTCATTCCGAACCCTTACGACTTGCGTAACAGGTCCGGCAACCTTGCCACGTTGGAAGCAACGCGTCTCGCCTCGTCCTTGCTGAGCAATTTAGCTGCCGTTCGCCGGCCAGGCTCCTCCTCGAAATAGACATAGGCAAGCACCTGTCCGCTGTGGTCGCGTTAGCGGCGCAATAGCTCCGGCAGCTTGGCGAAGCTCACCGCCAATGCGCCGGCCTCATCATGTGACATCAAGTTCTCCGCCGATCGCCGGCTCGGTTCATCCTCAACTAGACGTAAGCGAGCGCCTGCCCGTTGTGATCTCTCACGACAAAATAAGCTGCGCGCTCCTCGACGGACCAGGGCGGAGGGAATCGACGGTCAAGTCAATCCGCCCGTCGCGAGTCGAACCAGATTGAAAGGCCCGATCGCTTGAGGCGGTTTCCCTCAGCGAAAGGGGCCTTCCATCCCGAGCGCTGGCCGCATCTGGTGCCGACACGCAATGGGGCGCCGGGGTCGATGCAGCGAAGCGTCTACATTCATATGGTGATGATTGGATAAAAAAGAAGGAAAGATCCGCTTCTCCGGCCAAAAATGCTGAATGCCGAGCACACCGGGCCGCCTTCATTGTCTTGTGAGTTTGCAGGCGTGCTCAAAAACGATTTCGCCGTCGCCGTCGTAATGGTCATTGAGCACGATGCCCGGATGCGGGGGTGCGAATGAGCCGCGACAGCTTGAACTTGCGGTGCTCAATAGGAGCGCGGCGTAAATCCTCGCCATTTATTGTCGATTGTGAGCAGTTTTGAGCAGCCGCTCCGCGAGAGGAATAGGCACAATGACATATCTCTTGGAACGTAGGTCATGGAAACATTTTTAATAGTGCTCGCCGTGATAGCTCTGTCTTGGCGCCCCGGTGCGATGCGCGCTGCCGAGCCGATAATGCCGGTGCTCGAGATGGAGCAGCCGACGAATGAGCCGAAGGAATTTGAATTCACTGCGCCGGAAGCTGTGAACGTCTCCGTTGGGCAGATACGCAGTTTACCCGACAAACTGTTGTTGACCTAGGAGTAAGTCGTGCAGCACGCAATTATCATTTTTCTTCTTGTCTGCCAGTTCGCAATCTTCGCCGGTATTTTTTGGGCCGAAGTATTGCGGCAAGCATGATCGGACCGGCAGAGTACGGCTGGCGAGTCTACATATTTAATGCTGAAGGCCGCCTTCAATCAGGTGGTGGCCGCCTTTGTAGTGCGGGAGGGCTCGACAGACCTGCACGAGACTAACCCGAAGCGCACAGCACAAATCGACACTATTGGTTGGTTATTTGCCGCCTTTGTTGTCGTTGTCACCGGCATCGCTGCGACGGTTACTGTGTCGCACATCGTGGGACCGGCCGGTTAGCGATTGTGCTGTAGCAATAGCTCCGGCAGCCGCTTGCGAACTAGCTCCGGCAGCTTGGCGAAGCTCACCGCCATGCGCCGCGCGCTCACAGTTTGGCGCTAGGCGAATTATCCCACTTGTCCACCGAGTGAGCAATTCTATACAGATTCAGAATAGTCGCCCGGTCCAAAGTGACGACGAGTCGGGCGCTGCCCCATCCCCCGACACCCCTAGCGCCCGATTTGTTTGCGTACAAAAAGACCCCAGCCCTAAATGCTGGGGTCTTTTTTATGCGGCTTTCAATTTGACAAAGCGGGGCGTCTAGTTCCTCGACGAACCAGGGCGGGAAGCGGCGCTCGGGCATCGGCGCGAAAGTAATGAGGCCGCCAACTGAGGCGGCCTCCGGGGAGGGCGTCGTCAGCGTCATCAGGCCAGGAATCACAAGCGGCCGCGGCAGCTTGCGTGACCAATTCGGGCGGCCCAAAGAACGCTCCTCACGCAAACATGGCTCTTAGCGGGCCGCCGTCCAATCCGCAATCCAGACGATAACAGCTGCCAATCCAACGAACACGATCAGCGCGATGATCAGGTGCATGCGACCTCCGACGTGGGCATGCTTATCGGCAATCTTCAATGCGCATTCCCAGTCCAGGGCGGGTACGCTCACGCGACGACATGCGGGGTTGATAAAATCAATGGGCCCTAGAGTCGAGCGTCAAATGGTCCCCGAGGTCCGCCTTTTTTAGGGGGCCGTCAACGTGGCAACGGCCAATGCAAGTGCAGCCACGCCCGACGTTGCGCTCGCACTATTCCAGCGAGACTGAGCGTTTATCTTTCGGGCGAGTTCGCCAGTGCCCTCTGAACTGATTTCAAAGATGGACCCTTTGAGCGCAGGGACTTGTATACTTGCTGCCTTACACCAAAGGCCCGCCGAAACGAGCCACAAAAGAATTGAACTCCAGTTTGCGAAGCCGTGAAGTTGCAACATCGTGGACTCCAAAGCGGTAGACTACCGGCAGGAAAAGGAAAGCATCCTGGCAAATGGGCTTCAACCGCCGCAAGCTAGAGGACCAGCGCCGTGACGCCGCGGACAAGGAGGCGGCCGCCCGGCGCGCGACCGACGCCCAAGTGCTTGAGGATGGCGAGCGCCTAATCGCCGCTTGGAACGAGCGGCAGGCCAAGCGCATGCCGATGCTATTCTCGCCGACGATCGGCGCCGCCATCACTGCAGGCTATTGGTTCCTCTGGGTACGCTGCCCGGCCTGCCGAACGATCAATGCGATTGATCTTCGCACGCTCGATTGTCACCGCGACGCCGCCGTGACCAGCCTCATTCCGGCGTTGTCTTGTCGATCATGCCGGCCGAGCGCGCCGTTCGCCGAGCTCGTGCGCCTGTCCAGAACCAGCATTGCAGACGAAATGCGGGAGCAGCACAGGCAGCGAGTGCTGGGGAAATGAGACCCAATGAAGCGCGCATATTGCGCTATGGCGAAAGTGCCTCGGAAGGAATCGATAGCGCAAAATGCGACGCCCTTATTTGGAACTGATG
The DNA here is from genome assembly GCA_049286035.1 of Xanthobacteraceae bacterium. Taxonomy (GTDB): domain Bacteria; phylum Pseudomonadota; class Alphaproteobacteria; order Rhizobiales; family Xanthobacteraceae; genus BOG-931. The sequence continues at coordinate 3,489 of JBAQBC010000029.1, forward strand.
TACTGGCGTCTCTCGAACAGGCCGGCTTTGTTAAGCACAAGAGGCGACGTTGTTCTGAATCCCATAATTCGCCGGAAATTCGCGATAGATCAATGAGAAAGCCGTGACCGGCGACCACCATTTAGGTGTGGGGCGGATCGTGGTCGCCCCCCGTTATCTTACGCCGAACCGAAGCTGCTGAAGATCGTACCCAAGCTGATGGAGAATTTTGCTGGTAGCTCCCTCTAACGTGAGGAAGCGATGCACTGCATCCACCGCAGAGATCATGGCCATGCGTTCCGCGGCGGAGTGGTCGGAAAATTTTGTGCCAGTCGCGACGTCAATCATGCTCCCAGATACTAATTCCTCATCAATATCTCTAAGCTCCTGTACCAACGCTCCGAATTTCCGATGGAGCTCGTATTCCACAGTCGAGCGCGCCACCGCCCGGTTAACATTCGATCGAGCCATCTCTGGTGGTCTCCTCTGTCGTGGCGCCGCTTCGCCGGAATCGCCATCAATCATCTTTTCGGTGGCCTAGCGACCGATTGGTAAACATTTTCCTAAATTCGGGAAATTACCCCTCCCTATTATCCCGATTGAAAACGCGCGAAGTCTCCTGCAGAACTGCGGGAGACCAATCAATGCTGGCTCGGGCACTTGACGATTTCGCTGCAAATCGCGTGGTGAGAAATTACCAACGCCTGTCCCGATACAGCCGGAACGGCTTGATCTGGCTGCTGCACGGCCGGCCCGTCGTAGCGCTGGCCAAAGATACCGCCGTAATCCAGACCACCAACGGCACGGTTTCTTACTACAGGCTGCTCAGGCCCGCCGGTGGAGCGCAGCGATGACCCGCGCCCTACCCTTCACTCAAGCGAGCCTGTGCCGCCAAATCAAAGCGGCGCAAAAAGCTGGCTTGCGCGTGATAGGTATTCGGCCCGACGGCACGGTCGTGGTACATGATGGCAGCGAGCCCATTGCTGACATCGCGTCGGTCAACGAGGATGACATGCGTTCTAAATGGGAGGACGTGAAGGCGTGACCCGAATCGATTTCCCGTATCTCATGTCTGATCGGGATCGGCGCGGCATCGAACGGCTGTATGTCCGTCGCCTCGGTCGAAAGATCAGGATCCGGGCAAAGCCGGGCACGGAAGCGTTTGCTGGCGCCTACGCGGAGGCCCTGCACGTCCTGTCCCAGGCACACATCGCTGATCGTCCGGTGCTCAAAGGCGCACCGGCAGGCACGCTCGGCTGGCTTGCAGCATGTTATTTCGCCTCAGTCGAATTCCGGCGCCTGGATCCGAAATCGCAGTTCACGCGCCGCGGCATCATTGAGGCGTGCCTGCGCGAACCGCGCAAGCCCGGCTCGCGCGACCTGATGCGGGACTGCCCCCTAAGCGTTGTCTCCCCCGCCCACATCAAGATGCTCCGTGACCGCAAGGCGGCCACGCCCGCCGCCGCGAACAGCCGCAAGTACCTGTCGTCGATGTTCGGCTGGGCCATCGAGCAGGGTCTAGTTCGGTTCAACCCGGCCCGCGAGGTCCGCAGGGTTCGCTATGCCACCGCTGGATTTCACAGTTGGACGGTGGACGAGGTGCGCCAGTACGAGAAGCGCCATCCGGTCGGCACCAAGGCGAGGCTCGCGTTTGCGCTCCTGCTGTTCCTTGGACCTCGCCGGGGAGATGTCGTGACCTTGGGCCGTCAGCACGAGAGGGACGGGTGGCTGCGCTTTGTTCCCCGGAAAACGCGCTACAAACGCCTAGAGGCTACAGAAAAACCCATCCTGCCCATTCTCGCCGACATCATCGCGCGCAGCCCGACCGGCGACCTGACCTATCTCGTCACCGAATACGGCAGGCCCTTTACGGCCTCCGGGTTCGGTAATTGGTTTCGCGCGCGGTGCGATGAGGCCGGCTTGCCGCATTGCAGCGCCCATGGGCTGCGCAAGGCCGGTGCCACCATCGCCGCAGAGAACGGCGCCACCGATCGCCAGCTCATGGCGCTGTACGACTGGACGTCGGAGAAGCAGGCCAACGTCTACACCGCCGCCGCCAACCGCAAGCGGCTTGCCGGCCAGGCGGCGCAACTACTCGCCCGTGATCAGAGCGCGAACACCGAAGTGTCCCACCAAAGTGTCCCACCTAAGAAGTTGGAAGATCGATCAAGTGGTTAAGCAATGGGGTGGCAGGAGTGGAGGGACTCGAACCCCCAACCCCCGGTTTTGGAGACCGGTGCTCTAGCCATTGAGCTACACTCCTAGGCCGCACCGACATTTGCCTGTTGGCGCCTGATGGCGCAAGTCCCGGCCGTTTATCGGATGGGCACGGCGCGTAAACGCGCTCACGGCTGATGGACTTACGAGCGGCTAAAGAATTGGAGCGGGTGAAGGGAATCGAACCCTCGTCATAAGCTTGGAAGGCTTCTGCTCTACCATTGAGCTACACCCGCGTGCCGTGACAACGCCGAGGTGCGGAAAATAGCGCATCACGGCAAAGCGGCAAGGGGACGACGTTTTCGGCAGGCTGCAGCGGTAAAAAAGGGCCTACGGATGGCAGCGCAATAACCCGCTCCAGTCGCAATAGCCGCGGCCGATATGGCAGCAACCGAACGACGCTTGCGAGCAGTAATAGAATTGATAGTCGCCGCCGCAATGATCGGAACAAAAAGGCCGCGCGGTGAAATATTCGTACCGGCAGTGATCGCGAAAGCGCGGCGGCAATTGCCACGGATATTGCCAATCGACCCGCGCGATCATGTCGTGAACCACACCGCGAACATCAACTATCCGGCCCGCCATCCAGCCCGCACTCGCGGCCTGCGCCAAAAACGAGAGCACACAGAGCGCCACGGCGAGGCTGCCCATCAGGCGTCTGCCATGAGCGGCGCGCCGGCTGAGGGTGGTTTGTCGACCGTCAGCGCCGCGCGCGGCAGCCGGACGGTGAAACACGAGCCGTCGCCTTCGCTACTCTGCACTTCGATAGTGCCGTGATGCAGATCGACCGCGGTCTTGACTAGATAGAGCCCGACGCCGGTGCCGACGATGCCCGAGACATTGCTGCCGCGATGATAGCGCTCGAACAGGCGCGCCAGATCGCTCGCCGGGATTCCAATGCCATGATCGGTGACCGCGACCACAACCTGGTCCGGCGCGCTTTCCATTCTCACGTCGATGGCGCCGCCCGCGGGCGAATATTTGACCGCGTTGGAGAGTAGATTGCTCAATGCCTGGAACAGGAGCTTGGCATCGCCAACCATCGGCACCGGCATCGCGGCAAAATGTTGGATCAACTGCAAGCCAGGCACCATTTCACGATGCAACTGGCAGACTTCCTGCAGCAGCGCTCGCATGTCCATCGGCGCGACATTGAGATAGAGCCCGGCGCCACCGTCGATCAGCCGCGAGGAGTTGAGCAGGTTCTCGATCAGTTGGGTCATGCGCAAGACTGCGCTGCGAATCTTTCCGGCCCGCTCGCCGATCTCGGCGGGCGCGACTGTGTCCTTGGTCTTGTCGAGCCGCCGGGCATGGCCGTCGATGACCGTCATCGGCGTGCGGAATTCGTGCGAGGCCATGGAGACGAAATTCCGCTGCAACAAGGCAAGTCGCTGCTCGTGCGCCAATTGCTCCTCGAGCAGAGCCGCTTGGCGCGAAAGCGTATCTTGACTGCGCATCAGCTCAATGGCGTTGTTGCGAAACACCACCGTCGCCTTGGCCATGGCGCCGATCTCGTCCTGCCGCTCGGTCGCGGGCACATCGATGTCGGTATCATTGCCGGCGAGCCGGCGCATGCGGTCGGCTAGCGCCAGAAGCGGCGCCGAAATCGACCGGCTGATGTGGACAAGCGCGGCAACGACCAGGAGTGCCGCAATCGCAATCGCCAGCAGGATCAGCCAATAGGCGTGGCGATAGTCGAGCGCGAGCCGATCGCTCGCAACCTGGGCCCTCGCAACCGCCTGGTCGGTGAGCTGGCCGAGCGTGTCGCTCGCCGCGTTATAAGCGACGCGCGATGAATTGCCGTAAATCTGCAAGGCGTCGTCCCGCCGGCCGCCGCGAGAGAGCACCAGCATTTGATTGACGATGCTGCGATAGGCGTTCCAGCGAGCCTTGAACTGATCGTACAACTCGGCTTCCGCAGCGTCGTGACGGATGCCTTCGAAATTGCGCTCCGCACGCGCGATGGCGCGATCGAGTTCGGTCATCTGCTTCTCGGTCGCGGCGATCTCGTTCGGATCGGAAGTCAAGAGCGCGCTGCCTTCGAAGGCGCGGAAATCGGAGGTGTAATTGTTCAGGTCACCGAGCGCGCGCGTGGTCGGTAGCCAAACCTCAGCCACGTCCGCCGACAGGGAGTTGAAATTAGCAAGCCGCCACATGCTGAACGCGCCGAGGCCTGCGACCAGCGCGAAAAACAAGAAAAATACCGCGGCCAGATGCAAGCGGATTGAGCGCGGCTGCCACATGTGAGCTTTCCACTCCCCGCCAAGCCGCCCTCAAGACGCCCTAAGGAATTGCACCGCCCAGCGGGGTCACATTAATCCTATAGTAAAGGCGCAACCACCCGAAGCCGAATTGAGGTAAATTCCAAGCGCATGACCCCGAAAAGTGGGAACCGGTTTTCGGACAAGATCATGCGCAAACAAAACGTTAAGCAAGGCGCCCGATCCCAGCTCGTTTCGGCGCATTTCGCCGCTTTTGGCGCGATCAGAAGAATGGCCGAAGTCCGTAAAAAAATACTGTGCATCGAGGACGACCGCGAAACCGCAGGCTTGATCGCCGAGGAACTGCTCGATCGCGGCTACGAAGTAACGGTCGCGCATGACGGGCGCGAAGGGCTTGCCGCGATCTTGCGGATGATGCCCGACCTCGTGCTCTCTGATATCAGCATGCCGGCGATGTCGGGCTTCGAGCTCTTAGAACGGCTGACCGCGCTGGCGCCGCGCTTTTCGAACATGCCGTTTGTGTTTTTGACCGCCTTGACCGATCGCGATAACGAACTCAAAGGCCGCCAGCTCGGCGCCGACGATTACGTCACCAAGCCGATCGATTTCGATTTGCTCACCATGATCATCGAGGCGCGGCTGAAAGCCGTGGCGCGCACCGGGTTGTGGCCGAAGACCGTCGCGCTGAACGAGCGCGAGGTGGAGGTGTTGACCTGGGTGGCGCGCGGCAAGACCTCGGCCGAGATCGCGCAAATCCTCGGGCTGACCAAGCGCACGGTCGATTTTCACACCGACAATGCGCGCGGCAAGCTCGGCGCCGCTACCCGCACCGAAGCGGCAATCAAAGCGGCGAGCGGGAAGTTGATTGAGCCGTAGTCCCCTCACCACGCGACGTACAGCACGATCAACGCAAACGGCACCGCGACGAGCCCGAGATAAAACCAGGTGCGGGAGCTGCCCGCATCGTGCGGCACCTGAAAGAGCTGATAAACGAGCCAGGCGCACACGCCGACGCCGAGGATAAGCCGCACCAGATCGGCCGGCGTGTCGTAGGCGGTCCAGATCGTCTCGCTTTGCGGCAGGCTGACGCGCAGCGTCAGCACCAACAACAGAACAATGAATAATGTACGCAACGCGATCGCGGCGATGCGCAGCGCATGCGAAACGTCGCCCGACAATTTCGCCTCAGGGGGATGCTCCAGGTTTGCCATTTCGTTCGCTCCGCCCGGCAACCTTGGCACGCACGATTCTAATATACCCCGAAATCGTCGCGCGATTAAGCGTGCGCCCCAGGCACGCTGCTGATTTTTGCGGCTAATTTGCCGTCACCCTGAGGAGCGAGCCAACGGGTCCGGCCCGAAGTGGCCGGCCCGATGACAAGCCCCGCTAGCCTCCAAGGGCGACGGCCTTGGCCGTACATGCTTCGAGGGCCGCTTCGCGGCCACCTCAGGATGACGGGATCTGTGCGGGTGAAGCTTTAATGCTTGTTCTGCACCGTCGCGCCGTTGATGCCGTAGCGGGCCACCGCCGGTCCGCCGACGACCGCGGGTGCGTTAGCCGGCCGAATCACCGTCGCGCCGTTGATGCTGACGCGGTTCACGGCGTTTGCGCCGTTTACGCGCGCCGCGCCAGACGCCACGGGCGCCGCGACAGGCCCGCCGTGGATGATCGGCGCCGACACTGCGCCCGATCTTTGCAGCGCAGGCACCGGCGGCTGCGCGCCGGCAAAATTTCTCGACGGAACGACGGGCTGGCCGATTGCGTTGCGCGCGGGCGAAACCGTTGTTGCACCTGTGGTGGCGCGGCTCACCGAATTAGCCGGCGTCTTGCTGCTCTGATTCTTGCCGCTCGGATTGATGGTTCGAATTTGCTGTTGCGTGACACCATGCGGCGGCAGCACCGGCGGCGCGACCGTCGCCTCGGCATCGATCGGAACGCTAGCCTTGGCCGCCGGCGGGCTTGCACCGCTTGCGCCCTTCCCGCTGGCGCCGTTGTTGGTCGCGCTCGCGCGCCCGCTGTGCTGCGCATGGCCGTCCTTGGCAAGGCCAGGTTGATTGGCTGCAACCGCCAGCAACACGATGGTCGAAAGCATGAGTCGCAAATACATCTTCTTTCTCAACGCCGTATCAGGCGCCCGGTTGCGGGGATTCGGAACCGCTCGCGGGCGCAGGGCTCGCGCCGTTTCTGCGATCCAAGAACAACGTCATAAGCGCCGGAACAACGATGAGCAGAACAATTGGCCCAATAAACATGCCGCCGACCACCACCGTCGCCAGCGGCCGCTGCACCTGACTGCCGATGCCGGTCGAGACTGCGGCCGGCAGCAAGCCGATGCAGGCGGAGAGCGCCGTCATCAGCATCGGCCGCATGCGCTGCGAAGCGGCGTGGAACATCGCGTCGATCGTCTCGATGCCGCTCGCTTTGACCTCGTTATAATATGAGATGATCAAGATGCCGTTCATCACCGAGACGCCGAACAACGAAACGAATCCGACCGCCGCCGAAATACTGAAATTCAGGCCGCTCACGTAGAGCGCCAGGACGCCGCCGCCCGCCGCGAATGGAATGCCCACCAGCGCCATCAGGCTCTCGCGCAGCGAATTGAACAGGCCATAGAGTAGAACAAGAATAAGCAAAAGACTGATCGGGACGATCAGCTCAAGACGCGCCTTGGCGTTCTCGAGGTCTTCGAACTCGCCGGCCCAAGCGAGGCGATAACCGCTCGGCAGTTTCACGTTTTGCGCAATGCGCCCTTGCGCCTCGGCAACCGCGCCGCCGAGATCGCGATCGCGCACGCTGAACTTGACCGGGATATAGCGTTCGCCTTGCTCGTGATAGATGTAGGAGGCGCCGGTATCGAGCGTGATATCGGCAAGCTCGTTGAGCGGAATGTAAGCATTGGCGCCGCCGGGGCTCGCAACTGCAACTTTGACGTTGCCGACCGCTTCGAGGTTCGAGCGAAATTCGGCCGGAAGCCGAACAACCACAGCGAACTGGCGGTCGCCTTCCAGCAACGTGGTCGCCGTGGCGCCGCCCAGTGCGGCTTGGATCACCGTGTTCACATCGCCGGTATTAAGGCCATAGCGGGCGGCTTTGGCGCGATCGATCTTGACGTTGAGATTCGGTTGGCCGAGCACATGAAATATTTGCAGATCGGCAACGCCCCGCACTTGTTGCATCTGCTGCATCACCTCGGATGCGATCCGCTCGATGGTTGCTAGATCGCGGCCGATGATTTTCACCGAATTGGCGCCTTTGACGCCGGACAGCGCCTCTTCGATATTGTCCTGAATGTATTGCGAGAAATTGAAGTCGATGCCTGGCAGCTCGTCGATGAATTCGTGCTGCAGCTCGCCGATCAGCATGTCCTTGGTGTAGCCGACACGCCATTGCTCATAGGGCTTGAGCGGCACGAACAGCTCGACGTTCGAGAACGGCGAGGCATCGCTGCCGTTGTCCGGCCGGCCGTGCTGCGAAACCACCGTGATGACCTCCGGATGACGCAACAAAATCTCGCGCATCTTGTGCGTCGCCGGTCCACCGGCTTCGAGCCCAATGGTCGGCGGCATCGAGGCGCGAATCCATAAATTGCCCTCTTCGAGCGCGGGCAAGAACTCGCTGCCCAACCACAATGTCAGCAATCCGGTAGCGACAACAAATGCCGCACCAAAAATTACCATCGGCCGCCGATGCACGAGCGACCATCGCAAGGCCGGCGTATAGACCCTGCGCAGCGCGCGCACGATAATCGTCTCCGCCTCCTCGACCCGTTCGGGAAGGAGGAAAGACGTCAGCACCGGCGTGATTGTGAACGTCGACAGCAACGCGCCAATAAGCGCAAGCGCGTAGGTCCGGGCCATCGGATTGAAGATCTGCCCTTCGACGCCTTGCATCGCGAACAAAGGGACGAAGGCGGCGACGGTGATCAGTCTGGAGAAAAAAATCGCCTTATCGACTTGCAATGCGCTGGCAAGGATCAGCCGCAGCCGGGCGGTCCAGGCTCGTGCAATCGCGGCTTCGGCAGGCCCGGTCGGATCCGGGCCAAAACGCCCGCCGGCAAGTTGCGCCAGCAGGTTCTGCCGCTCAGCGGCGCCGGCCTGGAAGTTGCGGAAAACGTTTTCCACCAGGATCACCGCCGAGTCGACGATGATGCCGAAGTCGATGGCGCCGACCGATAGCAGATTGGCGTCCTGCCCGGTGAGTACCATGATGATCACTGCGAAGAACAGCGCGAACGGAATGTTGACGCCGACGATGATCGCGCTGCGCAAATTGCCAAGGAATATCCATTGGATCACGAAGACCAAGCCGCAGCCGTAGATGAGGTTGCGCAGCACCGTGCGGGTGGTCTCCGATATCAATGTCGTGCGATCGTAATACGGAACGAGCTTCACGCCCGGCGGCAGCGAACCGTCGCTGTTCAATTGCGCAATCTTGCTCTTGATCAACGGTATGACGTCGTTGGCGTGGTAAGTCCGCCCCATGACCACGATTGCGAGCGCGACATCGTCATCGTGATCCTTGCCAGCGATGCCAAGCCGCGGCACGTAGCCGACTGAAACTTTGGCGACGTCTTTCACCTGCACCGGAACGCCGTTCGACTGCGTGAGCACGACATTCTCGATATCGTCAACGTGCCAGCCTTGCGTCAGGTCGCTGTTGCCGCCGCTGTCGAACAGACCGATGCCACGGATATTCACTGACTGCTGGCCGACGGTGATCTCGCGGCCGCCGACATTAATATTGGCGTTGCCGAGCGCGCTGATGATCTGCGAAATCGTGATGTTATAGGCGTCGAGTTTGTTGAGATTGACCTCGACATCGTATTGCTTGGTGGTACCGCCCCACGAATTGACCGCTACCACGCCAGGCACCGTGTACAACCGACGCGCCACGATCCAATCCTGCACCGTGCGCAGATTGGTCAGTCCGAAGCGCGGCGGGCCGACGACCTGATAACGATAGACCTCGCCAACCAGGCTTGATTGCTGGATGAACGGCACCTGACCGCCAGGCAGGCTGACATTCTGCTGCAAACTAATCTGGGTCTGGGTGTAGGCGAAGAAATAATCGATACCGTATTTGAAGGTGACGCGGACAAAGGACAGGCCGTAAAACGATGTCGAGCGGATATTCTCCACCCCCGGGGTGACGTAAAGGCCGACCTCCATGGGGATCGTGTAGTAGCGCTCCATCTCCTCGGCGGAGAGGCCGGCGGCCTGTGCGGTGATTTCAAGAATGACCGGCGCAGGATTCGGATACGCCTCGATGTTAAGGCGGGTAAAGGCAATGAGCCCGCTGACGATGAAAACGAGAAGGCCCAGCAGCACGATCGCCCGCCGGGTCAAGCCGAATGCGACGATGCCTCTGAGCACGGCTCACCTCAATGTCGCTCGCGCGCTTGTTGTTTGGGCATGATCTGAAACCGGTATCCATTTTTCGGGATCATGCTCGTTCATCGTGCGCTTGCAGTGGCCAGCATGTTGCTGAGAAAGATCGCGCCCTCGGTGGCGACCAATTCACCCGAACGCACCCCGTCAAGGATTTGCCGATAGCCGTCGTTTTGTTCGCCGATCCGCACCGTGCGCCGGGCAAAGCGCCGGCGGTCGGCCGTAACCCAGATCGTGTGACTGCCGTCGCCTTCGCGCACCACGCCGTCGAGAGGAACCGCGGAAGAGCGAACCGGCGCGCCGACGCTGATGACAAAATTTGCGAACATGCCGGAGCGCAGTTCGTGCTGCGGGTCCTTGATCTCGGAGCGGACCAGAACGCGGCGCGTATTGGGGTCGACGCTCGCGCCTACGGTCGTAATCTTGCCGTCGAATAGCCGATCTGGAAAAGCGCCGATCCGCACCTGCACCGATTGACCGACTTGGAATGCGGGACTGTCGTTTTCGGCGACGTTCGCCAACATCCACATCGTATCGATATTTGTCACGGTGAAAGGCGCCGGCGCGCTTCCCGGCTGCACGTAGAGACCCGGCGCCGCATTGCGCGCGGTGACGCGGCCGTCGATCGAGCATGGCACAACAAGCGTGGGGTCAGCTGTGCGCTCGGCAATGATGCGGTCGATCTCGGCCTCGCTCTTGCCGAACAGCCGCACCGCGTCGTGCGCCGCGCGCAAGTTACCTTCGGCGGTCTGCTGGTCAGACGTGCCCTGATCCAGATCGCGTTGCGACACCGCACGCGTCGTATAAAGTTCTTTCAGGCGCGCCAGATTGCGCGTGGTCAGATCCAGCACCCCGGCCGCCGCGATCAAGGTGGACTCGGCTTGCAGCAAATCCGGGCTGTCGATCGTGAAAAGAGTCTGACCCTTTTTCACGTCGTCGCCGACCGAGGCGAATAGGCCAATGATCCGTCCGGCGTAGGGCGTGAACACTTGCACCGACATTTCTTCATTGAAGTCGATGCTGCCGACCGCCTCCTTCTCACGCGGAAAATCGCGTTCCTCGACCGGCTCGACCTTGACCGCGGAGAGCTGTGCATCCGACAGATCGACGCTGTCCGAAGCGCCGGCAGCTGCGCTTGACGCATCGCCATGGGCACCGGTTGCACCTGATCCGCTCTTGGGGGGACCGCCGAGATGCGAGGCCCAATAGGCCACGATCACGAGCGCGAACAGCGCGGCAGCTACGCCCGCGCTCCAACGCCTATTGGTCGGGCCGAGTGCCATTGGCGGGCTCTGCTTAAACGTTCCGCGATTGTGCGAACTGCGGCGAGAACGCCATCAGCCGCGCCACGCGGTCTACTGTCATTAATCACAGGGGGACTGGATTAATCGCACTATGCTGTACGACTCATGACAGTCTATCACGGCCCTGATGCACCGTGGTTTTCCAGGCGTTGATTGCCCATAACGCGATCGCCGGTGCAGGGGGCAGGAAACATGTGCACTGTGGCTAGCCGAGCACAGCTATCCCTGGCGAAATCGGAAATAATGGCCGGGGCGCGCCCCGTCGTTGACCGGTTTCAATAGTCCTATTGCCTGATGTCTCGTGTAGCGGCCAGGTGGCTTGCAAATACCACCGCTCTCGCGGCCGCGATGCTTGTGACGAGCTGCGCCGTCGGGCCGGACTTCCTCCACCCCGCCGCGCCGGAAATCACCCGCTATACGCGCGAGCCGTTAGTACATACGTCGTCGACGGACGTCGCTTCTGGCCAGCGCCAGGTGTTCTTGCCCGCCCGCGACATTCCCGACGAATGGTGGGCCTTGTTCAGATCGCCGCAGCTCAGCGCGCTAGTTGCACGGGCGCTGCAAAACAA
>JBAQBC010000030.1:0-6076 GCA_049286035.1 Xanthobacteraceae bacterium
AATCCCGGCGTGCAGAAGCCGCACTGGAATGCCCCGCAAGCAATGAACGCCTGCTGAACATTCGACAGCGCGCCATCGGCATCGAGGTGCTCGACCGTGGTAACCGATTTGCCGTCGGCCCAGACCGCAAAATAAAGACAGCCTGACACCGCCTGGCCATCGACCAGCACGGTGCAGCAGCCGCACAATCCCTGCCCGCAGCTTTCGCGCGCGCCAAACAGATCGAAACGCTGTAAGAGCTCGACCAGATTGCGATGCGGCTCGATCATAGTCGAGACCGGCTGGCGGTTGAGCGTAAAAGAGATGCTGCGCGCGCTCATCATTCGTCCTCGATCGGCCGGCCGGCTTTGTCGCGCAACGCGCGCAGCACCGCTTCGGCGGTGATCGGCAATTCCGTGATGCGCACACCAACGGCGTCGTGAATCGCATTCGCGATCGCCGGCGAGACGCCGAAGGTGCCGGTCTCGCCCAATCCCTTGGCGCCGAACGGACCGGAATGCTGTTCCGCGGCAATCAGTTCATTTTCCATCGGCGGCACGTCGCCGATGCCGGGAATCTTGTAGTCGGCCAAAGACGCATTGGTGACCTGCCCGCCATCGAGCTGCATCGCCTCGAACAAGGTGAAGCCGAGCTGCATGATCGCGGCGCCGGACAGTTGCGTGCGCGCCACGGCGGGATTGATCAGCTTGCCGCAATCGGCGGCATTGATCAGGCGGAGGATGCGCACATGTCCGGTTTCGGTGTCGACTTCGACCTCGGCGGCCGCGCCGCCGACCATCCAGAACGGCGTGACATCGTCCGATTGGCCGGTCTGCGCATCCGGCGGTTTGTAACTCGGAACGAAGCTCCCCGTGCCGATGGCATTGCCCGCCTGCATGCCGTAGCGCTTCTTGAATATTTCGGCGGGCGGATAATTAGTCCCTTCCGGCAGCCCGGCTTCGGCGGCGAGCGCCCGCAATTTGGCGCGTGCCTCTTCCGCCGCGAGCCGCACCGCATTGCCCATGTGATAGAGCGAGCGCGAGCCGAGCGTGCCCATGTCATAGGGCGTGACATCGGTGTCCGGCGCGACGATGCGGACATCCTCGGCTTTGACGTCCAGCACCTCGCCGACGATCTGCGCAAACGCCGTGTCGCTACCCTGCCCCATATCGACCGTGCTTTTGTAAAGATACACGCTGCCGTCGGCGGAGACGTTCACCACCGCGACCGAGGTTGTCGGCGAGATCGAGGCCTTCAGCCCGATGGCGATGCCGCGGCCGCGCCGCAGCGTCGGCGAACCGTGGTCGAACGGCGCGTTCCAGCCGATGCGCGCCACCAGCGCGTCGAGCACCTCGCCGATGGCGGCATCCTGCAGCACGGTGCCGCTCGCCTGCGGCCGGCCGTTGCGCAGCAGGTTCTTGCGGCGGAATGCGACCGGATCCATGCCGAGTTCGCGCGCGATCAGATCGGTGTGGCTTTCATAGCCCCAGACCAGCTGCGGCACGCCAAAGCCGCGCAAGGCGCCGGCCGGCGTGCGATTGGTGTACAGCGCGTAAGAATCGATGCTGACGTTGTCGATGTCGTATGGGCCGGCCGCGGTGAAGCCGGATTTCTGCGTCACCCGCGGCCCGATATCGGCATAGGCGCCGCCGTTCCAATACACCTCGCACGCGCGCGCGACGATGCGGCCATCCTTGTCCACGCCGCTTTTGATGCGGAATGTCGTCGGATGTTTGGTGATCATGTAGAACTGCTCTTCCATCGTCAGCGCGATCTTGACGGGACGACGGACCAGCATGGCGAGCGCGGCGACCAGCGCTTCGAGCTTGACGTAGACTTTCGACCCGTAGCCGCCGCCGAGATACGGCACTTTGACGCGGACGCGGTTTTCCGGCCAGCCGAACAGCCGCGCGATCTCGATGCGCACGAATGACGGCGTCTGGTTCGAGCTGTAGATCGTCAGCCGCTGATCGCCGGGCTCCGCCACCGCGACATGCGGCTCGAGCGGCAAATGCAGACATTGCTGGGTCTTGAACGTGTGCTCAAAAACGCGGTGCGCGTTGGCGAACGCCTTGTCGGCGTCGCCGCGCCGCAAGTGATAATCGAGCGCAACATTGGTGCCCTTGCGGCCTTGCAGATGTTTCAGATCGGCAAAGGTACCGGCCGGACGCAGCACCTCGTGCACCAGCGTGTCCGGCTGCATCGCGGCCAGCTCGTCATAGACGGCCGGCAGCTCGTCGTATTCGGCTGTAATCAGTTGTGCGGCCTGCTCCGCGACGTGCGGATCGCTCGCCAGAACGGCGGCAACCGGCTCGCCGACATAGCGCACCTTGTCAAGCGCGAGGATCGGCTGATCGTGAAAGGCCGGGCCGTAATAGGGCTCGGGAATGAGCTTGCGAATATCCTCGCCGGTCACGACGCGATCTACGCCGGGCAGCGCCCGCGCGGCCGTGGTGTCGATGCGCCGGATGATGCCGTGCGGCACGGTCGAGCGAAACACCTTGCCGTACAGCATGCCTGGCAGGCGCAGATTATGCGTGTATTCGGCGCGGCCGCTGACTTTGGCGCGGGCTTCCAGCCGCGGCAGCTCTCGGCCGATCTGCTTCATGGCTGGTGAGCTCCCGTGCCGTCGGCCGCCTGGCGCACCGCGCGGCCAAGATAGACGCGCAGCAATTCGCGCTTGTATCCGGAGGAACCATGCGCGTCGGTGAGCAGGACCGCCTCCTTCGCCGCAGCGTCGCCGGCATGCAGCAACAACGCATCGTCAAGGCGCCCGCTATGCAGAACCCGTTCGGCGCTAGGCAGGCGCGTCACTTTTTCGGTCGCGGCGCTGATCACGACTATCGGGTCGTGAACAGCGCCATCCTTGAGCATGAATGACACGGCGATGCCGAGCGCGGGCCAATCGTCGGCCGAGCGCGCGGTGACCTTCGCGTAGGCGGCTTTGCGTCCGTCGAGCGGCGGCACCGTGACCGCGGCGATGAGTTCGTTCCGCTCGAGGACGGTCTCGTAATAGCCGGTGTAAAGCTCGGCGAGCGGAAGCTCGCGCGTGCCTTTCGGTCCGGTGATATTCACGCGTGCGGCCAGCGCCGCAAGCACCGGCGGCAGATCCATATGCGGATCGCCATGCGCGAGCGCACCGCCGACGCGGGCGACGTTGCGAACGCGCGGATTCGACAGCGTGCGCAGCGCGCGTTTGAGCACCGGCAGTCGCGCCGCAACGTTATGATCGTGCTCAAGCTGGCTCAGGGTCGCCAGAGCGCCGATGCGCAATTCACCGGAACCGGTCACGCCAATGCGCGCGTGCTCCGGCTCGACGCGATGCAGACTGACGAGGCGAGTCGGGCGGAACACGCCCGCTTTCATCATCAGCATCAGCGCGGTGCCGCCGGCGACCGGCCGGATCGTCGGCTCCTGCGGATCGAGCATCGCCACCGCCTCGTCGAGCGAGGCCGGCTCGGCCATTTCGAAGGGGATCATGCGAGAATTTCCACCCCGAGAATTTCCATCCTCTGTCCCATGCTCCCGTTAGGACGGCATGATGCTCAAGACGTGATCGGCGATTTCGGCACGGGTGGCGACCCAGATATCAGGCGACGACATCGCCTGCTCGATGATCTTCTCGTAGAAATATGCGCCGCGATGATGGCCAAAGATATGGGCGTGGCTGGTCACATCGATGATGCGAAGCTCGCTGCCGGCGCGCGCAATCTCGATCACCTCATTGTAGGATTCGAGCATCATCCGCGGCGGATGGCCGTACTTCATCGAGGGCATGTCATTGACGTCGTACGACAGCGGAATGATGACAATCCTGCTGTTGCCATGGCTGATGACGCGCGGAAGATCGAAGCTGAACGCGTCGCCATACCAGCGATAGCCGGCTTCGGCGAGGAGTTTTGCCGTGGATGGCTTCGAAGTGCCGCGCGGGGAGAGCCAGCCGCATACCGGTTTTCCACTCGCTTCGCCGAGAAGCTTAGTGCAGCGCGCGATATTTCGCCGCTCCTCGTCGTCCGAGAGGAGACCCGGGATCACGTCCATTGCGTAGGAATGCGATAACACCTCGTGGCCGCGATCGGCCACGGCGCGCACGGTCTGCGGCGAGCGTTCCGCGATGATCGCATTGACCATGACGCTCGCCTTGGCGCCATGGTTTGCCAACCCGTCCATCAAACGGTGGATGCCGACCTCGACGCCGTAAGCCGCCCAGGAGATCGCCATCGTGTCGAGCGCGCCGGCCGGAAGCGGATTACCCATCGGACTGATGCCGGGCGCTTTGCCGTCGGACCAGGCCTCAAGGCAGACATTGAAGACAACGGCAATGCGCTTACCCGCCGGCCAGATCCAATCAGGCCAGGTCCAATCAGGCGAGGCCCCCTGCGGCCTTTTCCAGTTGGGCTCTTTCATTCGCGCCTCGGCAAACCGGCCCGCTTTAGCTTTTTTTGTTTAAGCATGACCTTTTCCTAAAACCGGTACCCACTTTTCGGGATCATGCTTTAGGCGCTGACATTGAAGGCCGCGATCGCGGCCATATTGACGAGCTGTGCATCGTTGGCTGCAAGCGGCACGATCTGCACGGAGCGATCGAGCCCGACCAGCATTGGACCGATCACGGTGGCGCCGCCAAGCTCCATCAGCATCTTGGTCGCGATCGAAGCGGAGTGGAACGCCGGCATGATCAGGACGTTGGCGGGCCCGGACAGGCGGCAGAACGGATAGGCCTCGCGCAGTTCCATGTTCAGCGCAATGTCGGCGGCCATTTCGCCGTCATACTCGAAGTCGACGCGTTGCTCGTCCAACAGCCGGACAGCTTCTTGCACGCGTTGCGAACGCTCGCCCGGCGGATGGCCGAAAGTCGAGAACGCCAGCAAGGCAACGCGCGGGTCATAACCGAGATTGCGGGCGACACGCGCCGCTTCGATCGTGATTTCGGCAAGTTCGCCGGACGTCGGCATCTCGGACACGGCGGTGTCGGCGACCAGGACGGTGCGGCCGCGCGCCAAGACCAGCGAAATCCCCATCACGCGATGGCCGGGTTTAGTATCGATGCAGCGCCGAACGTCTTGCAGCGCCGCGGAGAAATTGCGGGTCACGCCGGTGACCATGGCATCGGCATCGCCGAGCGCCACCATGCAAGCGGCAAAGTGATTGCGGTCCTGATTGATAAGCCGCTGGCAGTCCCGCTGCAGAAAGCCGCGGCGTTGCAGCCGCTCATACAAATACGCGGCATAGGACGAATTACGCGAGGAGATGGCGGCATTGGTGATTTCGATATTGCCGCCAAGCTCGATGCCAAGCGCTTGTGCGGTGGCGCGCACGCGCGGTTCGCGGGCGACCAAGAGCGCGGTGCCGAGCCCTTCATGAACAAAGCTCGCCGCGGCGCGGATCACCTGTTCCTCTTCGCCCTCGGCAAAGACGACGCGGCGCGGCCGCCGGCGCAGCCTTTCATAGACTCCTTGCAACACGCCGGCGATCGGATCGCGGCGGCTGCGCAATTGGTGGCGATAGGCCTCCATGTCTTGGATTGGCCGCCGCGCGACCTTGGACTCCATCGCCGCCTTCGCCACCGCCGGCGGAATGTCGGAAATCAGCCGCGGGTCGAACGGCACTGGAATGATGTAGTCGGGTCCGTATTTCGGCCGCGCGCCATAGGCCACGGCGACCTCGTCGGGCACGTCCTCGCGCGCCAGCGCGGCCAATGCCTGCGCGGCGGCGATCTTCATTTCCATATTGATGGCGCGCGCCCGCACGTCGAGCGCGCCGCGAAAGATGTAGGGAAAGCCGAGCACGTTGTTGATCTGGTTCGGATAGTCGGAGCGGCCGGTCGCCATGATCGCGTCCGAGCGAACCGCCGCGACTTCCTCGACGGTGATTTCCGGGTCGGGGTTGGCCATCGCGAAGATGATCGGCTTGTCCGCCATGACCTTTACCATGGCCTTGGTGACCGCGCCTTTCACCGAAAGCCCGAACAACACGTCGGCCCCGACCAGCGCCTCAGCCAGCGTGCGCGCTTTTGTTTTAACCGCAAAGCCCGATTTCCATTGGTTCATGCCATCGGTGCGGCCTTCGTAGATGACGCCTTTAGTGTCGCAGAGAA
>JBAQBC010000031.1:0-16089 GCA_049286035.1 Xanthobacteraceae bacterium
ACATAGACTCGCGTGCCGTCCCCGGACGGCCAGATGCCGTGCGGTAATTTGCCCACTGAAATTGTCGCGACCTGCTCGAAATTATCAGTGCGAAACACTTTTATTTCGTTGAGCCCGCCGATCGTGACGTAGGCGAACATGCCGTTGGCTGCACGATATTGACGTGGTTGGTAATCGGACCGGTGTTGAGGGTTTTTAAGAGCGCAAACGGTGGTTGCCCATCGAATACTTGGGTCTTGCCGGTGTCTTTCAGGGTAAACCAGACCTGCTTGCTGTCGGGCGTTGCGGCGATGTTGGGACAGAACGGGCTCGCTTGCGGAACCTTCCCGACAATTCTGTGATCGGCGACGGCGATGACTTCGGTCTCAGGTGTAAACGAGGAGCAGACGTAGCCGTATTTGCCGTCGGGCGAGAAAATCGTCATACCCGGACCGTTGGGAACAGTAATCCGCGCCTTCTCCTCGTATGTCATGCCGTCGAGTACGGAGACATAGTTCTCACCACGGACGACCACCCACACTTCTTTGCCATCCATCGTATAGAACGCTTCATGTGGGGAGCGCCCGACATAAGTAATGTGCTTGACGCTATTGGTCGCGGTATCGATGAAGATAATCGCATTCGAACCAATAGCGACAACCGCGATGGTGCGATGATCGGGCGAAAACCCCATGCCGTGCACCAGCAACTGGCCCTTGTAGAGCGGACTGAGATTGGCCGGCAGCGGATCGCCAAGGCGGATCGTGCCAACGAGCTTGTTGTCGACCGGATCGGTGACGGAAACGGTGTTTGAGTACTGTTCGGCAGAGTAGACGCGATCTTGATGGCTGATCGGAATATCGGGGTCGGACGCGGCCGCAGGAGCCTGTCCGGCCAAGGCATAGCGGACACCGACAAGACCTGTCGCAACCAACAGAACGGCCAGCGTTATGTTGCGTCCCATATCACGGCTCCCTTGCCGGGGCGGCATCGCCGGATTTTGAATCGTTCATGGCCGCAGGTGGGATCTGAGCAGGCGACGCGACGGTGGGCGGCAAGGCTTGGCCAAGCGACCACCGCATTGCAGTGATCTCTTGCAGCTGGGTCACGATGATTTCCTGGGCCATACGCCGGAGTGGCTCATTGCGCCCATAACGCAATTCAGCCTGCGCCATCTCGATAGCACCGCGGTGGTGCGGCACCATCATCGCAACAAAGTCGGTATCGACATCGCCCGACGGCTTGATGCCCATGTCGATCATCATCTTTGTCATCGCGCTGACATTCTCGGCGAGATAAGGAGCCTCCGCGGCAGGCGCCGAACCAAACGACTTCGTGCAGATCGCCAAGATGTAGTCTGCGAGCGATTGCGGGCTGGCTGAATTGACGCTCAGATATGCTGTCACGGCAAAAGCGCCGACCGCAATCGCTCCGAGGTGCGACCCGACTGACAAGCGAGAGATTGACGACATAGCTGCGAATCCGATGCTGGCCACGACTACGGGCAAGCGTCTTGATGAGAATGGCAGCGATCAACGTTCGGCAACGCTGCCCGCAAGGGGCAGCCGTTGCCTCATCGGGGACGCCTAACTCGCATCCGATTGACTAGGGGGCCTCGCCCTCTTTCGACATGCACGCCACGTAACGGTCCGATTCAAATGCGATGTTATGAGTACACTTTTTGAGGGCCTCCATGCGGCGTTTGTTGAGGATCATCTTGTCGCCGACGTAGTAATCACCCTGCTCATTTAATTTCAGTTGTCCAGGGGATGCATGTACCACCGTTGTCGGCCCCGGTGCGTAATAGTCGCCCTGTGTTGGGTTTTGAGCTTGCACGGGCCCGGCGACCAACAGCGCAAGAATAATGGCCAGAGACGACTTCCTAATGATGTACATCTCGATCTCCTTTTGTCGGCTAATGCCCCCAGGAGACCCCTCGGTGTGGATTATAACTAAAAAAAGCAGCAATCATCAATCACCCGGTATCTAGCGGACTCACGCCGCCGCTCAGAGTTGTTTCTCGAATTTTATCAGGGCGCTTCAGTAAAGCCGCACTTATTCGATCACATGGTCGGCGCGGGCACGCGATTTACGTCCGTGGAACTGCGGCGAGCGCCGCAAAGCCGCGCTCCAGATCGGCAATCAGATCATCGACTGCCTCGAGGCCGATATGGAATCGCACCGTCGGTCCGCCGGGCTGCCAGCGCGTTGCGGTGCGCAGCGGCGCGCAATCGAACGGAATAGCCAGACTCTCGTAGCCGCCCCATGAGGCGCCGATGCCGAACAATTCGAGCGAATCGAGGAAGGCGTAATAGGCTTTTTGCGGCACCGGCTTAAGCACCATGCTGAATAAACCGGTGGCGCCGGAGAAATCGCGTTTCCATATCGCATGACCGGGATGGCTCGGCAGCGCCGGATGCAACAAGCGCAACACTTCGGGCCGCTGTTCGAGCCAGCGTGCGATCGCCAGTCCTGATTTTTGGTGCCGTTCAAGCCGAATTGCCAGCGTGCGCAAGCCGCGCAATCCAAGATAGACATCGTCCGGGCCTTCGCATTGCCCGGTGTAACGCACCGTGTTCTTCACCCGCGCAACGGTGGCCGCGTTGGCCGATACGGTGCCGAGCATGACGTCGGAGTGGCCGCCGATATATTTCGTGCCGGCCTGAATCACCATGTCGACCCCGTGGTCGAGCGGACGAAAATAAAGCGGTGTCGCCCAGGTATTGTCCATCAGGACCAACGCACCTTTGTTATGGGCGACGTTGGCGATCGCCGGGATATCCTGCATTTCGAAGCTCAATGAGCCCGGCGATTCCAGATAGACGAGACGCGTATTCGGGCGGATCAATTCACCAATGCCGGCGCCGATCAGCGGGTCGTAATAGGTAACCGTGACGCCGAGCCGCATCAGAATCTGGTCGCAAAAAGTACGCGTCGGTCCATAGGTGCTATCGGTGACCAGCACATGATCGCCGGCATGCACGACGGCCAAAAACGCGCTGGAGATTGCCGCAAGTCCGGACGACAGCAGAGACACGCCGGCGCATTGCGATCCTTCCAGCTCCTGCAAAGCGAGTTCGAGCGCCTCCGTAGTCGGCGTGCCGCGCCGTCCATATTGGTAGCGCGCACGATGGGCGAGAAAATCCTCCGCGCTCGGATAGAGCACGGTCGAAGCGTGATAGACCGGCGGATTGACGAATCCGTGATAGGATGTCGGGTCGCGGCCGCTGGTAACGATCTTGGTGTCAGGTTGCCGCGGCCGCGGCCTCTCTTTCGGTTTGTCGTTCATCCGCTGCCTTCGCGTGCCTTTGCCTGCCGAATTCAGCCGCCCGCCGGCCTTGTAAGTCATGTTTGGCGTATGCCCGGCCATTTCCGGCCATTATGCCGGTTCGTCAACCCCTTGACCTCATAGTGCGATCGTTCTCAGATGATCCTCGATGGGTAACAAGTCACGCGCGCCTTAAGGGCCGGGCGTGCGCGCCTCCTTGAAAGGGCTGATCATGAAACGTTTAGCTACGTCTTTCGCCATTGCAACGGTGCTTGCGTTGGCAACGCAGGCGGCGTCCGCGCAAACGCTCAAGGCGGTTCAAGATCGCGGTCAGCTCGTCTGCGGATCGAACGGCGTCGTCGCCGGGTTCGGCGCGCCCGATCCGCAAGGCAACTGGACCGGATTTGATGTCGATTACTGTCGCGCCATTGCCGCAGCGATCTTCAACGATCCGACCAAAGTGAAATTTGTGCCGCTAACGGCGCAAAACCGGTTTACCGCGGTGCAATCCGGTGAAGTCGACGTTTTGGCGCGCAACACGACCTGGACCATGTCGCGCGATACCACGCTCGGGCTCGATTTCCCCGCCGTGAATTTTTATGACGGTCAGGGCTTCATGGTCCGCAAGTCGTTGAAAGTAAATTCGGCGCTGGAACTCAATGACGCGGCGGTCTGCGTGCAGCAGGGCACTACCACGGAGCTCAATCTCGCGGACTATTTCCGTGCCAATAATATGTCATTGAAGACGGTGACCTTTGCAACGGCCGATGAAGCGGTCAAGGCCTATGACAGTAGTCGCTGCGACGCTTACACCACCGATTCATCGCAGCTCTACAGCGAGCGGCTGCGGCTGAGCGATCCCAACGCGCATATCGTGCTGCCGGAAATCATCTCCAAGGAGCCGCTCGCTCCCGCCGTGCGGCAAGGTGATGACGCCTGGGAAGATCTCGTGCGCTGGACGCACGAGGCTTTGGTCGATGCGGAAGAGCTTGGGGTCGCCCAACGCAATGTCGACGATATGATGAAATCCAACGCGCCGGATGTGCGGCGTCTGCTCGGCGTCGAGGGCCAGTTCGGTCAATCGCTCGGCCTCACCAATGATTGGGCGTATCGCATCATCAAGGCTGTCGGCAATTATGGCGAAGTCTTTGAACGCAATGTGGGGCAGGGATCGCCATTGAAGATTGCCCGAGGCCTGAACGGCTTGTGGACCAAAGGCGGCTTGCAATACGGGCTGCCGGTGCGTTAGCCCGGTTGGCTGTCGCCATCGCCGCCGGCCCATGTCAAAGATGCTGCAATTCCCGGTTCGCAGCAGACAGCAATGGGCCAATATTGCGCTTCAGGCGGCGCTCGTCGTTGTGGTTGGCGGCCTTATCTACGCGGCCGCCGTCAACGCCAGCAATAATCTCGCGAAAGCCGGGATCGCTTCCGGCTTCCGTTTCTGGGACAACACCGCCGGTTTCGACATCAGCCAATCGCTGATCGCTTATTCGTCGAGCACTTCGACGTTCGGCCGCGCGTTCTGGGTCGGCCTTCTTAATACACTTCTCGTCGCCTCGCTCGGCATTGCGCTGGCGACTGCGCTCGGCTTCACCATCGGGATCGCACGGCTGTCGCGCAATTGGGTGGTGTCGCATCTGGCCGGCGGCTACGTCGAACTGGTTCGCAACGTTCCGCTCCTGCTGCAAATTCTGTTCTGGTACAACGCCGTTCTTAAATCGCTGCCCGACCTGCGCGGCAGCATTGCGATCCCGGGCGGCGCGTTTCTCAATAATCGCGGCTTGTTTCTGCCCCAGCCGCAGTTCGATCCCAGCTTTCGTTACGTTGTCGCCGCGCTCCTGTTGGGAATTGTTGCCACGCTGGCGCTGCGGGTCTGGGGCCGCCGCCGCCAGGAGCGGACCGGGCAGCCGCCGCGCACATTGTATTACGCTTTCGGACTGATCGTACTGGCGCCGCTTGTGGTGTTCTTCGCTGCCGGCGCGCCGCTGTCTTTCAGTTTTCCGGAAATGGCCCGCTTCAATATCAGGGGCGGCACCGAGATCTTGCCGGAATTCGCGGCGCTTCTGATCGCGCTGACGATCTACACCGCGGCGTTCATTGCCGAAGTCGTGCGCGCCGGTATTCTTGCCGTGGCGCCCGGCCAGACCGAAGCCGCGCAGGCGATCGGCTTGCGCTCGGGAGCGACGCTTCGGCTGGTGGTGGTGCCCCAGGCGATGCGCGTGATCGTGCCGCCGCTGACCAGCCAATACCTCAATCTGACCAAGAATTCTTCGCTCGCGGTGGCTATCGGCTATCCCGATCTGGTGCAGGTGTTTGCCGGCAGCGTGCTCAATATCACCGGCCAGGCAGTCGAGGTGATCGCCATTACGATGGCCGTTTATCTTTTCCTCAGCCTGGTCACGTCGTTGTTGATGAATCTCTACGGGCGCAGGGTCGCCATCGCGGAGCGCTGAAGCATGGCGGCAGCCGACCAGGTCTATCTGCGGGACGCGCCGGCAAAACTGCTACCCGCCCCGGTGGCGAGCACCGGCGTGCTCGGCTGGATGCGCAGCAATCTTTTCTCGTCCCCGGCCAATATCGCGCTCACTGTGATCTGCGTCGCCGCCATTGTCTGGATCGTGCCGCCTTTGCTCCGCTTTTTCATCTTCGATGCGGTGTGGTCCGGCGCCGATCGCGAGGCCTGTCTGGCGTCGGAGCAGCACCCCGAACCTGGCGCGTGCTGGGCCTTCGTGCGGGTATGGTCCTCCTATTTCGTCTACGGCTTCTATCCGATGAGCGAGCGCTGGCGCGTCGATCTGTTCTTCGTGCTGCTCGCGCTCGGAATTGCCTGGCTTGCCTGGCTCGGCGCGCCGCGCCGTGACCTCGGCGCGATCTATTTCTTCATCGTGCTGCCGATTCTTTCTTACATTTTCTTGAGCGGGGTGCCGATGATCGGCTTGCCCGACGTGCCGACCTCGCTGTGGGGTGGAATTCTCGTCACCATCGTCGTCGCAACCGTCGGCATCGTGGCCTCGCTGCCGCTCGGCATTTTGCTGGCGCTGGGGCGGCGCTCGGCAATGCCGGCGGTGCGGCTCGCCTCGATCACCTTCATCGAATTTGTCCGCGGCGTGCCGCTGATTACGGTGCTGTTCATGGCGAGCGTCATGTTACCGCTGTTCGTTCCCGACCGCTTTGCGCCGGATAAGCTTGTGCGGGCGCTGATCGGCGTCGCCTTGTTCGCCTCGGCTTATATGGCCGAGGTCGTGCGCGGCGGATTGCTCTCGATACCGCGTGGCCAATATGAGGCGGCGCAGGCGCTCGGCCTGCCATATTGGCGCATGATGATCCTTGTCATTCTGCCGCAGGCGTTGCGGGTGACGCTGCCAAACATCGTCAATACTTTCATCGGATTGTTCAAGGACACGACGTTGGTCTTCATCGTCGGGATTTTCGACTTTCTGCGAACCATCGAAGCCGCCCGTGGCGATCCGCGCTGGGCCACGCCGGTCACCAGCGTGACCGGCTATGCCTTTGCCGCGGTGTTCTACTTCGTGTGCTGTTATGGCATGTCGCGCTATGCGCGAAATGTCGAAGCGCGACTGGCGCGCGCGCATCGTCGTTGAAAGATGCAAGATATGGCGGATCTAGGCATGACAAATACGGCGAAGCAGACTAGCGGCGAGAAGTCGGAATGGGCCGTCGAGATCATCGCCATGAACAAATGGTATGGCGATTTTCACGTGCTGCGGGACATCAATCTCACCGTTGCCCGCGGTGAGCGCATCGTCATCTGCGGCCCTTCGGGCGGCGGCAAGTCCACGATGCTTCGCTGCATCAATCGTCTGGAGGATTGGCAACGCGGGCGCGTTATCGTCGACGGCAAAGAGCTGACTGACGATCCCAAGCAGATTCTGGCGGTGCGCCGCGACGTCGGAATGGTGTTTCAGCAGTTCAATCTGTTTCCGCATCTCACAGTTTTGGAAAACTGCACCTTGGCGCCGATCTGGGTGCGGCATATGCCCAAAAGGGACGCCGAGGAGCTAGCGATGCGTTACCTGCGGCGGGTGCGGATACCGGAGCAAGCGCTCAAATACCCGGCGCGGCTGTCCGGCGGCCAGCAACAGCGTGTCGCCATCGCACGGGCCTTGTGCATGAGCCCGCACATCATGTTGTTCGACGAGCCGACTTCAGCGCTTGATCCTGAGATGGTCAAGGAAGTGCTCGACACCATGGTCGAGCTCGCCGGCGACGGCATCACCATGCTCGTCGTCACTCACGAAATGGGCTTCGCGCGGCAAGTGGCCGATCGCATCATCTTTATGGCCGACGGCCAGATTGTCGAAATCAACGAGCCGAAAACGTTCTTCGAACATCCGCAGCACGAGCGCACGCGACTGTTCCTGCGGCAAATTCTGCATTGACAGAAAATTCAATTTGTCATTTTGCGGACAAAAAGATTACGCGTTCGTAATCTTCGCAGACCACATTTCCAAACTTTAACTTGTACGGCAGCCTGCCGCGCCATCTACTCAAGGCATGTGCAGGATTTCAGGAGGATCGCCATGTTGAGGCCAGTGATCACCGCGACCGCGCTCATTGCGCTCGCTGGTTCTTCGCTCGCTTATGCGCAGCACAGTTTAGGCGGAGGCAGCGGTTTCGCTAGCGACGAACCGCGCTTCGAGCAACGCCACCGGCCGAGCGCTGCGGATGTGTCCGCTTTCGCCGACGCGCGAATCGCCGGGCTGAAAGCCGGACTCCAGCTTACACCTGACCAGGCCAAGAACTGGCCGCAGTTCGAGCAGGCCGTCCGCGATCTCGTTCAATTGCGCGTCCAGCGGCTGCAGGCGCGCCAAGCCGGCGATCAGCAGTCGCCGGGCACGCCTTTTGAGCGGCTGTCGCAGCGCGCCGACAATATGGCTAAGACCAGCGCGGCGCTGAAAAAAGTCGCCGACGCCGGTGCGCCGCTCTATCAGAGCCTCAACGACGATCAGAAAAGCCGTTTCGTCAAGCTCGCCCGCATGTTGCGGCCGCATCACCATATGCGCGGCGGCAATGATCGCGGCTGGGGCGAGGACCGGCGCGACGGTTAGTTGGTTGTTCGCGTCGAATTTGCGCGCCCGCTGATCCCCCTCCCTGCAGCGGGCGGAAAGGAAAGCCGCAGGAGACGTCCTGCGGCTTTCGCATTTTCGCCGATGGAACGAAACGTCGATCGGAACGGCTACAGCGTCTCAATGAATTCCACCATCTGCCGCCGTTGATCGGGATCGGGAAGCGGCCCGCGCATGGCGCCGAGATTGTCGGCCATGTGGCCGGCGTCGGCCGTGCCCGGAATGACCGCGGTCACGCGTGGATCGCCCAACAGATATTTGAGAAAGAATTGTGCCCAGCTGCCGGCGAAGTTTTGCGCCCAGTCCGGCAGCGGCCGGCCGCGCACCGCGCCAAATAGCCTCCCGCGGCCGAACGGCACCGCGGTCAGCACGCCGGCCTTGATCTCGGCCGCAAGCGGCAGAATGCGTTGCTCGGCCTCGCGGTCATCGATCGAATAATCGATCTGCACAAAATCGGGCTTTTCACGTCGGAGGATGGCTTCCACCGCCGCGAAGGCGCCGTGAGAGGTCGAGGTGATGCCGATATAACGGCACACGCCTTGCGCTTTCCATTCGCGAAAGGCGCCGAGCGATTGCTGCGGGTTTCTCACATTATGGAGTTGGAGAAGATCGAGCTTGGCGGTCTGTAGACGATTCAAAGAGCGTTTAAGCTCTTCGACATCGGCAGACTCGAGCTTGGTCGCGATAAATAGCTTGCCGCGCAAATCAGCGGGGCCGATCACGTCGCCAAGAATGCGTTCCGCATCGCCGTAGGTCGAAGCGGTGTCGATGAGTTTGCCGCCGTTATCGATCAGTGCACGCACGACGGCGCGTGCGTTTTGCAGCGTGGCGGCGTCGGCGCTGTCAAAGACGGCGGCGGTGCCAAGACCGACGGCGGGCAGGGGCTCGCCGGTCGATGGGATCGGGCGTGTAGTCAGCGGCGAAGCGGGTTGTGCGAAGGCCGGCAAGGCCAAGCTCGCCGCTCCCGTCGCCAAGGCAGCTATGGGCACATTGGCGAATTGGCGCCGTGTCAACTTAACCATTCACTGCCCGGATGTAGCGGCAGCGTCGATCAGCTTGGCGCGCTGCTCTTGGGTACGCTGCTCTTGGGCCCGTTGCTCTTGGGCCCGTTGCTCTTGGGCCCGTCCTAACCCCGCTGACAGAATCAGCCAGATCGCCGAGACTGGCGCGGCGACGAGCGCGATCGTACCGAGCTTCAGCCCAAGAAGCTGCAAGCTGTCGAATACCCAGCCGTAAAGCGCGTCCGAGCCGCGATAGATGACCACGTCGATCAGGTTCTTGGCTTTGTATTTCTCCTCCCGGCCAAGCACCGTATAGAACACTTGGCGAGCGGGATTGGCGAGCGCGAAATGGATCCAGCGCTGCGCCACCTGGGCCGCCAATACCGCCGCGAGTGTCGGCGCCCAAAACACCGCAAAAAAGCCCGCCGCATATACGGCCGGCAGCGCCGCCGCCGCAACGCCGGTGCCGAAGCGCTTGAGTAATTGCCCGGTGGCAGCAAGCTGCGTCGCCAGCGTGAGCAAATTCACGGCAAGATCGATCGCGGCGAAAAGGCGGGTTTGTGCGCCCGCACCCTGGACCTCGGCGGCAACGATATGGATTTGCTCGAAATAAAGGATGGTCGCGCAGAACGATTGCAAGGAAATCCACGCGGCAAGGCCAATCAAATAAGGCGAACGAATAAGTTCGGGGATCGCCGCAAAAGCGCCGCCGCCGAGGCGCTCCTCCTGCGCACGCGCCGTTTGGTGGGACGTCGCCGCACGTTCGAGACGCCAAATGCAGAACACCGCGGCTTCGATCAGAATCATTGTCGGGATCAAAAGATTGGTCGGGCCGAGCGGCACCGACAGCCAGATCGTCAGAACCGGTCCAAGGAGTGCGCCCGCCGTGCCGCCGGCGCCGATAAAGCCGAACAAGCGCTTACCTTGGTCGGCCGTGAACAGGTCGGCCATGAACGACCAGAACACCGCCACCGAGAACAGGCTGAAGACCGCAACCCACACGTAAAATATTCGCGCGACCAGCGCGGTATCGATCTGTAGCGTGAGAAAGAGCCAAAACAGGGCGAGGTTGACGACAAAAAAATGATTCACGATCGGAATGAAACGGGCGCGCGGCAGCTTCGCGACCAGCATGCCATAAAGCGGCTGCGCGACCAGGAGCGTGGCGAAGGTGGCGGTAAACAGCCACGGCAGATTGCGTATGCCGCCGGTGATCGCCATCTGGTCGCGCAGCGGCCGGAGCACGTAATAGCCCGCAAGCAGCGTGAAAAAATAGGCGAACGACCATAGTGCGGCGGCGCGCTCCTGTGGCGTCGCCGGCAGCGCACGCGCCAGCGCGCGCCGCAGGAACGCGCCGCTACGGTCACCGGTCGTTTCGAGTGTCATTGCGGCAGGGTTAACTTCTGCTTCAGTTCGGCCGCGCTGACCTGCTGTCCGTAACCCCGCCCGCCGCGCTGAAAGAGCTTGGCGTCGGCGAGCTTGCCGACGACCACCGGATCGAAACCCGCGTCGCGCACGAGCGCCGCGGCCACCCGGACGGCGTCCTGATCGTCCCCGGCAATGGGTACCGCGAGTTTCGGATCGGGCCGATTCGCTTCGCTCGCAAATATTTTATACGACATCGTGTTGAAGGCGCGAACGAGCCGCGTTCCCGGCAAGTATTTCTGCGACGTCACGCCGATGCCGTTCGCTTCGACTTCGTCGGCAACCGCGCCGTCACGGGCGGCGACGGCGTTGCAGGTATCGAGCACGATCTTGCCTTTGAGCTGGGCGGCGTGATCGCGGCCGATCTGCGGCAGTGCGCCGTAAGGTACGGTCAGTAACACGACCTCGCCAAAGGCGATCGCTTGATCGACCGTGCCGGCCTGCGCCAGCGGCCCGAGACCTGCCACCAGGTCCTTCAATTCCTCGGGGTGACGCGAGGAAAACAAGACCTTGTGCCCGTTCTTGATCCAGAGCCCGCCGATGGTGCTGCCGATATGGCCTGCGCCAATGGTTCCGATCGGTAGCTTCCCGCCACTGGTTTGAGCGTGCAGTTTCCACGGCGACAGTGTCGCGCCGAACATGAGAGCGCTGCCGGCAGTGAGCACGGTCCGGCGGTCTAGAAAATTTTCCGGTGTCATAAAGTGACCTCGTGAATTGAGCCGGGAAAGTTATAAGCGCTGCATCGGCGATGTTCATGGATAGCCCGTGCATGGACGCTATGCATCCAAGGCAGCAGGTTGGATAGCGAAGTACCGACGTTGCGGGGTTAGTGCCCGAGCGGCCCGCTTGCCTTCTTCCAGGCGTCGATGCCGCCGGCAATATGACAGGCGGTTTTCAAGCCGGCGTCCTGCGCCGCCTGCACCGCCATGGCCGAGCGTTCGCCGAAGGCGCAATAGAACACAAGCCGTTTGCCGGACGCGGCGGCCAATTCGTGGAGAATGCCGCCGGGACCAATCTCGGCGGGCAGCTGCGGGTAGGGCAGGTGCAAGGAGCCCGGAATAATGCCGTGCCTTTCGCGCTCGCTCTTTTCACGCAAATCGACCAGCGCGAGATCGGGTTTGCCGCGAAGCGCAATCGCGTCGGAGGCGGTTAACGCCCACCCTTTGCGGGCTACTTCCTCCTGATGCAGCCCGACCCGCATATTGGCCGGCACCGCGACGTCCATCATCTTGGGATTCGGCAACTTCAGATTGTTCATCAGCTCGGCATATTCATCCATCGACTTCACCTTGAGCCGCGGATTGAATAATTTCTCTTCGCCGATGGTGGAGACGGTATCGCCCTTATAATCGTGTGCGGGATAGACGAGCGTGGCCTCAGGCAGCTTCAAGAGCTTGTTGAAGATCGAGTCGTATTGCGCGCGCGGATCGCCGTTCTGAAAATCGGTGCGGCCGGTGCCGCGGATCAAGAGCGTGTCGCCGGTGAAAACCCGATCGGGAAGGCGGTAGGAATAAGAATCGTCGGTGTGACCCGGCGTGTAGAGCACGTCGAGCCGCAAACCCTCGATCTCGACCCGGTCGCCTTCGGCCACTCGCATCGAGACCACGTCGGCATGGGTCTGCTCGCCCATCACGGTAATGCAATGGGTGCGGTCGCGCAGCGCGCCCAGTCCGGTAATGTGATCGGCATGCAGATGGGTGTCGACTGCCTTGACCAGTTTCAGATCGAGCTCACGAATGAGCTGCAGGTAGCGGTCCACCTTTTCCAGGACTGGATCGATGATCAGCGCCTCGCCGCCGGGCCGGCTGGCGAGAATATACGTGTACGTTCCAGACGTGCTGTCGAAGAGCTGGCGAAAGATCATGCGCGACTCCTCATCTGCACCGTACAAGATATGCTAAAATTTAGCAGAGAATGAGACCAGTCCTATGGACAAAATCAATCTGGACGAGAAATTCGCGTTGTTCAGCGATCATTGGCGCCCGAAGATTATCGCGGCCTTAAACGGCCAGGAGGTCAAACTTGTGAAGGTTCAGGGCGAATTTCCCTGGCACCATCACGAGCACGAGGACGAGTTCTTCATGGTCTGGCGCGGCCGGTTCCGCGTCGAGTTTCTTGATCATGTCGTGACCTTGGGTCCTGGAGAATGTGTCGTCGTGCCGCGCGGGCTTGAGCATCGCACCTGTGCCGACCAAGAGGCGGAGATCTTGTGCTTTGAGCCGACCGGCACGCTCAATACTGGCAATGTGCAGGATAAGCGCTATACCGCGCCCACCGGAGCGGCCATCTAACAGGCTGCGCCGGGTGAGGCGTCGGTTCACTCCTCGTAGATCATCTTGCGCGTCATGCCGCCGTCGACCACGAAATTGGCGCCGGTGACGAAGCCGGAGCGCTTGCCGTCCAGCAGCCAGCTCACGAGTTCGGCGATATCCTCCGGGCTGCCGACGCGGCCGGCCGGATGCTGGCTGTGATCCTTGTGCCGCAGCGCGGAATAATCCTTGGTTTCGATCCAGCCGGGGCTGACGCAATTGACCCGCACATCGGGCGCAAGGCTGATCGCGAGCGCATGGGTGAGCGCGAGCAGTCCGCCTTTGCTGGCCGAATAAGACTCCGTGTTGGGCTCCGACATCAGGGCGCGGGTCGATGCGATGGTTACGATCGCGCCACGGGCTTTGCGCAGCGGGTTTTCCGCCGCGCGAGCCAACAGAAACGCGGCGGTCAAATTGGTGTCGAGCACGCGATGCCATTCCGAGAGCGTCAGTCGGCGGAGCGGCTTGCGGATCATGACGCCGGCATTAGAAACCACCCCGTCGAGCCGGCGGAAGCGATGAATAATCGCTTCGACGGCGTCGGACGCGGTTTCCTCGTCGCGCACGTCGCCTTCGATGACGAATACATCGCGCTTGCGCGCGAAGGCGCGGCGCAATCCGCTGTCCGCAAGATCGATGATGCCGACCTGCCATCCCGACGAAACCAGATGGCGCGCAACGGCGCGGCCGATGCCCTTTGCCCCTCCGGTGATCAGGGCGACGGGTTTTGCCGCGGACATGTTACGGCTTCCGCTTAAGGCTTGCGCCGGTCAATCGCGTTCGACGGGAAGGTCAGGGCGGCCGCCCCATTCCGCCCAGGAACCGTCGTAGAGACCTTTTGGTTCTTTGCTGAGCGCATCGAGCGCGAAAGCGAGCACTGCCGCAGTGACGCCGGAGCCGCAGGTGGTGATGATCGGCTTGTCGAGATCGACTCCCGCCGCGGTGAATGCGGCAGCGATTTTCTCGCGTGACTTCAGCCGCCCATTTTCGATCAGCCGATCGTAGGGCACGTTGAACGAGCGCGGCATATGACCCGAGCGCAGTCCTGGACGCGGTTCGGGCGCCTTGCCGGCGAAGCGTTCGGCGGAACGCGCGTCGACAACCTGCGCGCTGTCGTCAGCGAGCGCCATGCGCACATCGTCGAGCATCGCCACCGCGGCGACGTTCATCCCGGCGGTGAATGTTTTGGCTTTCAGCTTGGCCTCGCCGCTCTCTAGCGGGCGGCCTTCCACTTTCCATTTGGGCAAGCCGCCGTCGAGCACGTGAACGGATTTGGCGCCGAAAAGCCGAAACGTCCACCACACCCGGGCCGCGGAAAATAATGGACTGTTGTCGTAAACGACAACGGTGTCGCCGTCGCCGATGCCGAGCGCGCCGACGGCGTCGCCGAACTGTGTGGTACCGGGCAGCATATGCGGCAGCTCGGTCGAATGGTCGCTGATCGCTTCGATGTCGAAGAACACCGCGCCCGGGATATGGGCGTTTTTGTATTCGGCATGCGCGTCGCGATTGTGCTGCGGCAGGAAATACGTCGCGTCGACCACGACGATCTTCGGATCGCCTAAATGGCCAGCCAGCCAATCCGTCGACACCAGCCAACGGCTGGACTGCGAGGCAGGGGGGAAATTGTCGTTCGACATGATTGGTCTGAGTGCTAACGCGCCCGCGGGCGCCAAGTTCATGACAAGTTTATTGATATGGAACTGAGATGTTCGGCTTACGCTCGAGCCATGATGGCACTGGCAAGTTCTTCTGGCGCAGAAACTGCGGATTGAACAGCTTCGACTGATACCTGGTGCCGAAATCGGCGAGGATCGTCACGATCGTGTGGTTCGGGCCGAGTTCCTTGGCCAGCCGCACGGCGCCGGCAATGTTGATGCCAGAGGAGCCGCCGAGACATAGCCCCTCATGTTCGAGGAGATCGAAGATGAACGGCACTGCTTCGTCATCGGGAATGACGTACGGCTGTTCTACCTTTAGCCCGTCGATCATCGGGGTCACGCGGCCAAGGCCGATTCCTTCAGTGATCGAATTGCCCGGGGAGGCCTTGGCGACGCCGTGCGCGAACAGCTCATACATGGCGGCGCCGCACGGATCGGCGCAGCCGATCACCACGTCCTTTTTCTTCTCGCGCAGATATTGCGATACGCCGGCCAGCGTACCCCCGGTGCCGACGGCGCAGACAAAGCCGTCGACTTTGCCGTCGGTCTGCCGCCAGATTTCAGGGCCGGTGCTCAAATAATGCGCCAGGCGATTGTCAAGATTATTCCATTGGTCGGCGTAGAGGACACCATTCGGCTCGCGCGCACGCAATTGCTCGGCCAATCGGCGCGCGATGTGCTGATAATTGTTGGGATTGCTGTACGGTACCGCCGGCACCTCGATGAGTTCTGCGCCGGCGAGCCGCAGCATGTCTTTCTTTTCCTGGCTTTGCGTATTGGGAATGACGATGAGAGTGCGATAGCCGCGCGCGTTGGCGACGAGCGCCAGTCCGATTCCGGTATTGCCGGCAGTGCCCTCGACGACAAGGCCGCCCGGTCGGATATCGCCGCGTTTTTCAGCCTCCACAATCATCTGGCGCGCCGGTCTGTCTTTCACCGACTGGCCAGGATTTAGAAACTCGGCCTTGCCCAGGATGGTGCAGCCGGTGGCCTCCGAAACCTGTCGGAGCTTGATCAAAGGCGTGTTGCCGATCGCTTCGATAATGCCGTTCTGCACTTGCATGGGCCCACTCTTCTCGATCCATCAGTTCATAGCAAGGCGCGAACTGGCCGCCAATTCGGCTGTCCGCTATGCGCGAACCGGCGCTTGCCATGCGCGGGCCGAGAGGCCTTGCGTTTGCGCCTTTTGCCCGGTGCTGTATCAGTTTCGCCGCGCAACTCCGCGGCAGGGGATATGGCAGGGATTAGGCGATGAAACGAAGCACGGACCGCATTTTGACGACCCATGTCGGCAGCCTGATCCGCCCCGCACCGCTGCAAGAATTTTTGCGCGCCAAGCAGGCCGGCAAGTCCTATGAC
>JBAQBC010000032.1:0-7039 GCA_049286035.1 Xanthobacteraceae bacterium
TCCCGATGCGCTCGATCTCGACCTCGACCGTGTCACCGTTCTTCATCCAGACCGGAGGCTTGCGCGCGTGACCGACGCCGGATGGCGTACCGGTGAAAATCACATCGCCCGGTTCAAGCGTGATCCCCTGGCTGATGTAAACCAGCATTTCAACAATCGGGAACATCATGTTGTCGGTGTTATCGGATTGCATCACCGTGCCGTTCAGCCGGCTCTGGATTTTCAGACCCTTGGCGGCATCGGGCAGTTCGTCGGCCGTGATGAGCCATGGACCGAAGCCGCCAGTGCGGTCGAAATTCTTGCCCATGTCCCATTGCGTCGTCTTGCGCTGGAATTCGCGCACCGAGCCCTCGTTGCCGCAGGAATAGCCGGCAATACAGGAGGTCGCGTTCGCCGCTGTGAGATGCTTGGCGCGCTTGCCGACGACTAGGATCAACTCGGCTTCGTAGTCGAGTGTTTCGGAAGCGAGCGGCCGGACGATGGGCGCACCGTGCGGCACCAGCGAGGTGAGCCCGCGCATGAAGATCGTGGGAAACTTCGGGATATTGTCCCGCTGCGACCCCTCTTTGACGTGCTCGAGATAATTCAAGCCCAGGCAGATGATCTTTCCGGGACGGCCGACCGGCAGCGCGTAGGTGACCGCCGAGAGCGGCTTGCGCGCGCTCGCTGGCGCACGCTTGGCGATCTCGCCGAGCTGTTTGGTATCGCCATTGGTCTTGGCCAGCGCCTCGCCAAGATCGTTGGGGATCTTGGGGTCGGCGGCTTGCAGATCGACGACCTGATCGCCCTCGACAATACCGATCCGTGGGCCGCCCTGCCCTTCAAACGCAACGATTTTCATACAACGATCCTTTGACGAGAATAGCAGGAAGGCGGCGACTATACTGGCTCGCGGCCAAGGGCTAAAGCAAATTTCGGACTGCGAATATTGTTGGCATGCCGGCGCTTACGCGGCGTCCGACTTATAAATCAAAACACTCCCGCAGCCGCGCGCGTGCCGCCAAGGTCGCCTGCAAATCAAAACCGTTGACGATGGCGAGACGAAAGCCACCGGGCGGCATGGCGTGGCTTTCGGGCGCGCGATCCTCATGAAAGGTAATTTGCACGCTGGTGACGCCCGGCATGCGCTTGACCTCTCCAACGGCTGCGGCCAGCGGATGACGGTAGCGGTGGCCATGAGGTCCGACATGAGGTCCGAACAGGACGGCGCTATAGCCCTCGGCGCGATCGTCATCGGCAAAATTCCATTCGCCTTTTTCATAAAGCTCGACCAGTGCGTCCACCCATCCGGGGCCATAGAGATCCGGCCACTGGTCGGCAAAGCGCAAATGCGCTTCGATGATTGTGCCGCCGATCGTCTCCAGATTGAGCATGCCGGTATAGCCGGAAAGATTTCTCTCAATCCACGCACCGCACGGTTCTTCGATGCCGGCGTCGGGCTCGGCATGGATGATCCAATAGTCGAACGTGCCCTCGCCCGCAGGCTTTCCGGTGACGTGCCGCCACCATCGCGGCTTGCCGTGCACTACCGCGACGTCCGAAGACACGTGCCGTCCCTCGAGCAGCGTCATCCAGAAATGGCCGGGCGCATAGTGGGTGTCATAGTCGGCTTGCGACTTGAGCACGCGGCTGCCGACGCCCATGCCTTTGAGATTGACGATCGGCTTGGAAAATACCGGAAATCGCGGCGGCGGCGTGCCGTGCGGACCGGCATCGAGGCCTTGGCCGAGCGCAACCGCGAGCTTGTTGTAGATCCAACGCTGTGCCGGATACCACTGCCAGGCGTCGCTGTCCTCGGTCGGGATGTTGGCGGCCGTGGTTACATGAGAGAAATATTGCAGCCGCCACGGATCGGCTTCACAGATCGGCATGGATCAGAGGACCGACAACGGACGACAGATGACAGAACGGCTCAGTCTAAATCCGTCGTCCGTCATCTGTTGTCTGTTCTCCGCAGCGCGTGCACGCTGAACAGTCCGTCGGTCCACACCTTGAGCGGCGACCAGCCCGCGCCTTGCGCCAGCGCCTGAAAGGTTTCGACTGTGTATTTGTAGCTGTTCTCGGTGTGGATGGTCTCGCCGAGCCGGAAATTGATCGTCTTGCCGTTCACGCGTACTTTTTGCCGTTTCAGGCTGGCCAGATGCATTTCGATGCGGCTGCGTGCGCGGTTGTAGCAGGCATGATGCTCGAATGCGGCAAGATCGAAATTGCCGCCGAGTTCGCGATTGATGCGGGCGAGCAGGTTGAGATTGAACTTTGCGGTCGCCCCTTCGGTGTCGTTATAGGCCGGGCACAGGATCGATATGTCCTTAATCAGATCGACGCCGATCACCAGAACGGCGCCCTCGCCGAGCGTCGTGGCGACATGTCGCAAGAATTCCACCGCCTCATGACGCTCGAAATTGCCGATGGTCGATCCCGGAAAGAAGCCGACCCGTGGTAAATCCGAAATCGCGCCCAGCACGACGAAGGTTTGCGTGAAATCGGCAACCACGGGGTGAACCGCGATGTGCGGGAAATCGCGACGCAGCTGGCTCGCATCCTGCTGCAGGAAATCGCCGGAAATATCGACCGGCACATAGGCTTCGATCGTCGCCGCAGCGCCGAGCAGAATGCGCGCCTTTTTGCTTGAACCGGCCCCGAATTCGAACAAGGCGCAGTTCGCCGGAAACAGCGAGGCGATGGCCGGCGCGTTGTCGCGCAGCAAAGCGACCTCGCAACGCGTCGGATAATATTCCGGCAGCTGCGTGATGCGCTCGAACAGAGCGGAGCCAGCGAGATCGTAGAAATATTTGGCCGGCAGCCGTTTCGGCTTGGCCGAAAGTCCGGCGATCACCTCGCTGGCAAATCGATCCGAAATTTCGAGAGAGGGTGCCGCGCGCAGCGCGGTTTGCGCAATCGTTGTCATGTGGTCGCTTAAACTCGGGGTGAAACGCTCAATTCTGGTATTCCGCCAACCGTAATCCCGTGAACTGCCAGCGGGCGCACGGATAAAAGAAATTGCGGTAAGTCGCACGCGAATGGCCGGCCGGCGTCGCCAGCGACGAGCCGCGCAGCACCATTTGATTGATCATGAATTTGCCGTTGTACTCGCCAAGCGTTCCTGGCGCGGCTTGGTAACCGGGATATGGCGCGTAGGCGCTGCGCGTCCATTGCCAGACGATGCCGAAGGCGTCGGCGAGCAATTCCTTCTGCACCGCGACTTCCCACTCGGCTTCAGTCGGCAGATGCTTGCCGGCCCACCGCGCGAAGGCATCGGCCTCGTAATAGCTGACGTGACAGACCGGCAACGCCGGGTCGATCGGGCGCAGCCCACCGAGCGTCATCGCGAACCAGGCGCCGTCGATGGCGCGCCAATAGCCGGGCGCTTGCCAGCCTTGCGCCTCGACCGTCGCCCAACCGTCGGACAGCCACAATGTCGGCATGGCGTAGCCGCCGTCGGTCATGAATTCGAGCCAGTCGCCGTTGGTGACAAGCGAAGGTGCAAGCCGCACCGGCTGAAGCAAGATTTGGTGCGCCGGCCGCTCATTGTCGAAACAGAAGCCGGCGCCGCCGTGGCCAATGGTGTGCACGCCGGCGAGCGGCGCATCGCGATGCGCGTCAACCGCAGACGTGCTTGCGGGTTGCGGCGACTGCCATTGCGGGTCGTAAGCCGGGTGCGTTTCGTTGAGGGAAAACGCATGCAGGATGTCGGTAAGCAATAATTCCTGATGCTGCTGCTCATGATGCAGCCCGATCTCGATGATCGGAGCAAGTTCGGCCAAGTTGTTTGCCGATTCGACAAGCCGGATCACCGCGTCGTCGACATGGCGGCGGTAAGCGGTGACTTCATCGGCGTTCGGACGCGTGATTAGGCCGCGCTGCGGCCGCGCGTGGCGCGGGCCAGCCGACACATAATAGGAATTGTAGAGATAGGCGAAGCGCTCGTCGAAAGCGCGATAATCTTTAGCGTGGGGCCGAAGCAAGAATTGTTCAAAAAACCAGCTGACATGGGCGCGATGCCATTTGGTTGGGCTCGCGTCCGGCATGGACTGGACGACCTGGTCTTCCGCGGAGAGCAATGCCGCCCGCCGCTCGGTTTCGGCGCGCACGCCGCGGTATGCTTGGCGCCAATATGAGCGCGGATCCTCCGCCGAGGCGGCCTCGAGCACCGCCTCCGGTCCAGCGCCGGTCGGGGCATGGTCCGCGAGCCGCAGGCGGGGCGAAGCGACTGAGCCAGGCATGACAAAGGTCCGCAAATGGCGGGATTAGCGAGGTTTTTCAATAGCCGCGAGGATAATGAGACCCGCCGATGTTGGTTCCATAGATGGTCTGCCCGGCCCGCTCTGCAATCCAATTCGTGGCCGGCTAACGCGGATGTGATTGCATAATTCCGCATCCAGTCAAAGGCTCAGCCCGCCGCTTGCGGGGCTTGGTAGGTATGCCTACCGACATACCGGTTGGCCGTGTAGTCTTTGCTCCGTGATTTCCGCGCCGCGTTCCGCGGCGATTTCACTCATAAGGAGGATTTCGCGACGCCAGCCTCGTCATGGCAAGCGACCAAGCACATGAAACGGAGCAGGAAAAAAGCGACGCGCCGACCGATGCTGCCGCCCGAGCGTTCGCATTATTCGGCCATCGTCGATCGGCCGGCGCTCAAACTTCCGAATAAAGCGCGTCTCATATTCTGGAGCATCGTCAATCTTGAAGTCTGGGACATCGGCAAACCGATGGCGCGTCAGGTGCTGGCGCCGCCCACGGGGGTGACGCATCTCCCCGACGTGCCGAACTGGAGCTGGCATGAATACGGCATGCGGGTCGGCGTGTGGCGCTTTTTCGACCTGTTTAGGCGGCAGAACATAAGACCGACGCTCGCGATCAATGCGCGCGTCTGCGAGGATTATTCGCGCGTCGCGCAACAAGCGAAAAATCACGGCTGGGAATTCATGGGCCACTCCTACCAGCAGGGCCCGATTCATCTGGAGCCGAACCAGAAGGCAATGATCAAGCATTCGCTCGACGTGATCGAGCGCTTTTGCGGCAAACGGCCGGTTGGCTGGCTTGGCCCCGGGCTGACGCAGACGCTGGAGACGCCGGACCTGCTTACCGCAGCCGGCATCAAATATATCGGCGATTGGGTCTACGACGACGAGCCGACAACAATCCGTACTGCCAATGGCCCCTTGGTGACGCTGCCCTATACGATGGAGCTCAACGACATTCCCATGATGGCGGTGCAGCACCACGAGGCCGAATACCTGACCAAGCGCGCAATCGATCAGTTCGACCGGCTTTACGCCGAGGGAGAACAGCGCGCGAAAATCATGGCGCTGGCGATCCATCCCTATCTGAGCGGGCAGCCGCATCGCATCAAATATCTCGAAACGATCTACGATTACGCGCGCAAGTTCGACGGCGTGCTGTACTGGACCGGCGAGGAAATCCTCAATTGGTATCTCGAATGCGGCGGCGCGGCGCGATAGGCGCAATCGTTTGTTTGGCGGTTGTAGGCGTTGCCGGCACGGCAGCTGCCGCGCCATGCCGCACCGGCGGTCCCTACGATAAATGGCTGGCCGAGTTCGAACGCGAAGCGATGGCGGCGGGCATTTCGCAACAGGCCATCGCCGCCGCCGCGCCCTACCTCACTTACGATCAGCGCATCGTGAATATCGATCGCGGCCAGCGTGTTTTCACTCAGACCTTCCTGGAATTTTCCGATCGCATGGCGGCGGCCTACCGCATTCAGCGCGGCGCCGCTCTGATCAAGACCTATGCGCCGGTCTTCGCCAAAATCGATACGCAATTCGGCGTGCCGGCGCCGGTGATCGTCTCGTTCTGGGCGCTCGAAAGCGACTTCGGCGCGAACATGGGCAATTACCGCACGCTAAGCGCACTCGCCTCGCTCGCTTACGACTGCCGGCGCGCAGATCGCTTTCGTGCCCAGCTGTTCGACGCATTGCGGCTAATCCAGCGCGGGGACTTGCGTCCGTCGGACATGGTCGGTTCGTGGGCCGGCGAACTCGGACAGACCCAAATGATGCCGTCGGAATACTACCAATACGCCGTTGATTACGATGGCGACGGCGCGCGCAATCTTCTGCGCAGCGCACCCGACGTGCTCGCCTCGACCGCGAATTATCTGGTCGGGCTCGGGTGGCGACGCGGCGAGCCATGGCTCACCGAAGTGCGGTTGCCGGCGACACTGCCGTGGCAGCAAGCGGACCTCGACGTCAAATTGCCGCGCTCCAAATGGGCGGCTTACGGCGTCACGCTTGCCGACGGCAGGCCGCTGCCGGCGGACGATCTGCCGGCTTCGCTATTATTGCCGATGGGCCGCTTCGGCCCCGCCTTCCTGGCTTACGACAATTTCCGCGTCTATCTGCAGTGGAACAACGCCTTGGTTTATTCCACCACGGCTGCTTATCTTGCCACCCGCATTGCCGGCGCGCCGGCGCTTCATCGCGGCAATGCGCCGGCGCCCTTGGCTTTTGCCGACGTCAAGGCTCTGCAAGTCACGCTCACGCGTGCCGGCTACGATGTCGGCGCGATAGATGGATTTCTCGGCTTAAAGACTCGGCAGGCGGTCAAAGCAATGCAGATGAAATTCAACCTGCCCGCGGATTCCTATCCCACTACCGAGCTTTTGGCGCGCATGCGGGGCGGACATTAAAAGCATGCTGCCCAAAAAGCCGCTCCGGGGAAAAGATTATGCGCAAAGAACAAGCTGGAGCGAAATGCTAAAGCTATTTCGCGTCCGCTGCCCGCGTCGTGACATAATGCTGTGACACCGCCAGCTGAGGGAATATGTCCGACCGAAGGGAACCGTGAGGGCGCCCAGCCGCTCGCGGCAACGGCCAAATGGCGGCCACGACCCTCTGGTCGAATGTTATATTGTTACATTATAAGTGGCGGGCGTAATGGGGCGGCGCGTCGGGCGCCGTCACGGGAGCGCAAGCGAAATCGAACAGTAAAAGGCGCATGACAATGCACCAGCAACAGTCCGCACGGCGAATTGGCCGCAATTGGAGTGCGATGCGTGGCCGCCGCCATGCGATCGCAC
>JBAQBC010000033.1:0-1596 GCA_049286035.1 Xanthobacteraceae bacterium
CGTTTTCAGTCTGGATTCACCGCCCTGACATCGCTGAACCTGCCAATGGGTTGGCCAATTGTTTTCGCGTCAGCCCCAAGCTCGACAAGCGCCTGATCGAACTGATCGTGCTGTTGGTGTGCCGTGATGCCACCGCGCAATACGCCTGGTCCGCCCACTTCAATCTCGCGCGCGAGGCCGGCTTGAGCGGCGAGATGATTGAGGCCATTCGGGCGCGCCGACGCCCCGAATTCGGCCGCGACGACGAGCGGGTCGTCTATGATCTCGTCACCGAGCTTCTTGCCAGCAAAAAAGTGAGCCCGGCGACCTATGGCCGCGCCGAAGCCGCGCTCGGGCGCGATGGCATCATCGAGGCCGTCACCTGCGCGGGCTTCTACGGAATGATCGGATTGGTGCTCAATACGTTTGAGGTCCCGCCACAGCCCGGCGGCGACGTCCTGACCTAACCGTCCTGTCCCGCCAGAGCCGCCTGGCGCTTGCGCTCCGTTCGCGCCGCGGGCGCGGTCTGCCGACTTTGCGCTTGCCGCAAAACCGCGGCGCCATGTTCAGTTAATTTCACCGCACGTCCGCCCTCGCTTTCGAGCCGCACCAGATCGGCGATTACGGCGTCTTCCCAAACCGAAAGCCGCGGGCAGCTGGTGCGCCAGGCGTCCATGGTCTCGGCATAGCTGCGCGGCCGGTCTGCGACCCAGGCGAGAAACTGGACCATGATCAGGCTTGGAGAATCGGACATCGCGGTCTCGCTCCTATCGGCAGTGTAGACCCGAACGGCGGTTGATGCAGCCTCCCCTGTCCTATCGTGCTAAGCTCGTCGTGCCCGACCGGCGGCATGACGATTCCGGCGAATCAGATTGGGATTTGCATGTACATTCTCATTCGAGCCCTCATCACCTTCGTCGTTGTTCTGCTTATTCTATACCTCGTCAACATGCTGCCGATAGACGGCCGCGCCAAGCAGATCGTGCGCGTCATCGTCATCATCATCGGCGTTTTGTCGTTGCTCGGCTATCTAGTGAATTTCTGAAATCGGCTTCTCAACCGTGCGTCGCATCGAAGGCTATGTGATCGTTTCCGCCGACGGCATGATCGCGGACGGCAAAGGCGAAATGCCGCCATCGATCCGCAACGACGCCGATCAGCGCTTTTTCCAGGACGCCCTCGACCACGCCGCTGTCGTCGTGCATGGCCGCCATTCTCACGAGGGTGGCCCCCGCGCCGCGCGCCGCAGACGTCTGATCCTTACCCGTCGAGTCGCCGCGCTCGCGCCCGATTCCGCGTATCCAAATGCTTGGCTGTGGAACCCGGTCGGCGCCAACCTTGATGCGGCGCTGGATCGGCTCGGAATCGGCGACGGCACCGTTGCCGTCATTGGCGGCACTGAAGTGTTCAGTTTATTTCTACCGCTCTACGACGCATTTCACTTGTCGCAGGCCGCGAATTCGAAGATCCCGGGCGGGCTGCCGGTATTCAGCGAATTTGGCCCGAACGCCACGCCGGAAGACGTACTCGCGCGTCATGGCCTCAAACCTGGGCCGCGCCGCGATCTCGATCGCGCCGCCGGAGTCTCGGTTATGACATGGGAGCGCTGATCAAGCG
>JBAQBC010000034.1:0-4372 GCA_049286035.1 Xanthobacteraceae bacterium
TACCCCTCGTGAAGAACAATGGCCTCAGTGACATGAATGCGACATGAACCGTTTGTGGCGGAGCGATGAAGCAGCTGCTGGCGTAGTTTGCCGGTCGTCTTCACGCTCACTAGAAAATTGGCCCTGGAGCAGCTTCCGATGTCCGCTTTCGGGGGTAAAGCGAACATTACCGATAAAAGCTGCTTGGCGGCCGTACACCTAGTCTACTTCGGCGTAAGGCGGGTGGCGTGGCTCGCTTTGCTCACGCGGATCGCGCTCGCGCGCGTCCTTGCGGCGTCGCGCTCACCAGGTTCTCTGGCCACGCCGTCACTTTGCGCAGCTGCTGCAGCGCGCTACCGCCCCGTTCTCGCGAGCACCCGATCGACCATGGCGCCGGCCTCGCCGAGATAGTTCGCCGGATCGCACAGCTTTTCCAGCGCGGGACGATCGAGATGCTTGGCGATCTCGGTGTTCTCGGCAAGGAGATCGACCAGCGGCCGGCGGGTGGCGACCACCTTGCGGCAAATGTCGTAGACCAGATCGTGTGCATATTGCCGGCCGAGATAGGGGCCAAGCCCCATCATCACCGCTTCCGAGACGATCAATCCTTTGGTCAGATCAAGATTGGCGCGCATTTTTTTCGCGTCGACCTGCAGGCCCTTGAGCACGAATTCAGTCTGCGCCAGCGCGCCCGCGGTGAGACAGAATATTTCCGGCACGACGATCCACTCGATCTCCCACGGTCCGGTGGCGCGCTCATGATCCTCGACCATGGCGTCGAGCAAGGCGGCGACCTGCTGGCGCACGACGGAGACGAGCGCGGTGATATAGACCGAGGAAATCGGATTGCGCTTCTGCGGCATGGTCGAAGACGAGCCGCGGCCTTCGTGAAACGGCTCGTAGACTTCCTCGACTTCGGTCTGCATCAAAAGCTTCACATCGAGCGCAATCTTGCCGCAGGTTCCGGTGACGAGCCCGAGAAAGCAGCCGACTTCGGCAATGCAGTCGCGCACGGTGTGCCAGGCGATCGCCGGTACGCCGAGTTTGAGCTCCTTCATCAGCTCGGCCTGGGTGGCAAGGCCGCGGCCGCCGAGCGAGGACAAGGTGCCGGCGGCGCCGCCGAACTCGCCGACCAGAACGCGGGAGCGCAATTCACTCAGGCGCTCGCGGTGCCGCGCGAAAGCGGCGAGGAGCGTCGCCATCTTGTAGCCGAAGGTGATCGGCACCGCCTGCTGCAGGTTGCTGCGGCCGGCCATCGGCGTATCGCGGTATTTGCGCGCGAGCGCGGCGAGCGCACCGGCAATGTCGTCGATATGGCGCTCGATCAGAACGAGCGCCTCGCGCATCTGCATCACCGTCGCAGTATCGGTGATGTCCTGAGTGGTGGCGCCCCAGTGGCACCATTCGCCAAGTCCATCGCGGCACAGACCGACGAGCTGCTGCACCACCGGCAGCACCGGATAGCCGATGCGCTCGGTCTGGATCTTGAGCTTGGCGAAATCCATTTCAGCGGCGTGGCAATGCCGGCAGATTTCCTCGGCGGCTTCCGTCGGGATGATGCCGAGCCGCGCCTGCGCGCGCGCCAGAGCCGCTTCGAAATCGAGGTATTTCTGCACCCGGTTCTCGTCGGAAAAGACGGTGCGCATGGCCTCCGTCGAGAAAATGTCGCGGAAGACCGCCGAGTCGATCAATGATGCAGGCATGGGCCTTAATCTCCGAAAGAAGGTTCTTGCTCGCTTGTGCTGCGCAGCGCCCGGGATACACCGGCTTAACAAAATGGATTTGCCAAGCCCATCCCCTTAATGTGTGGATATGACGATCGACTTGAGCGAAAGACCCGGCCGACTCACTGCGGATTTGTCACTGCCGCCGCGGCTGCGCGCCATTCTCGAGGCCGAATATCCGCGTTTTAGCAACGCTGAAATGACGCGGCGGCGCGCCGCGATCGGCAATCTCCTTGGCGAATTCGAGCTCGACCACCTGGTGTATTGCGGCGCCAATCGCTTCGGCTCGGCGGTGCAGTGGCTGACCGGCTGGCCGGTGACCGCCGAGGCGGTCGGCGTGCTGACGCCGAAAATTCCCGACGCTTTATTCATTCAGCACATCAACCACGTGCCGCTGGCGCGGCAGCTCGCTGCGCCGGCGGAGGTGGCCTGGGGCGGCGCCTCGTCGATTGCCGCCGCCGTCGCGGCGCTCGAACGCCGTGGCGCACGCGCGGGCCGCGTCGGCGTGATCGGACCGATGACGTTCGAGCAGCACGCCATGCTGGCGGCGCGCTTCGGCACGA
This sequence comes from Xanthobacteraceae bacterium, assembly GCA_049286035.1. Lineage (GTDB taxonomy): Bacteria > Pseudomonadota > Alphaproteobacteria > Rhizobiales > Xanthobacteraceae > BOG-931. Next base: position 2,267 of record JBAQBC010000034.1, read on the forward strand.
TTGTCAATCTCAATCGCCGCTATGTGCGCTTGCGCCAAATCAAGTCGCCCGAGGAAATCGACTGGATGCGCATCGGTGCCGCCATGACCGACCGCGGCATGGCGGCATTGCGCGACGGCTTGCGGCCCGGGCTGACCGAGCGCGAGCTAGCCGATCTCGTCGAACGCTCCTACATCGCGCTCGGCGGCACCAACGTGATTCATTTTTTCGGCGTCACGCCGATGGCCGATCCATCGATCGGCGTGCCGACGCAATTTGTCGCCAACCGCAAGGTCAATGCCGGCGATGCTGTCGTTGCCGAAATCAGCGCGGCGTTCTGGGAACATCCCGGACAAGTGCTGCGCAGTTTCGCAGTGGGCGCTGAACCACCGAAACTCTACCGCGATCTGCACGCCGCGGCCGATGCCGCTTTCGATGCGATTGCCGCCGTGCTCAAAGACGGCACGACGGCGCGCGAGATCATCGATGCGGCCGGCGTGATCGAACAGGCCGGCTTCACCATTATCGACGACCTTCTGCACGGTTATGGCGGCGGTTATCTGCCGCCGGTGCTCGGTTCGCGCAGCCGGCCCAGTGCGCACATACCCGACGAGCCGCTGCGCGCCGGCATGATGGTCGTGATCCAGCCCAATGTCGTCACGCCTGACGGAAAAGCCGGCGTCCAGACCGGGGAACTGGTGCTCGTCACCGCGACCGGGATCGCGCCGCTGCACGCCATGCCGCGCGGCTTCGTGCGGGTGTGAAGCCACTGCGCCCGGCATCGACCGCGCATCGTCATGCTGTTGTGCTGCGAGGAGAACCTGCGCGTAGTGGTGCTGTTCCCGGTGAACCAGCGCGCCGAGGACCTGATGATGGGTGCGCCGTCGGAAGTTTCGCCGAGGTAGCTCGGTGGAGCTGCGGGTCGCCTGCCCAGCGAGAAACCTAACTCTTCTTCTGGTGCCGTTTTCGTATGCGCACCCCGGGGCCACCACCGTTCTCGTCGATGAACTCGACGCCGGCATGAGGCCAATACCGGGCAGGTAATCACCGACGTCCAACGTAAGGTCCCAGTCTCATCATCAGCGTCGTCAGCGCCCGCGGCCGCTTGCGGATAGTTGGTTCTTCGCCACCTTCCCGGCAGTCATAAATACCAATAAACCCCGCTTGCCATTCGTCTGCTACCGCTTCATCGAACGGGTGCCGTAGTCTTGCGCAGGCGGGACATCAGTCCTCGAACGACAAGCCGGCATACTGCTCCGCAAGCGACGCCTGGGCGTGCTCCGAGGCGTGCAGATAGTCGAACTGATTGAATCGCATCTGCTCGTCGAACGGCGTCTCGGCGGGAAAACGATGCAGCAGCATGGTGAGCCACCACGACACCCGCGCCGAGCTCCACACCCGGCGCAGCGCCATTTCGGAATAGCGGTCGAGATAATGGGTGCGTCCGGTGCGATAGGCTTCGATCAGGCCACGCGACAGATAAAACACGTCGGAGACCGCGAGATTTAATCCCTTCGCGCCGGTGGGCGGAACGATGTGTGCGGCGTCGCCGGCCAGAAACAATCTGCCGTAACGCATAGGCTCGGCGACGAAGCTGCGCAGCGGCGCGATGGATTTTTCGATCGACGGGCCGGTCACGATCCGCTTCGCCATCTCGGCTGGGCAGCGGGCTTTGAATTCGCGCCAGAAGCGATCGTCGGGCCAGTCCTCCAGCTTGGTGTCAAGCTCGCACTGGATGTAGTACCGGCTCAGCATCGGCTTTCGCATCGATGCCAGCGCGAAACCGCGATGATGGTAACAGTAGACCATGTCCGGGAAGGGAGGTGTCTCCGACATGATGCCAAGCCAGCCAAATGGATAGCCTTTCTCATAGGTCTTGAGCACCGCGGCTGGGATCGATGACCGGCTCACGCCGTGGAAGCCGTCACACCCGGCGACATAGTCGCAATCGATCCGTTGCGCGGAGCCGTTTTTGCCGTAGGTCACGAATGGCCGTGACGAAGTGAGCTCGTGCAGACGGACGTCGCTGGCCTGATCGATCACCTTGCCGCTGGCTTTATCGCGCGCCGCATAAAGGTCTTCCATGATCGAGGTCTGGCCATAGGCCATCAATTGCTTGCCGGTATA
>JBAQBC010000035.1:0-4554 GCA_049286035.1 Xanthobacteraceae bacterium
GGGTGGAGGACGCTTTTCCCTTCGAACTACTGCCGGCTGTGAAGGAGCTGGGCATTGGCGGCCTCGCAATGAAGGGCTACGGCTGCGTCGGCGGAAGCCTGGCGCTGTTAGGCTTTGTCCAAATGGAAATTGCACGCATCGACCCGTCGTTCGCGACGTTCATGGGCGTGCATATCGGCCTGGCGATGGGCTCCATTTATATCGACGGATCGGAAGAGCAGAAGCAGAAGTGGCTGCCGCCGATGGCACGCTTCGAGAAGATCGGCTGTTTCGGGCTGACCGAGCCGCTGGTGGGGTCGGGTGCAAGCGGCGGCCTGTTGACCACGGCGAAACGCGAGGGCGACACCTGGATCCTCAACGGCGAAAAGCGGTGGATCGGCAACGCGCCCTGGTGCGACATTTCCATCATCTGGGCGCGCGATCTGGCCGACAACCAGGTGAAGGGTTTCATCGTCGAGAACAAGACCACGCCCGGCTTCAGCGTCGACAAGATCGAGAACAAGATTGCGCTGAAGGTAGTCCAGAACGGTCACATCACGCTGAAGGACGTCCGGGTGCCGGAAGCAAACCGCCTCCAGGGCGGCAACTCGTTTCGCGATACCGCGAAGGTCCTGAAAATGACGCGCTACGCCGTGGCGTGGATGGCGACGGGATGCGCGATGGGCGCGTATGAGACCGCGCTCAAATATGCGCAGGAGCGCATCCAATTTGGCAAACCAATCGCCTCGTTCCAACTGGTGCAGGACCTGCTCGCCAGAATGATCACCAACATCACGGCCTCGCAGTGTCTGATCGTGCGCCAAGCGCAGCTGCATGCCGAAGGTAAGTTGACGGACGCCCATGCGGCGCTTGCCAAGGCGTTCGCCACAGCCAAGTGCCGTGAGACCGTCGCCTGGGCGCGCGAGCTGCTAGGCGGTAACGGTATCGTCGCCGACTACAAGGCCGCGCGGTTCTTTGCGGATTGCGAAGCGCTCTACTCCTACGAAGGGACGTATCAGATGCAGAATCTGATCATCGGCAAGGCCGTGACTGGCCTCGGCGCCTTCGTGTGATGCGGCGCGGCGGGCCAGCGCTTCTTCCCTGGCTCGCCCTATTTCAGACAGGAGATGCACATGGCCACGGCAGCAGCCACGCTTACGCCTTCGCCAGAAGCCGCACCGACAGCATTGACGCTTGCGAATATCATGTACCAGAAGAAGGGGGCCTTCGCGTATGTGACCGTCAATCGGCCCAAGGTGCTCAATGCGCTGAATACGCCGACGTGGAAGGACCTGCGCACCGCGTTCGAAGACGCGCGTGACGACGCCGCGGTGCGCGGTGTCATTCTGAGCGGAGCCGGCGACAAAGCATTCATCGCCGGTGCGGACATCGGCGAACTCGCGCAAGTCACCGCGTTCGAAGCGGAGCAATCCAGCCGTTTCGGACAGGATGTACTCGACCTCATCGAAAATCTTGGCAAGCCTGTAATAGCAGCCGTCAATGGCTTCGCGCTCGGCGGTGGCTGCGAGACCGCCATGGCTTGCACCATCAGGATCGCGGTTGATACAGCAAAGTTTGGTCAGCCCGAGGTCAAGCTTGGACTCGTTCCGGGCGGCGGCGGAACTCAACGGCTGCCGCGGCTGATCGGCAAAGGCCGGGCCCTGCAGCTCATCCTATCCGGCGAGATGATCGACGCACAGGAGGCCTATCGTATCGGTCTCGTCAACGAGATCGTTCCCGCGAATGAGCTCATCGCCCGTGCCGAAACAATCCTTAAGAAGATCGTCGCTAACGCCCCTATCGCAGTGAAGTTCGCTCTTGAGGCGGCGAACAAGGGACTGGAAACAAGCCAGAGCGAAGGCTTGTTGCTTGAAGCCTCCTACTTCGGCCTCTGCGCTGCGACCGAAGACAAGAAGGAAGGCACGAACGCTTTCCTTGAAAAGCGCGCCCCTCAGTTTCGCGGCCGATGAAGATTAGGACGCCCCGGGCGACATTAGAGGAATAGCCATGACAACCGACAACATTTTTTCGGGATTAAAGGTCGTGGACTTCGCAAGCTTCATCGCGGGTCCGAGTGCCGCGGTGATCCTGTCCGACTTTGGCGCCGACGTCATCAAGGTGGAGCCACCCGCGGGCGAGCTCTGGAGGATAGGGCACAAGATCCCGCCGCAGCCGCAGGCGACGGATGCCTATCCCTGGCACTTGGCCAACCGCAACAAGCGGGGCATGACACTCGATCTGAAATCTCCAAGTGCCCGCCAGGTCCTTGAACGGCTCGTTAAATGGTCCGACGTGCTCATCGTCAATACACCCCATGCCGCTCGAAAAAAGTTGGGGCTCGAATACGACGATGTCGCGGGGTGGAATCCGCGTCTGATCTATGCGGACCTAACAGGTTTCGGCGAAAAAGGCCCCGATGCGAATCTACCCGGATTCGATATCACGTCCTATTGGGCTCGAAGCGGTTTGTTATCTATGACGCGCGATGCTGGCGCGCCGCCGACCTGGCCGGTGGCCGGTAGCGGTGACAATGCGACTGCCGTCGGCCTGTATTCCGCAATTGTCACGGCTCTCTATCGTCGTGAGCGCACTGGTAAGGGCTCTTATGTTACGACGTCGCTCCTTGCCGAAGGCATCTGGTCCGCTAGTGTTTCGATCCAAGCGGCGCTGTGCGATGCGAAGTTTTTTGCTCCGCACGATCGGAAGAACCCCGCCAATGCAGCGCTGAATGTATACCGGGCTGCCGATGACACGTGGTTTGTCCTTCTCGTCACACCCGACAAGCTCGTCGCGCTTGCAAAAGCGATCGATCGTACGGATCTCCTGACGGATCCGCGATTCTCCGACCCGGCAAAGCTGGTGCAGAACATGCCGCAGTTGGCAGCAATTCTCGACGAGGTCTTTAGCGCGAAGCCGATGGCGCATTGGTACGACGCTTTCAATGGCGTGAATATCACGTTCGGCGCCGTGCGTGGTCCGCAGGAGGTCATCAAAGATTCGCAATTGCAGGCCAACGACATAGTGGTCCCGCTCGAAGGCGCCGGCGGTAAGCTGACTTCGACGATCAGCAGTCCGATTCAGGTACATGGCGTGACCAAAGTATCTGCACGGCGCGCTCCAGAACTTGGTGAGCATAACGACGAAATTCTCAAAGATCTTGGGTTCGATGCGAACACAATTGACAGCTTGCGTGTGACCGGGGCTGTGCCGAAACCAAAGGAACCAATGGCGGCAGCGCATAAGCCGTCCTGAACGCGGTGGATCGGAAAGTATCAGCGCGGAGCATCTCCAATGATTCATGCGCATTCTCTGGGCCGGGCCGCCCACTACTATGGAGAACGGGCGGCGCTTGCCTCAGGCGCGGCGCGCCCGACTTTCCTGGAGCTCCATGATCGTGTTGCTGGTATTGCTGCAGCGCTCGGCGAACACGGATTTCGAGCTGGCGACCGCTTGGCCCTACTCCTGCCAAATGAACTCGACTATCTCGAGCTCGTCTATGCTTGTGCCTGGCTAGGACTGATTGCCGTTCCGGTAAACACTCGGCTCTCAATAACCGAAATCGATCACCTCATCGCCGACGCAAGCCCGCGAGGCCTGATCAGACACTCGTCGCTTCCGGTTCCGACCGTGAAGCCTTCATGGGAGCTGGTGCTCGACCAAGAGCCCCTGGACGTTCAAAGCGATTCTCATCCCGAACCCATTTACGACCCGGAAGCGATCCTGGCCCTAGTTTACACCAGCGGCACAACCGGTCATCCCAAAGGCGTGGTCGTGACTCACGCCAACATTCTGGCGAATGTCGACCATCTCAACTACTGGATGCCTTATCGAGAAGGCGGCGTGCATCTTCACGCCGCGCCAATTTTTCACATCTTGGACTTTCCATTCATGTTCGCGGCACCGGCTTTCGGCGTCTGCCAAGTGACAATCCCGAAGTTCAGCCCGCAGGGCTTATGCGAAACAGTAGAACGTGAACGCGTCAGCCAGTCGGTGATGGTGCCAACAATGATTAACCTGTTGGTCCAATTCAGCGAGCTTGAAAAATACGACCTCTCGAGCCTCGAAAGATTGGCATATGGCGGATCGCCCGTGGCTCCGGAGCTCATCCACCGGATGAGAAAGGTCTTGCCCAATCTGAAATTGATTCAAGGCTACGGGCTGAGCGAAGCGGGCTTTCTTACCGGCCTCAAGGATCGTGAACACACTGAGGACAGGCTCCTGTCCTGTGGGCGAACTTGTCCCGGGGTCGATCTGCGGGTCGTGGATGAGTCAGGAAAGGAACTTGAAGCTGGAGGCCATGGTGAACTGGAGGTTCGAGGCGCCAACGTGATGCGCGGCTATTGGAATAAACCGGAAGAAACCAAGCCTGCGTTCCGAGATGGCTTCTTTCGAACAGGAGACATCGGCTATCGGGACGCAAACGGATATTTCTCTATCCTCGATCGCCTAAAGGACATGATCGTTACCGGTGGCGAAAACGTCTATTCGGGCGAGGTTGAGGCCGTCATCTACCAGCATCCGGCGGTTCGTGAAGCAGCAGTCTTTGGAATCCCTGATCCACGGTGGGGTGAACTC
>JBAQBC010000036.1:0-21703 GCA_049286035.1 Xanthobacteraceae bacterium
CAGCGCGCGGCCTCCTGGAATGGAACCAGCAAGAACTCGCGCAGCGCGCTCAAGTGGGGGTTGTGACCGTCCATCAGCTCGAAGCAGGTACAAGCGAGCCACGCCGCGCTACTCTCCAAGCGATTCGCCGCGCACTCGAAAGCGCCGGCGTCGAATTCATCGACGAGAACGGCGGCGGCCCGGGGGTGCGGCTACGAGAGCGGCATCAGAAGAAACGGTAGGTTTGCCGGCGCCGCGCTGCACCGCCGAAAATAACGAAACCAACCCATTTGGTCGGCCATTGGACCAAAGGGTGCCATGCACCAATACAGCCGCGGGAGTGCGCGGGCCCGAATTGATTAAAATCTCTATCGCGGGATTGGCCGGTGCCGTGCTCGCGGAAGAGAATTGCCGTATTTGGGTGATGTGCAGCAGATTACCTGGGAGCTGAACCCAGCTGGCCCAGCCAGCAAGCCGCGAGCAAGATGTTCGTACAATCCCAAAGATTAATTCTAGCATATACAATCATCGATTGTATATCAAAGATGAAGCCCGTTTCTATGATGAATTCATGATAGTTTATCATGACGCGCGCGCCCTGATATCGCGGCTGCGCGATCTTCTGCGCACGAAGGTTCGCTGATCGTCGGATCGCCGCTCGAATCGGTCAGATATCGGCGGCGATGAAATGCGTCACCTTCGGATTGCCGGATCGGTCGAAGCGGCGCACCTCCTCCTGGAGGAGACGATCGGCCTTGGTGACACGCTCATGCTGGCGCAAATGCTCCATCCAGGATTCGATCAGGAAGGTCTCAAGGACACGGCCCGGATGCGCGGCATCTTCGAATACGCCCCAGGCATAGGCGCCGTCGCGGCGCCGCCCATGTTCGAGGCGGGCTAGCGCTTCAAGGAACGGTTCGCGTTCCTCTGGAGCGATTAGATATTCGACCGTCACCAACACCGGTCCGCGATCGTTTTCGATCGGCTGCGCGGTCAAGGGCGCCGGCCAATGCATCGACGGCGACAGATCCAAGCCCGCGCCGGTTTGCAGCTTCCAGCGCCAGGTCAGCGCAATCGCCGCTACGGCGCCGGCGGCGGCGAGAAAATGCGCATTAGCGAGCCCAACGAGCACGGCGACTTCGCCCCACGCGGCACTGCCGAGCGTCAAGCAGCCGAAAAACACCGTCGTATACAGCGCCAGTCCGCGCGCCCGCACCCAGTCCGGCAGCGCCACCTGGGCCGAGACGCTTAAGGTCGCCAACGCGCCGATCCACGATGCGCCGGCGACCGCGCTGGCAGCGACCGCGGTGAGCGGTTCGCGGGCGAAACCATAGAGCACCATGGCGAGCGCCTGACCGAGCGCACCGAGAGCCATCAGGCGATCGGCTCCCAATCTGGCTTTGGCCCAAGGCAGCAAAAACGCGCCGGCGACCGCGCCGGCGCCGATGACGCCAAGGAGCACGCCGTAGAGGTTGGGACCGCCGCCGATTTGCGCGCGCGCGACCAGCGGCAGCAGCGCCCAATAGGCGCTGGCGAATAGGAAAAAACCGGCGGCGCGCATGAGCGTTGCCCGCAGATGCCGGTTGTGCCGCGCGTAGCGCAAGCCGGCCAGGATGGCCCGGCCGAAGCGCTCGGCCGGCAGCAAGGTCCCGGCGCGCGTCCGTGGCCGCCACCACAATAGCGAAGCCACGATGCCGAGATTGGACGCGGCATTGATCCAGAACGGCGCGACGATGCCATAGGCGGAAATGGTCAGTCCGCCGAGTGCCGGCCCGATCGCGCGCGAAATATTGACGCCGACGGAATTGGCGGCGATTGCGGGCGGCAGGTCGTCCTTGGGAACAAGATAGGTCACGACCGCCTGCCAGGCCGGCACGGTCATCGCGCCGGCGGCACCGATCAGAAATGTGAACACGAGCAGGTTTGCCGGGGTCGCCCAGCCCAGCCCAACGATCACGGCATAGACCGCCGAGACGACTGTCGTTATGGTTTCAACCACGATCAGGAATCGGCGCTTATCGAAAATGTCGGCAAGCGCGCCGGCCGGAATCGCGAACAGACAGATCGGCAGACTGCTCGCCGCCTGCACCAGCGCCACCATCAGAGGATCTGGATCGAGCGAGGTCATCAGCCAGCCGGATGCCGCGCTGTACATCCAGCCGCCGACATTGGAAACGAGCGTCGCCGTCCAGATGACCGTGAACGCCGGATGGCGGAACGGCGCCGCGAAAGATATGGGGCGTTGCGCCCTGTCGGCGGCCGCGCCGCTCATCAGCCCGGCTTGTGCGCGAGCCAGCGGCCGTTCTCGGCCGCCGCAAAAAGTTCCGCCAGCGCGGCGTTGACCGCATCCGGCTCCTCGCTGGTGATGGTGTGACCGGAGCGTGGAATGACCAGCAAACCCGCCGTCGGCGCGGTGCGCTTAAGAAAGAGACTGCCGTCAAGGCAGGTCTCGTCCTCATCGCCGACGATGATCAGAAGCGGCACCGAGAATTTCTTCAAGTCCGCTTCCATGTCCCACAAGGTCGGACGCTTGGCCTGCAGCATCGCCATGGTCAGCGCGTGGCCCTTGGCCGAATGCTCGGCGAGCATGTCTGTAAACTCGGCATAGCCGCGGGGATCTTTGTATTTCTGCGTGTGCCGGATCGGCGTGTCGGTATAGATCGCGGCCGCCGCCGCCATATCCTTTTCCATGAACATTTTCGAATTTTCGTCGGCTTGCGCCCGCATCGCCGCGCGGGCGGCCGGATCGGGCAGCGAGCCCCACCCGCACCCGGCCGCGGTCACCGAAATGCAACGTTGTGGGTGCCTGATCCCCACGTGGAGCGCGGTATAGGCGCCCATGGAATGGCCCACGACGTGGGCCTTGTCGATCTTCAGCGCGTCCATCAGCGCGATGACGTCGGCGCGAGCGAAGTCCTGGCCATAGCGCGCGGCGTCATCGGGAATGTCCGAAGGCGGATAGCCACGCTGACTGTAGGTGATGCAGCGATGATCGCGGCTGAACCGGCGCATTTGCGGCTCCCAGGTGCGATAATCGCCGGCAAATTCATGGACAAAGACGACCGGCGTCCCGGCGCCAGCTTCTTCGTAATACAGGTTCACACCATCGCTAGTCTTGATTTTGGGCATGGTCACCGTGCCGGCTCGTGACTTGGACATTTGCGGCGTCATGCTAGCCAAATTGCACGACCGCCGGCAAACGCATGCCGGCAGAAAAGCGAAGGGCCGCCCGCGCCGGACGGCCCTCTCCCCTTGCCTGGATATGGCTGTGCTTTAAGCCATCCAGAATGGTTTGTTCATTTCACTGTGCGCATCGCAGCGCGTGATCCCGATGTCGCGCAACGTTGCGTCGCTTAAAGCTTCGAGCTCGCGCCGTGAACGCGCCCGCCGTTGCCATTCCGTGATGCGCAGCTTGAGTTGATCCCAGTGGGAGGTGCGCGTGGTCCGGTAGATCGTCATTGTTATGGTGCTCATGGCTGGCTCCATATTCCGGCAACTGCAGACGATCAAACCCTAAGCGCGCCACCGCAAGAAAGATGTGACCATCAACACAGTTTGGCGCTTTTCGGTAACCCGCTGATCGCCGTGTGAAAACTTCGTGGAACCGCGCGAATAATGCGCGGCGGAATCCGATCAGGCCGGCAGCGGCGCCTCCGCCGTCGAGACCTCGCACACGCTCGTGACCGGCTGTGGCAGCAGCGCATCCGTCGCTTCATAGCCGATCGCCCTGAGCACGCCGCGCGCCGGGCACATCGCCACCGCTATTCGCGTATAGGGATTGAGCACCGGCTCGCGCACCCAGGCAAAGCTTGGCGCGGCGCAGGTCCCAGTCCAGCCGACGAGCGATTCGCGCCGCGCGCTGCTGTAATTGGCGGCGTCGACAAACGAATCCGTTAAAAAGCGCCGCGTGCCGATGCGCCCTTCCCAACCGGGGCGGCCTGGCAGCCAGTCATTGGCGGCGCTGGTATCGTTCTCGCGGGTCACAAAGCCGGTCTCGGTGCGCTCGATCACGCAGCGCTCTCCGGCCGCGCAGCCGACGAGAACGTAGATCACCGGACGCGAGACCGGGGTCGTCTCCAGCATGCGGCGCGCCGCGGCAAAATCCATGCAATGCTCGAATGTCTGCCGCAACAGCTGGTCCGGCGGCATCAGACCGTCGGACCGCCAGACCGTGAAGACATTGCGCGCAAAATCATAGCCGCGCAGCCAGCGGTGCGTCGTACGGCGGCGCATCGGCGCCTGATTGACGCAAGCCGCAAATCGCGACGGTGCGAGCGCGTTCAATGCGCCGACATAGCCAGGCCACGTGATGCTGAAGAAATCGCCGGCGGCGCCGCGCATGCGCGCGACCTCGACATGGCGGCCAAGACCGTGGAACGGCCAGTCGAGCGTGCGCAACAGCCAGGGCACGCCGTCTTCATCGCACGCGCGCGCCGTGCATCCCCATTGGTAAGACGCATTGAGCAGCCACACGCCGGAGAAGCCGAGCGCTTCGGCAATCCGTGCAATCTCCGGCTGATAGGGCGAGCGCGAGCGCGCAAGCCAGCGCCGCGAGATCAAATCAAGCGTCGGGATCAGCGGCAAGGCGGCGCGGGGAAAGAAAGCAAGGCAAGCGTCGCGGAGCGCGCGCGCGGACGTCGGGTTGCGCTCGGCATGACGGACCGGTCCGCCATCGCGCAGATCGATCACTGGAATGGGCGGCGGCCCTACGTTCACTCAACGCCTCCAGGCGTGTCCCGGTGTCACGAATGATTGCCCGTCGCGCGCCTTTATGCTTGGCAAAGCCCGGCATCTTTGTCTAATGCGCGCTGCGACGGCAAGCAATTTCAAGGGGGAGGAGACGGCGATGGAAATGAGATCGACGCGACGGATCGTGACCGGCCACGATTCGCGGGGCAAGGCGGTTGTACTGTTTGACGACGTCGCGACGGCGAAGCAACGTGGTGCCAACGGCGTCACCCTGTTCTGGGTCACAAGCGAATTTCCGGTGGACGCCGCCGGCGCGGCGGACTGCGCGCAAACGCCGGTCGGCGTGCCGCCGCCGAAGAACGGTACAGTTTTTCGGGTCGTCGATTTTGCTCCGGCGAGCCCGCATGCAACGCCGGTCGATCACATTGAAATTCTGCGCGCGATGGGCATCGATCCGGCGACCCAAGGTTACGCGCGACACGCCAATACGCATCGGACCAAAACCATCGATTATGCGATCGTTCTCGATGGCGAAATCGACATGCTGCTGGACGACAGCGAGATCCACGTCAAGGCGGGCGATGTTCTGGTGCAACAAGCGACCAATCATGCCTGGGTGAATAACGGCACCAAGCCCTGCCGCATCGCCTTTATTCTGATCGACGCCGAAACGCCGCAGGCGTGGAAGCAGAACTGGAAGCCGTAAGATTTGCGGTTATCGCGATCGGCGTGAGCGGCCGGAACTCAAGGCTGTAAAATCTTCTCAGTCAGCATTTCCGCCTGCCGCGCCATTTCACGCCACAGTTGCGCAAGTTCCAAATAGGTCTTGCGATGCGTCTCGTCCTTGACGAGCAACGCCCGGCGTTCGCATTCGGCGGCTTTTTCCCGGCACGCTGCGGGTTGTTCTCTCAGTTCGACGCGCATGGCGGCATAACAATCAGATGCGCCGTATCGTTCCGTACGTTGCAGCTGGTCTGCCTTCCCTACCCCGCGGCAAACTATTCGCGGCGGCTTAGTTCCTGCCCGATCAGGCTGGGCTAGGCGACCTCAGATATTTGTTCAGCCAATCCAGCGTACGCTGCCACGCTAGTTTTGCGGCCGCTTCATCGTAGCGGGGTGTCGTATCGTTATGGAAGCCGTGATTGGCGCCGGCATAGACGTAGCCTTGGTGTTGCACATGCGCGGCCGTCAGTGCGGCATCAAAGGCGGGCCATCCGGAGGTGATGCGCGTGTCAAGCGCGCCATAGTGGGCCAGCAAAGGAGCTTTAATTCTGGCGGCATCCTCCGCGCTGGGCTGGCTACCATAAAACGGAACCGCGGCGGCGAGCTCGGTTCCCATCCGCACCGCCAGCTGGTTCACCACACCGCCGCCGAAGCAAAACCCGACCGCGCCGAGCTTGCCAGTGCCTTCGGCAAGCGATTTCAGCCAGATCGCCGCGGCCAGAAAGTCCTCGGTCAGCTTGGCGCGGTCGAGCCCTTGGAAGAGCTGCACGCCTTTCTCGTCATCGTTTGGATAGCCACCAACCGACGTCAGCCCATCGGGCGCAAAAGCGATGAACCCGGCGACCGCCAGCCGGCGCGCGACATCCCGGATGTAGGGATTGAGGCCGCGGTTCTCGTGGATGACGAGGACGACGGGCAGCTTCTTGGTCGCGCCGCTTGGCCGCACCAGATACCCGTTGATACTGCCATTGCCTTGCGGGGACGGAACGGTTGCCGACTCGGTGGCAATGCGGCTGTCCTGTTCCGGCACTTGCACCGCCCAAGCGTAGTTCGGCTTGAGCATCTCAAATAATGCGGATGCTGTTACACCGCCAACGGCAAAATTCTGTGCGCCGTCGAGAAATGCGCGGCGACTGATCGCGCGATGCACATACTGGTCAAACAGGTTCAAAAGCGCTTGCGGAAAATCGGACGCTTTCTTTCGTTCCAATTGTTCGTTCCTCACGCGGTTTAGCGAAAGGCTTACGACGGATAGCGGCTTGGCAGCTTCGGCGAGGGATGCGGTCCGGGCGGCGGCTGATATTGCGTATTACGATCGCAAAAGCCGCCAATCCCGCGAACGTTGTCGAGACACTGCTGAAATGTCGTGAAGCCGCAATTGGTGCCTCCGCCGCCGCTAGAGCTGTAATAAGAGCACCATGGATAATTTTGGGCTTCGGCGCCGCGTTGTGGCGACAACGGCGACGCAAATTGCCAATGTGGCGAATAAGAGTCTCATGGCCTTCCCGGCCTTGCGTGGCTATCATCTATAAATCCCGGCGGCTCGCTTTTATTCCCGCACGCCCATCGCGTCGCGCCCGGCTCGGTTTGCGCCGCAAAGCCGCTCTGCTGGGTTTAGCTGAGCAAGCGACGCACCGCCGAAGACCAATCAGCCAATTTGCGCGCGCGCTCTTTCGCGTCCATGCGCGGTTCGAAACGGCGCTCCAGGCGCCAATGATTCAAAAACCGGTCCGGTTCGGGAAAGAAGCCGGTATGCAAGCCGGCCAAATAGGCCGCGCCAAGCGCGGTCGTTTCTTTAATTTGGGGACGATCGACTGTGTTGCCGAGAATGTCGGCGAGCCGCTGCATGGTCCAATCCGAAACGGCCATGCCGCCGTCGACGCGCAGCGTATTCATCGTGCTTGTGCTTTCGCGCCAATCGTCCTTCATCGCGGCGAGCAGATCGGCGGTCTGGAAACACACGCTTTCGAGCGCGGCTCGCGCCAGTTCGCGCGGTCCGGTCGCACGCGTGAGGCCAAACAAGGCGCCGCGCACTTCCGGCCGCCAATGCGGCGCCCCCATCCCGACGAAGGCCGGAACGAGCACAACCTCCTGCGACGGATCCGCCGCTTGCGCGAGCGCTCCGCTCTGTTCGGCGGTAGTGATGATCTTTAGGCCATCGCGCAGCCACTGGACCGCCGCGCCGGCAATGAAGACCGAGCCCTCGAGCGCGTAGCTGCGCACCCCGCCGAGCTGATAGGCCACCGTGGTGAGCAGCCGATTATTGGAGACTACCGCCGTGCCGCCGGTGTTGAGGACGATGAAACAGCCGGTGCCGTAGGTGGACTTCACCATCCCCGGAGCGAAGCAGGCCTGCCCGATCAGAGCGGCCTGCTGGTCTCCGGCGATGCCACAAATCGCAACTGCGCCGCCGAACAGTTCCGGGTCGGTCGCACCGAAGTTCGCCGACGAATCCAAGACCTCGGGCAACACCGACCGCGGGACGCCGAGTGCTGCGAGCAGCGCATCGTCCCAGCGCCCGGCGTGAATGTCGTAGAGTAGCGTGCGCGAGGCGTTGGTAGCGTCGGTTGCGTGAACGCGGCCGCCCGTCAAACGCCACAGCAAATAGGTATCCACCGTGCCGAAGGCGAGCTCTCCGCGCGCGGCGCGCTCGCGCGCATCGGGAACATTGTCGAGCAGCCAAGCCAGCTTGGTTCCGGAGAAATAAGGATCAAGCAAGAGACCGGTTTTGGCAGTGAACATGCTCTCACGGCCTTTTGCTTTGAGCTGCGCACAGAGATCGGCGGTCCGTCGGTCCTGCCAAACGATGGCCCGATGCAGTGGCCGGCCGCTGGCACGATCCCACAACAATGTCGTCTCGCGTTGATTGGCGATTCCGATCGCAGCGATGTCGCGTGCGGCGGCGCCGGCCTGGTAGAGCACCGCGCGACAGGTCGAAAGCACGGATGACCACAGGTCTTCGGGCTCATGCTCGACCTCACCGTCGGCGGGAAAATGCTGCGGAAACTCCTGCTGCGCGACGACGGCGATCGACGTGTTGGCGCGAAACAGAATGGCGCGCGTCGATGTCGTTCCCTGATCGATGGCAAGGACGTAAGCGGCCACGCGTTTCCCTTAAACTTTATCTTTGCCGTCGTTCGGCGGGCCAATCTCCGTCAGCGGCTGGCGGCCAGCCGTTCTTTCCCACCCAAAATGGACAAGTGCTGCAGCCTCCGCTCGCAGGAGGTCACCGTATTGATCAAGAGCATGGAAACGGTCATCGGTCCGACGCCACCCGGCACCGGCGTGATATAGGAGGCCTTTGCCGCGACGCCCGCGAAATCAACGTCGCCGACCAGCCTGCCGTCAGGCAGGCGATTGATGCCGACGTCGATCACCACCGCGCCGGTTCGCACCATCTGCGGCAGGATGAGGTTCGGATAGCCCGCGGCCACGACCAATACGTCCGCAAGCAGCGTGAACTGCGCCAGATCGCGAGTCTTGGCGTGGCAGATGCACACCGTCGCCTCGTGCTGCATCAGCATTAACGCCATCGGCTTGCCGACGATGTTGCTGGCGCCGACCACGACCACGTTCTTGCCCTCGAGCGAAATGTTCTCGTGCTCGAGGAGTTTGAGCACGCCATAGGGCGTGCACGGCGGAAATACCGTGCCGCCGACCACGAGACCGCCGACATTGTAGAGGTGGAATCCATCGACGTCCTTGTCCGCCGATATGGTGTGCAGGATGCGCGCCATGTCGAAGGATGCCGGCAGCGGCAGCTGAACCAGAATGCCATGCACGGCCGGATCGTCGTTAAGCTCGGCGATCTTGGCGACGACCTCGTCCTGTTTGACATCGATCGGATAGTCGAAACGGAACGAGCGGATGCCGACATCGGCGCAGGCGCGGATCTTGTTCTTGACATAGATTCTTGAAGCCGGATCAGAGCCGACGAGGATGACGGCCAATCCGGGTGGCGTGCCCGAGTGGGCGACGATGCGCTGCACGCGCTGGCGACACTCATCCCGTATCGTGCGGGCGACCGCGTTGCCATCAATGATTTTCGCGGTCATGGTCGTCACAATGCGATCGAA
Source organism: Xanthobacteraceae bacterium (assembly GCA_049286035.1). Classification (GTDB taxonomy): domain Bacteria; phylum Pseudomonadota; class Alphaproteobacteria; order Rhizobiales; family Xanthobacteraceae; genus BOG-931. Next base: position 9,468 of record JBAQBC010000036.1, read on the forward strand.
GTGTTCATAGCGATTATGGTGATCTCGTAGAGCAACGTCGCTTTACCTCTGATCCGCTTCGGGTTGGCCACTTTAATCCGGAGCACAACGAAAGCTAGTGCAGGGCGGCAAAAAGGGAAAACGATAATGCAGCGGCGCCAGGGCGGGTAAATATTCGTGCCGTTATCGGAAGTAATGTGGATCGCGCTGCTCGGAACCTTGTCCGGCCTGATGATCGGATGCATCGGCATTGGCGGCGTTATTCTGGTGCCGGCGCTTGTCTTTCTTGCCGGCGTCGCCATTGAGATCGCAATTCCGGCGGCGATGTTCGCCTATATCCTGTCGGGGCTGGCTGCGACTGTCGTATTCGCCCGCAACAAATCGATCGATTGGCGAATGGCAAGTTCGCTGTGCTTCGGCGGTACGCCCGCGGCATTCGCCGGCGCCTGGGCAGTCAGTATTTTCGATGGCCGTTTGTTGGCTGGCTGCCTGGGTCTGCTGACCCTTATGTCGGGATTAAATTCGTTACGGCCGCGAATTCACACTGAGATTGATCGTGCCAGGTCGTCTCACGGCGTTCTCTTCCTTATCGGAGCTGCCACCGGATTTCTCTCGTCGCTGACGGGGACGGGCGGACCGCTGCTGCTGGTGCCGATCCTTCTTTCGATGCGGCTTGGTGTCCTCGCGAGCGTCGGATTGAGTCAGATCTTCCAGCTTCCAGTGGCGATTGCCGCGACTGCCGGGAATATAGTTTATGGCAAGCTCGATTTGGCCTTGAGCCTCATCCTCGCGGTGAGCCTGAGCGGCGGCTCCTGGTTCGGCGCCAAGCTCGCCCATGCCGTGCCGCGAGCCACGTTGCGCGGCATTGTCTCCAGCGCTCTGGTCATCATTGGCCTGTTTATCCTCGCCAATGTCGGCTGGCACCTGATCGGATAAGTGGGCTCCCACAGACCGCTCGCTTGCGCAGCATGCGTTAACCCTGTGTGGGTGGCCGCGCTCGGCCCGGGCCGCGCCACCGGATTCGTTGCGATCGCTTCCGATGTGGAGTACGACGACCATGCGCCTCAGCGCCGTCGCGTGACCTGGACCTGCGCAGTGGCAAAGCGCTCGCGGCAGCGTTGTAGATGCAGACTGAACGTGGTGAGATAGCAATGACGCGGAGTTACGTCCGCCTTCGAGAGTCTCATCAACCGCATGGTGTGCGGTGATTGCGCTAGTTGCCAGGGTCGGGAATCCCTTGGAGATTCCGCGACGCCTGCGGGCGCTCGTACGAGCGCGAGAATCCAGCCTCATCCTGCTTGCGGTCGTGGTCGGCGTGCTGGGCGGTTTGGTCGTCGCGGCGATGGGCACCTGCGTCGATCTTTTGCATGAGATGCTGTTTCATTTGGAGCCCGGCGAACGCCTCTCGGCGCGGTTCACGCTCGATCCGGTCCTGGCAATTTCAGTCCCCTTGCTCGGCGGCCTATTGTTCGGCATCGGCAGCGAGATTCTCCGCCGCTGGCGTCCGGAACGGGAAATCGACCCGATCGAGGCCAACGCGCTGCATGGCGGCCGCATGTCGCTCCTCGGCAGCATCATCGTCGCCGCGCAGACGGTGTGGTCGAGCGGCGTCGGGGCTTCAGTCGGTCTTGAAGCCGGCTATACGCAATTTGCCAGCGGCATCGCCTCGCGCATCGGCGTGGCATTTCGGCTGCGACGAAGCGATCTGCGCATTCTGGTCGGCTGCGGGGCCGCTGCTGGAATCGCCGGCGCCTTCGGCGCACCGCTGGCCGGCGCATTTTACGGCTTCGAGCTGATCATCGGCAGCTACGCGCCGGCGAGCCTTGCGCCGGTCGGCATCTCGGCGCTCATCGGATACCTGGTGGCGCACTCGGTCGAACCAGCCGATCTCGGCGTCGTTGCGCCCGATAAAACCGTCCTGCTCACCCACGATCTGATCCTGGCCGCCGCCCTGGGACTGCTCTCGGCTGTCCTCGGAATCATTCTGATGCGCGGCGTGGCCCTGTGCGAGGCCCTGTTCGCCCGCCTGCGCGTACGGCCAACGTTGCGAACCGTGGCCGGCGGTCTCGTTGTCGGACTTATGGCCCTTGCATCGCCGCAAGTGATGTCGTCGGGCCATGGCGCATTAAGAGTGATCGGCACGCTCGATCTCTCGGTTCGCACTGTGGCGATTGTATTTGTCCTTAAGATCGCGGCCTCGATTGCCTCGCTTGGCTCCGGTTTTCGTGGCGGCCTGTTCTTTTCCTCACTCTTGATCGGCTCGCTCGGCGGGCACCTGCTCGCCGAAGCGATCACCATGACCTGGCCGACGCTCGATTTCGACACCAATGCGTCGGCGGTGATCGCCATGAGCGCTTTGTCGGCGTCCGTCATCGGCGGACCGCTGACTATGACCTTCATCGCGCTGGAGACGACCGGAGATCTCTGGCTGACGACGGCGGTGCTGATTGCCGTCATTATCGCCGCGCAAGTTACGCGCGAGGTGTTCGGCTACTCCTTCGCAACCTGGCGTTTCCATCTGCGTGGCGAGACCATCCGCAGCGCCGCCGATATCGGCTGGATGCGCGACCTCACCGTCGAGAAGATGATGCGCAGCGACGTTGAAACAACCAAAGCGACCGCGACGATCGGCAAATTCCGCGAAGCACATCCGCTGGGCTCCACGATCTATGTGGTCGCAGTCGATGACCTCGACCGTTACGTGGGTCTCGTCCTGGTTGCGGAGGCACACGGGGCGGACGTCGCACCCGAGCGAGCCGTCAAGGACCTTTTGCATTTTTCGGATGAACTGCTGCTGCCGGAAATGGCGGTGAAGGAGGCAGTCCTTGCCTTCGACCGCGCCGAGGCCGAAGCGCTGGTCGTGGTGGATTCCTTCCTCGATCGGCGTGTGGTTGGGCTTCTGACCGAAGCTTATGTGCTGCGCCGTTATGCGGCGGCCCTCGAAGGGCGGCGCCGCGAACTTGTCGGCGAATAATGGGCGACTTCAACGGCGCCGCCGGCAGAACACCGCGTCATGCCGCGAGAATCTGCACTATCGCACTGCCAAGTGACAGGGTCGGGTTTGGGAAATATTGAACGTAAATCATTGCCTTCAATCCGGCCCGGCGCTTTACTAGAGAAAAATAGTCCAATAAATCGCCGATAACGCACCTAACGTTCTGCCAAATAAGTCCGGGACAGCCTGCCATGTTCAGCAACCCCTTCGCCGCGCTTTCGGCGTCCGTATCGCCGGCGATCATGCAGACATACGTCGTCGTGATGGCGCTCTTGGTTGTAGCCGGCACCGTGTTCGACATTATCCATAAACAAAGCGCGACCTACTTTTTTAACAACTGGCGCGATTTCAGGAGCAGGGCGAAGCGCCAAGTCAGCGGCGGACGGATGGCTTCGCTGGTGGTCCAAACAGCGGTCGTCGACGTGATGGCTTCCGGTGAGTTCTGCAATATGCGGCGCAGAATGGCCCATCTGCTGACGATGTACGGCTTTGTGATCTATGTCGTCACGACAATCATGATGGTGTTCGCCTATCCCACAGCTGCCGTGCCTACGCCCGGCAGCGTTGCGGTACTCTGGTACATCGGCAGCCTGATGGTTTGCGCGGGCGGTTACTGGTTCTGGTTTTTCATCAGGGTCGACGTTGTCGCCGAAGGCCATTCACCGTTCCGCTTTGTTCGCGCCGATCTGTTCATCGTCGCGCTGGTCTTGAGCGTCACCTTCGCTTTGGTGTGGGCCACCGTGCAGGCAGCCGGCAATAGCACATGGAGCACCGTATTCCTTGGCCTGTACCTCCTCGCCACCACGGTATTATTTGGATCGATCCCGTGGTCCAAGTTCTCGCACATGTTCTTCAAGCCCGCCGCTGCCCTGGAAAAAAGAGTAGCCGAAGCCAACGGTACGATGAGCAATTTGCCGCCGCCGGCGGATGCACCGAGAAAATTCGGTGGTGGATTAGAGCATGCGCGGCATTACTGACCGGCGCCCACCTCAACGCAGTAGATAAGGACATATCATGCCGACCTTCGTTTATATGACGCGCTGCGACGGATGCGGACATTGCGTCGATATTTGCCCGTCCGACATCATGCACATCGACACCACCTATCGGCGCGCGTTCAATATCGAACCGAACATGTGCTGGGAGTGCTATTCCTGCGTCAAAGCCTGCCCGCAATTTGCGATTGACTGCCGCGGTTATGCGGATTTCGCCCCGCTCGGCCACAGCGTCCGCGTGCGCCGGGAAGAAGATAAGGCGACGATTTCCTGGAAAATAAAATTCCGCGACGGCCGGGAAAAGAATTTCGTCTCCCCGATCCGGACTACGCCTTGGGGTTCGATCAAATCCCCGGCTGACTATGCGCCGCCAAGCGCCGAGGCGATGAAATCCCAAGAGCTCGCGCACGAACCCGAAGCACTCAAGATCGCCGCACTGCCGACAGTATCGCGCGACCGCTTTAAGCAAGGCTCGATCTGATGCGTCGCCGCAAGACCGTATTCGTGGACGCCGACATTCTCGTCGTCGGCGGCGGCATGGGCGGCTGCGGCGCCACTTATGAATCCAGGTACTGGGGTCGCGATCTGAAAATCGTATGCGTCGAAAAAGCCAATATCGAGCGCAGCGGCGCGGTCGCCCAGGGGCTTTATGCGATCAACTGCTACATGGGCATGCACTGGAACGAAAATCAGCCCGAAGACCATGTCCGTTACGCGCGCAACGATCTGATGGGCCTCGTTCGCGAAGATCTGGGCTACGACATCGCGCGGCACGTCGACGCCACGGTGCACAAATTCGAGGAATGGGGCCTGCCCATTATGCGGGACCCAGAGACCGGGAGATATCAGCGCGAAGGTAAATGGCAGATCATGATCCACGGCGAAAGCTATAAGCCGATCGTCGCCGAAGCCGCGCGCAAGGCCGCCAGCGAAATCTATAACCGGATCATGGTGACGCACCTGCTGATGGATGACGCGCGGCCCAATCGGGTCGCCGGCGCGGTCGGCTTTAACGTTCGCACCGGCGAGTTTTATGTGTTTCGCGCCAAGGCGGTCATTGTCGCCGCCGGCGGTGCATCGCACATTTTCAAGCCGCGCGCGGTCGGCGAAGGCATGGGGCGAACGTGGTACGCGCCCTGGAGCAGCGCTTCGGCCTATGCCTTGCCGATCCTGGCCGGCGCGAAGATGACGCAGATGGAAAACCGGATCGTGCTGACCCGGTTCAAGGACGGTTATGGTCCCGTCGGCGCTTACTTTCTGCACCTGAAGACCCATACGGAGAACGCCTACGGGCACGATTACGAGGCATTCTGGCGCGACTCGATCGAGAGGATGGTCGGGGACTACGTCAATCATCACCCGGTGCCGACGTGCTTGCGCAATCACGCGCTGCTGGAAGAGGTCAAAGCCGGCCGCGGCCCGATCCGCATGGTCACCAAAGAGGCGTTTCAAGACCCGCACAAGGAGACCGTCGGCTGGGAGAACTTCCTCGGCATGACCATCGGTCAGGCGGTGGTGTGGGCGTCGCAAAACATCGATCCCAAGGAGATCAATCCTGAACTGACCACGTCGGAGCCCTATGTGATGGGCTCGCATGCGACCTGTTCAGGCGCCTGGGCGAGCGGTCCGGAAGACTACGCCCCGGCCGACTATCAGTGGGGCTACAACCGCATGATGACGGTGGAAGGCCTGTTCGGCGCGGGCGACGCCATCGGCGGCTCCGCGCATAAATTCTCGTCGGGATCGTTCACCGAGGGTCGCATCGCCGGCAAGGCCGCGGTCAAGTACGTCAACGAAATCGGGCGAGAGCAGCCCGTGGTCAGCGAGGCGGAATACGAAGAGCTCAAGAAAGCTGTGTACCAGCCACTGGAAAACTACCGGATCGGGCGCAACGAGATCGTGGCTGGGACCGTGTCGCCGAGCTACCTGCTGCCGCTGCATGGTCTGCAGCGGCTTGAAAAGATCATGGACGAATATGTCGGCGGGATCAGCGCGCATTATACGACCAACGAACCGCTGCTCACGCGCGGGCTCGAATTACTCGCCATGCTCACGGAAGATCTCGCCCATCTCGGCGCCGAAGACCTGCACCAGCTGCAGCGGGCATGGGAGCTTCATCACCGTGTGCTGGCCTCGGAATGCGTCACCCAGCACACTTTGTTCCGGACGGAAACGCGATGGCCGGGATATTATTATCGCGCGGATCATCCGAAGCTCGATGATCAGGATTGGCATTGCTTCACACTGTCGCGCTACGATCGCCATTCCGGCAAATGGGCGATGGAAAAAGCGCCGGTGTATCACATCATCGATTGATCGCCGGTTATTAATCGCCAATGGCCCAACTGGTGCCGCCGCACAATTCGGAACAGGTCAAGCCGCTTTTGCTGCCGGAAGCGCAGCGACCGGAGGAGCGCAAGCGGGCCGAAAAACTTAAGAAAATTCCTCTGGATTCGCGCACCGTCTCCGACCTCTTCATGCTGGCGATGGGCGCCTATACGCCGCTCGACGGCTTCATGGACCACGACGCTTGGCACGGTTCATGTCTCGATATGAAATTGGCCAATGGCGTGTTCTGGCCAATCCCGATCACGCTCTCGGTCGATAGCGATCTTGGCAGCAGCATCCGCGCCGAAGAGGAAGTCGCCCTTGTCGACGCGGAAAGTGGCGAAATCCTCGCGGTGATGGCGGTCCGCGAGAAATATGCGATCGACAAGACGATCGAGGCCGAGCACGTCTACCGCACGACCGACCCGAAACATCCCGGCGTCGCGAAACTCTTCCAGCAAGGCGACGTCAATTTGGCCGGACCGGTGTCCGTTCTAAGCGAAGGCGAATATCCCGTAAGATATCCGAAACTCTACATCCGTCCCGCGCAGGCACGGGCGATGTTTTTGGAGCGCGGCTGGTCGATTGTCGCGGCGTTTCAGACCCGAAATCCCATGCACCGCAGCCACGAACACCTGGTCAAAATCGCGGTTGAGGTGTCAGACGGCGTTTTCATTCATCAGGTGCTCGGGAAACTGAAGGCCGGCGACATACCGGCCGAGGTTCGCACCCGGGCCATCCAGGCGATGATCGATAATTATTTTCGCCCCGGAACGGTCATTCAAGCCGGCTATCCGATCGAGATGCGCTATGCCGGTCCGCGCGAGGCGCTGCTTCACGCGCTCATTCGCCAGAACTTCGGCTGTTCGCATCTTATTGTCGGACGCGATCATGCCGGCGTCGGCGATTACTACGGTCCCTACGATTCGCAAGCTATCTTCGATCAGCTCTGGCCGGGCGCGCTTCACACCAAGCCGCTGAAGATCGACGTCACGTTTTATTGCCGCAAGTGCTATGGCATGGCGACGGGAAAAACCTGCCCGCACGATCCGAAATATCACATTGCGATCTCGGGCACCGAGCAGCGCAAGATGTTGTCGAGCAACGCCGAGATACCGCCGGAATTCAGCCGACCGGAAGTGGTGGCGATTCTTAAAGAGTATTACGCCGGGTTAAAAACGAAAAACGATAATTCCGCATCATGATCATCGCGCACATCTCCGACACGCATCTGGCGCTCGATACGCCCGACGCCGAGCGGAGAATGCGCGACTTCGCATCAACGATCGCGGACATCAATGCGCTCGATCCGCCGGCCGATGTGATTGTTCACAGCGGCGATGTCGTCCATAACGGACGCCAGGACGAATACGCGCAAGCCCTTGCCCTCCTCGCAAAGGCGCGCGCGCCGGTTTACGTGCTGCCCGGTAACAAGGACGACAGAGCTAATCTGCGCGCCGCTTTTTCTGCGCAAGGCTATCTCGCGCCCGTTTCCGGATTCATCGACTACGCGGTCGAGGATTATCCAGTGCGGGTGATCGCCCTGGACACGCTTAAAACAGGCCATAATCGAGGCGAGTTTCGCACCGAACAGGCGCGGCGTCTGATCGAATTGATCGAGGCCGAGCCCGATAAACCAATCGCCGTTTTCACGCACCATCCGCCATTTGAGGTCATGGTCGGACCGGACCGCTTTCATTTCGAGACAATGGAAAGCATGGCGCGGCTGCGCGACGCTTTGCAGCGCTGCGATCGAATCATCGCTGTGTTCAGCGGCCATGTGCATCGCGCCGCGACCGGCCACATCGGACGCATCCCCGCCAGCGTCGTCCCGTGCGTCGCGACGATGCTGCGCAAGGGCGAATATCCGCCGCCGATGAAGACACGCCCGGTCTATCACCTGCACCGATACGATCCGACCTGGGGCTTTGCCACCGAGAGCCGAATCGTAAGAACGGATTCGTCCGAGGCCCCCGAGCAAAGCATCGCTTCGACTCCGGCCGCGTCCTTGGCAGACAGTTGAACCCTCATGTGGGAACAACGGCCGTAGCTTCGATCTCGACTTTTGCCTCGTCTTCGACCAGCGCGCCGACTTGAATAAGCGTCATGGCCGGAAAGTGTTTGCCCATGACACCGCGGTAGGCCTCGCCCAGTTCGCGCAACCGCGACAGATAGTCCTTTTTGTCGAGAACGAACCAGGTCAGCCGCGTGATTTGTTCCGCGCCGCCGCCAGCCTCGGCAACAAGCGTTACGATATTCGCGAGCGCTTGCCGTGCCTGTGCGACAAAATCTCCGCTTTCGAACCGCTGCTCGGCGTTCCAGCCGACTTGGCCGGCGAGAAAGATCATGCGGCCTTCGGCGACGACGCCATTGCTAAAACCTTTGGCGAGCTTCCAGCCACGTGGATGAAGGAATGTATGCGGTTGCGCCACCTGGTCTCTCCTCACGAAGCGAAGCGCTAAAGCGAAATGGTGTCATCATTTCGCTTTAGCTTGCTTTTTTGAGCATGATCTTCTCGGAAAACCGGCACCCACTTCTCCGGATCATGCTCCACCCGGCGGGCTTTGCCGCAGCCGAAAGCGCTGGATTTTGCCGGTCTGGGTCTTCGGCAGCGCCTCGATGAATTTCACCGAGCGCGGATATTTGAACGGCGCGATGGTCGCCTTGACGTGATCCTGTAAACGCTTGGCGCATTCCGCGCCTGGCGCCACCCCCTCTTTAAGCACGACATGGGCCTGAACGATCTGGCCGCGCTCCGCGTCGGACACGCCGATCACCGCGCATTCCTTGACGTCGGGGTGCGAAAGGAGCGCCGCCTCCACCTCCGGCCCGGCAATATTGTAGCCGGAGGAAATGATCATATCGTCGGCGCGCGCAGCAAAATGGAAATAGCCCGCCTCGTCCTGCGCAAAGGCGTCGCCGGTGAGGTTCCAGCCATTGCGCACATAGGAATCCTGCCGCTTGTCGGCGAGATAACGGCAACCGGTGGGGCCGCGGACCGCGAGTTTGCCGACCTCGCCGCGCGGCTTTTCCTTCATGTCGTCGCCGACGATCTTGGCCTCGTATCCGCCGACCGGCTTTCCGGTCGAGGCCGGCGCCGCGTCGCCGAGCCGGTTGGAAATGAAAATATGCAGCATCTCGGTCGAGCCGATGCCGTCTAGAATCGGCTTGCCGGTTTTCGCCATCCATTCCTCGAACACAGGTCCTGGCAGCGTTTCGCCGGCCGAGACCGCAACCCGCAGCGAAGACAGATCCGCACCGTTGCGCATGGCGCCGAGCATGGCGCGATAAGCAGTCGGCGCCGTGAACGAGATGGTGGCCTTATAGGTCTCGATGATCTCGATCATGTTGGCCGGCGAGGCATTTTCCAGAAGCGTCGCGGTGGCGCCGAAGCGCAGCGGAAAGATCGCAAGCCCGCCAAGCCCGAAGGTAAAGGCGAGCGGCGGCGAACCGACGAATATGTCGTCCGGCGTCACCGCAAGAATTTCCTTGGCATAGCTGTCGGCGATGATGAGAAGGTCGCGATGAAAGTGCATCGTCGCTTTCGGCTCGCCGGTAGTGCCTGAGGTGAAGCCGAGCAGCGCGACATCATCGCGGCCGGTCTTCACCGCGTTGAAGGTGACGTCCTTGCTCAACGCGATGCGGTCGAGCTCGGCGTCGTGATTGGCGGTGCCGTCGAAGCCGATGACCTGTTTGAGGTGCTTGTTGGTTTTGGCGCAATTGACCAGTTCATCCATCAGCCTGGTGTCGCACAGCGCCAGCGTCACCTCGGCCTTATCGACGATCTTGCCCAACTCGCCGGCGCGCAGCATCGGCATGGTGTTGATCACGACGGCGCCGGCTTTGGTCGCGGCCAGCCAGCACGCCACCAGCGCCGGATTATTTGCGGATCGGATGAGAATGCGGTTGCCGGGTTTGATGCTGAAATCTTCGACCAGCGCATGGGCGATTCGATTGGTCCAATCGGACAGCTCCTTGTAGGTGCGGCGGCGACCGTTGCCGATCAGCGCGACATGGTCGCCGAAACCACCCGCCACCATGCGGTCGGTCAATTCGACGCCGGCGTTGAGCTCCTCGGGATAGTCGAAACCGGCCAGCACAATATCCGGCCACTTGTGTGTGGGCGGCAGGTTATCCCGCGTGAACGTATCCACGTGAGCCGAACGGCCAAGGACAGGCGCTGCCATGACTACCCTCCCGCAAGCATCTGTCTTGCGATGACGACTTTTTGGACCTCCGACGCCCCCTCATAGATGCGCAGCGCACGGATGTCGCGATACAGCCGCTCGACAATGTGACCGCGCCGCACCCCGTCGCCACCGTGAAGCTGTACGGCCTTGTCCACAACCCGCTGCGCCCGCTCGGTCGCGAACAGTTTCGCCATGGCGGCTTCGCGCGTCACCCGCGCGACGCCCGAATCTTTCGTCCAGGCGGCGCGATAAACTAAAAGTGCAGCGGCATCGATATCGAGCGCCATTTCGGCGATTGCGCCCTGCACCAGCTGCAGGTCCGCGAGTGCGCCATCGAACATGCGCCGCCCGCGCACCCGCTTAAGCGTTTCCTCGAGCGCGCGGCGCGCGAAACCAAGCGCCGCGGCGGCAACGGTCGCGCGAAACACATCAAGCGTCGCCATGGCGATCTTAAACCCCTCGCCGGGCGCGCCGATCATCGCGCTTGCCGGCACGCGCACGCGATCGAAGGCAATTCGCGCCAACGGATGCGGTGAAATCACATCGAGGCGCTCGGCGATCGAAAATCCCGCCGCGTCGCCAGGCACGATGAACGCGAAAAGTCCCTTCGCGCCCGGAGCTTCATCCGTGCGAGCAAAGACAACGTAGAGATCGGCGATGCCGCCGTTCGAGATCCAGGTTTTCTCTCCGTCTAAAACGTAGCCGTTGCCGTCGCGCCGCGCGGTCATGGCAATATTGGCTACATCCGATCCGGATTGCTGCTCGGTCAGCGCGAACGCCGCGATCGCTTCGCCGCTGCGCGTGCGCGCGAGCCAATGCCGCTGCTCGGCGTTACCGAAAAGACTGATCGGACCGGCGCCCAGGCCTTGCATCGCGAAGGCAAAGTCCGCGAGTGCGTCGTGCCGCGCCAGCGTCTCGCGAATGAGGCAAAGCGTGCGTACATCGAGTGGCGCCGTGCCGCCAGGTTCTGGTGCGGTATGGGCGAGCCAGCCGTCGCGTCCGAGTTGCCGCACCAGATCGCGGCAGGCGGCGTCGAGATCGCCGTGCGCGCTGCCCTCAGCATTTCGCGTGCGCGCAAGATTCGACGCGCACCAGGATTCAATGCTCGCCGCGAGCGCACGATGGCGCTCGTCGAAGAATGGCCAGTTGAGGAAGGTCTTATCCGGCATCAGAGCGCAATTCCATTGACTTGAATCACCACGCGTCCCTGACCTTTTGTTGGCGCATGATCTTGTCCGAAAACCGGTTCCCACTTTGCGGAATCATGCGCTAGTCGCCCTCGAATACCGGTTTCTGTTTGGCGACAAACGCGCGATAGGCACGTTCGAAATCCTTGGTCTGCATGCAGATCGCCTGCGCCTGCGCTTCGGCCTCGATGAGCTGATCGAGACTCATGGACCATTCCTGATTGAGCTGCGTCTTGGTGATGCCGTTGGCGAAAGTCGGCCCCGACGCGATCCGCTGCGCCAGCGACAACGCCTCCTGCTCAAGTGCTTGGGCGTCGACAAGTTTGTTGAAGAAGCCCCATTGCTGTCCTTCCTGCGCGCTCATGGAGCGGCCGGTGAACAACAGCTCAGCGGCACGGCCCTGACCGATGATGCGAGGCAGTATCCCGCACGCGCCCATGTCACAGCCGGCGAGGCCAACGCGATTAAACAGGAATGCGACTTGCGCCTGTGGCGTCGCCAAACGCAGATCGGAAGCCATCGCGATGATGGCGCCCGCGCCGGCGGCGACGCCGTCGACCGC
>JBAQBC010000037.1:0-6829 GCA_049286035.1 Xanthobacteraceae bacterium
CCATGGTCACGGAATGAATCGTGCCTTCGGCGGCGGCGCGAACCGCGTCGAGGCCAAGGAGCGCGCCGGTCGGCGCGAGAATGCGCGCACCGGTTTGTTTGGCGCGCTCGACGAGGTCCCAATTCTCCAATAGCTGACCGACGCTGAGCGGCATGAATATCTTACCCCGGTCGATCACGGAGAGGCCAACGCTGCGGAACAGCTGCGGCGGCAGGCACTCGATGACGATGTCGCAAGTCCCCGCCAAAGCCTCGGCGGGAACAATCGGGATGCGCTCGCCGGCGCCCGGCAAATTGCGCTGCGCCTTGTCGCGATCGCGCACTGAGATCGCGGCAAGAACCAGGCCGGGAATGCTCTCCTCCAGCCGGCGCGCTACGTTAAGCCCGACCGCGCCAAGCCCCGCTATTCCGACCTTTAATGCGTCGCGCGGCACCGGTCTTCTCCAGGCTAGTGTCCCGATTCCGAAGTTCGCAGGTTTTTGCGGCGCCTCTCATGCAAACTTCGGAATCAAAAGGGACACTAGCAACTTTATGACTCTAGTGTGGTTTTTGGATTTGAAGGTCCTATCCGAGCGGGCTGCTTAATTGTAGGACCTTCAAATCCACCACACTGGCTGCCGGGCATCCAGCCGGATAAAGTCGGCGCCCCACATTAACTCCTAGGCGCGTGTTTTATGACGCGCAACAGAGCTAAACGGTACGCCGCATGACCGAGGGCAACAAACGAGTTTTCATGACCAATATCAATCCGAGCACGTTCACCACCCGTCCGGAGATCGAAGGCACGTTCGGGGTCGTCACCTCGACGCATTGGATCGCCACCGCGGTCGGCATGGCGGTTTTGGAAAAAGGCGGCAACGCTTTTGACGCCGCGGTGGCTACCGCGTTTACGCTGCAAGTGGTCGAACCGCATCTGAACGGCCCCGGCGGCGACGTTCCGGCGATCGTTCACGACGTGCGGCGCGGCAAGACCGAAGTGATCTGCGGCCAGGGCGTGGCGCCAGCCGGCGCTACGATCGCCCATTACCGTAGCGAGGGACTTGACCTTGTTCCTGGTACCGGCCTTCTCGCCGCGGTGGTGCCTGGCACGTTCGAGACCTGGATGCTGCTCCTTCGCGATTACGGCACCATGTCCGTTGCTGAGGCGCTCGCGCCCGCGATCGGCTACGCCGAGAACGGTCATCCGCTGCTCGAACGCACCAATGCCACGATCGCGACCGTCGCCGAGATGTTTCGCGAACACTGGCCGACCTCGGTCGCCATTTATCTGCCCAACAATGAAGTGCCGGCGGCTGGCTCGTTATTTACCAACAAGACGCTGGCGGCAACCTATCACCGTATCATCAAGGAAGCCGAGAGCGCCGGCGGCGACCGCGTCGCGCAGATCGAGCGCGCCCGCCGTTCATGGAGTCACGGCTTTGTTGCCGAAGCGATCGACCGTTTCTGCCGCACGCAAGAAGTCATGGACAGTAGCGGTACGCGCCACCGCGGCGTGCTCACCGCCGACGACATGGCACGCTGGACGCCGCGTATCGAAGCGCCGCTGACTTACAATTACAACCGCTACACCGTGTGCAAGACCGGTCCATGGGGCCAAGGACCGGTAACGCTGCAGCAGCTCGCGTTGCTCAAGGGATTCAAACTCGACGGCCTCGATCCGACCGGCCCGGATTTCATTCATCTCATCGTCGAAGCCTCGAAGCTTGCTTATGCCGATCGCGAGGCGTTCTACGGCGATCCCGATTTCGTCAAAGTCCCGATGCCGACACTGTTGTCGGACGCGTACAATTCAGAACGCCGCAAGCTGATCGGGGAAAGCGCCTCGCGCGAACTGCGGCCGGGCTCGATCGAAGGCTTCGGCGCCGTGGTCAAGCTGCGCCGCGCGCCCGCGGAAATGGCGGCCGGTGTCGGCGAGCCGACCGTCGGCCGCATGGGCGCAAGCCGCGGCGACACCGTGCATTTCGACATCATTGATAAAGCCGGCAACATGATCTCGGCGACGCCTTCCGGCGGATGGCTGCATTCCTCGCCGGTCATTCCCGAACTCGGCTTCTGCCTCGGCACCCGCGCGCAGATGTTCTGGCTCGAAGAGGGCCATCCCGCGGCGCTCGCGCCCGGCAAGCGGCCGCGCACCACATTGTCGCCGACGCTGGCGTTGCGCGACGGCGAGCCGTACCTCGCCTGGGGATCGCCGGGCGGCGACGGTCAAGATCAATGGATCACGCAGATGTTCTTGCGGCACGTGCATTGCGGCATGAATTTGCAAGAATCGATCGACGCGCCGGCCTGGCACTCCGAACATTTTCCGAGTTCGTTCTGGCCGCGCACGGCGCGCCCCGGCGTGCTGGTGATCGAAGGCCGCGTGCCGAAAGAGACCATCGCCGAACTCGAGCGCCGCGGCCACGCGATCGAAACCGGGCCGGATTGGTCCGAAGGCCGGCTCACCGCCGCTTCGCGTGTCGGACCGCGCCGCCGCGCCGCCGCCAATGCACGCGGCATGCAGGGTTACGCGGCGGGGCGGTGAATTCCTAATTCTCCTCCCCCTGAAAGGGGCAGGCCGGCGGCCTTCGGCCGCCGGGTGGGGGTCACTTCCTAACGTTCAGTGAACGTGACCCCTCCCCCGGCGCGCTTAAGCGCGCGCAGACCCTCCCCTTTCAGGGGAGGGAAAAGTACAACGAATAATGCAATCTACGCCGCCACCGTACTCAAGAACGCTTCGACTTCGCTGCGCAGTTTCGCAGTGGCGTTTTCGACGTCTTCCGAAGCCGCCAGCATGGTCTGCGCCGAGCCGCGCGTCTGGGTGACGCCGCCGGCGACCTCACCAAGGGCGGCGACGATCGCTTTGGCGCCGTCCGCCGCGCTGGCGACATTGTGGGAAATCTCGCCGGTTGCGAACTCCTGCTGCTCGACGGAAGCGGCGACCGCGCCGGTGTAAGTGCTGATGTCCTGCATCCGCCGGGTAATTTCGCGGATTGCGGAGACCGCCTTGCCGCTGGAGTTTTGCACCGAAAGAATTTCGTGGGTGATTTCTTCGGTGGCCTTGGCGGTCTGCACCGCTAGCGACTTGACCTCCGATGCCACGACGGCAAAGCCCCGTCCCGCCTCGCCGGCGCGCGCCGCCTCGATCGTGGCGTTGAGCGCCAAGAGATTGGTCTGGCCGGCGATGTCCTGGATCAGCTTGACGACGTCGCCGATCTTCTGCGCCACATGGGCAAGCCCAGCAATATCCTCGTTGGTGGCGGCGGCGTCGGCCGCGGCGGCGCGCACGACCTGATTGGCCTGGCCGAGCTGGCGGCTGATTTCCTTGATCGAAACCGAAAGCTCCGCTGCGGCCGTAGCCGCGGTTTCCACATTTGCAGAAGCCGCGTTCGAACCGTGCACCGCGCCTTCGGCCCGCTGCAAAGTATGATCGGACGTCGACAACAACAATTTGGCGGCCGCCTTCATGGCCGTGGCGCTGTCGCTCACGCTCTCGAGAACTTTTTCGACGCGGGCGCGGAACGAACTGATCGCCGCATCTACGGCACGCCGCCGCTCCTCGCGCTGACGCAGCGAGTCGCGCTCCTTCTCGGCGGCGAGCTGCTCGGTGACGTCGGTATGCGTGGCGAGCCAGCCACCGCCGCGCATAGGGCGACTGACCAGCGCGATGACGCGCCCATCCTTGAGAGCGATAGTCTTGGTCTCGGTCCGGCCTTCGGCGGCCTCGCGCACGGTCTCGGCGACATAGCGGTCCGGATCGCCGTTGAAATTGTCGGCAGCAAGCCGATGCATCAACAGATCGCGCAACGGCGTTCCCGGCCGCGCGTGATCGAGCCGCAGGTGATACATGTCGATGTAGACTTGGTTGCACAGCACCAGACGCGCGGCGCTGTCGAACATGCACAGCCCTTGCGTCATATTGTTGAGCGCCGCCCGAAACAATCTTGTCTGCTTTCGCCGCCGGCTGTTGACGAACAAACCGGTGATGGCCGCGGCGCCGAGGCCGAACGGCAAGCCGACTACCAGCGCGGCCACCGGCGTGGACGTTGCCGTCAGCGCGGTCACGACCCAGGACGTTCCGCAGAGCGCGAAAACGGCGATGCCGAGCGCACAGCCGCCAATGCCGGCCATGATCACAAGTGGCCAGTTGCGGCTTAGTTTAGGAAGATTTGGAGCAGCGAACATCGTGTCAGTTGCCAGATAAACGGCAACACCTAGTGGCAGACCGGATGTATCATATCAAAGTGGATTGGGTAAACAGGCAATGATTACAATTACTTATGTTTAAAGAGCAACTATGGAAAGGTTCAAAAAAAGTGGCTACTGGCAACGCCTGTGGCAACATTTTGCAAATTTCGTTTCGCGAATTTCGATGACGGGCCTCGTAGCGGATCCGCGGGTCGTGGGTGGGCACGGACGCGGTCTAGCTGCAGCACTCGGCCCGGCAAAGGGCTTTCCGCACCATGGGGCCGCTCGTAGCCCAGCCTGCCTGCATGGCAGGAGTGGAGGGACTGCCCGTTTTGAGAGACTTCAATGGCTTGCTCGAAAGTGGGGCAATTGCTCACCCTCACATTATACTGGGAAACCCAGGCGACTGCCCCACCCGTCGATGCCGAGCGCCACCTCGTTCGGGACGAGGAGGTCGCAGGTTCAAATCCTGCCACTCCGACCAGCTTTCTCATCCAATAAATAGTGTGCGGGGAATGTTATGGGGTACGAAAGCCGTGCGCCCATGCCTCTTGTGGCAGTGGTGTACGCCCCCAGACCATCGCTTTGGTTGGACTATCGTGCGCTGGCAGAGACTCAACGGTCATGTGAAGCGGCCACTTATTTCGTCCCGGCGCCGTTATAGCGAACCGGCCGGCAGAGTAGGTGACGCCTTGGAACGGAGGGTGCGGGGTCACTCGCCACAGGCATAGCGGATGCGCGATGCAGTGGCGCCTGGAACCACTAGAAACTCGATGGAAATGCCGATGTCCGCGATCCTAATATCCGGGCATCAATTCCTGGCGGATTTTGAATGCTTCGCTGGCCCTGGGCCCGGCTGATCGCGACCAGTTCTGGCGCGGCAAGGAGATCGGGGACGGCGCGCCGTTGGTGTTGCGATCCGTACTGTTCAGGCTAGGCGTCCTTCGGCATACGCTGCCTGCTCATTGGCCTCGTGCAGTAGGCTGGAATTGGCTCTGGCAGAGGAACGCAACCGTGTCACCAACTACCAACACGAATGCCATCAGGCGAAGCACGACCGCAGCGATGCATTGTCCGTCCTTCGCAATATACAGGCCATCATTGAGCGGTTTGAGTTGCCGACTGTTATCAAGCGCGGCAATCGTCGGCCTAAGCCTATTGCTGATAGCGGCAACGGCGGCGGCAGCGAAACCGTGTCTGACCAAGGAACAAGCCAGGAAGTTGTGGCCAAGTGAGTGGCTCTATTGGCATACCGAACGGCACTGCTGGGACCGCATAAAGGGCACAAGCGGCACCTACGACGAGCGGCAGCCAGAACCGCCGCCATCAAGTCAACAGCAAGCCGCCGACGTCATTCCTGCGCCACTACCAAAGCAAGTGACAACGACAAAGGAGAAGAAACTGCCGGAGCCTGAAATTCTGTATCCGGCGGTGTTGATCAACAAAAGCAACGTCCTTGAGACAGTGCCGCTCACCGTGAAGCAACCGTGGCTGTCGCCGCATTCAATTCTAGGCTGGCCATTGCTGATCGATGTCGATCGGCCGGCGTTCAGAGAATGGGAGAAGAGGATTGGGCAATGAATGAGAACTCATAGCCGCGCCAGCCGGGGTGTGCGAGAGCCGGACATTTCAAGCAGCGTTAAAGCCTACCCCTCAAAGGGGCACACTTTTCGACGACCTCTTAATCTCGGCAAGATGATCTAACACGGGCATTAGATCATTTTTTGGTCTTGTCGTGTTGCGCGCCGCTGTCAGCTCCTCTTCCAGTTCCAGTTCCATGATGCGGGCCTTGAGGGCCTGCTCGATCTCGTAGTTCTTGGCGGTGAGCGCTGGTGACAACAGGGGCGACACCGGGTGTGGTGTGCAACTTGGCCCTCATGTCGCGGACGAAATCGTCGGCGGTGCGTCTGGTCCTCATGGGCAGCTCCATCTGTGTCGGTGCCCGTCAAACGGGCATTTCTGCCATATTAGGTGTTACTTAGACCTTAAACGCCGTCGTCGAAGCCACCGGGTCTGCGCGCTGTCATCATCGCCCGTGCCGCGGCGCTTTCTCACCGCGCCGTCGGTGCAGATGCCGCGCTCAAAATATCGCTGAGGGCTTTAGCTGGCCCTTAGCTGGTGGTTTTCCGGGGAAATGGGCGCTTAGTTTGGGTGCGGTCTTAACGATCCGTTAACCAACGCAGTGCAGCGTAGCGTTCATAATCGCCCGGTCACTTGGCGATTACCGGCCTTATCGCCTCTAAGCCGCATTCGCCATTTAGGCGCAATCGAGTGAAGCAGCTCGCAGGGCGTGTAAGTAACTGCGGTGTTCCTGTCATTCCTGCCCGTGCAATCGTGGAGCAGACATGACTGACATTTCCGACCTGAGCGAGTTGAAACCGCGCATCACCGTGTTCGGCGTCGGCGGTGCCGGCGGCAATGCGGTCAACAACATGATCACAGCCGGCCTGGAGGGCGTCGAGTTCGTTGTCGCCAATACTGACGCGCAGGCGCTCACCATGTCGAAGGCCGCGCGCACCATCCAAATGGGTATCCAAGTCACCCAGGGCCTCGGCGCCGGCTCGCAGCCCGAAGTGGGCCGTGCCGCAGCAGAGGAAGTAATCGAGGAAATCCGCGATCACTTGAGTGGCGCGCACTTGGTGTTCGTCACCGCCGGCATGGGT
>JBAQBC010000038.1:0-18941 GCA_049286035.1 Xanthobacteraceae bacterium
CAGCTCAAATCCATGGGGCTGTCGCTCGACTGGAGCCGCGAAATCGCGACCTGCGATCCGGCCTATTACAAGCACCAGCAGAAAATGTTTCTCGATTTCCTGCGCGCGGGCCTGGTCGAGCGCAAGAAGTCGAAGGTGAATTGGGATCCGGTCGATCAGACGGTGCTGGCCAACGAACAGGTGATCGACGGCCGCGGCTGGCGCTCCGGCGCGCTGGTCGAGCAGCGCGAGCTCACGCAATGGTTCTTCGCCATCACCAAATTCGCACCGTCCTTACTCGAAGCGCTCGATCGGCTCGACCGCTGGCCGGAGAAAGTGCGGCTGATGCAGAAGAACTGGATCGGCCGCTCCGAGGGCCTGCTGGTTCGCTTCGCGCTCGATCCGGCGACGGCGCCAAAAGGCGAGACCGAGCTTGAAGTCTTCACCACCCGGCCGGACACCTTGTTCGGCGCCAAGTTCATGGCGCTGGCGCCGGATCACCCACTCGCCGCGGCGGCGGCGAAGCATAATCCGGCGCTGGCCGAATTCATCGCGCAGTGCAAGCATCGCGGCACCGCGCAAGCCGAGATCGAGACCGCGGAGAAGCTCGGCTTCGATACCGGCATTCGCGCGCGCCATCCGTTCGATGTGGCGTGGCAGCTGCCGGTCTATGTCGCCAATTTCATCGTCATGGAATACGGCACCGGCGCGATTTTCGGCTGCCCGGCGCACGATCAGCGCGACCTCGATTTCGTCAACAAATATGGGCTCGGCAATGTGCCGGTGGTGTGCCCGCCGGACGTCGATCCGAAGACTTTCGTCATCACCGACACCGCCTATGACGGCGACGGCACGATGATCAATTCGCGTTTCCTCGACGGCATGACGAGCGCGCAGGCCAAGGAAGAAGTCGCGCGAAGGTTGGAGAACACTTTTCTTCCTCCCCTTTCAGAGGAGGGAAATTACCGGCGTCCGGTCGCGGAGCGTCAGGTGAATTACCGGCTGCGCGATTGGGGCATTTCGCGGCAGCGTTATTGGGGCTGCCCGATCCCGATCGTTCATTGCGAGCGCTGCGGCGCCGTGCCGGTGCCGGAAAAAGATCTGCCGGTGACCTTGCCGGAAGACGTGACTTTCGACCGGCCCGGCAATCCGCTCGACCATCACCCGACCTGGAAACATGTCGCCTGCCCGCAATGCGGCGGACCGGCGCGGCGCGAAACCGACACGATGGACACGTTCGTCGACTCGTCGTGGTATTTCGAGCGCTTTACCGATCCCTGGATCGACAATGCCCCGACCGACCGGCCGATGGTCGATGCCTGGATGCCGGTCGACCAATATATCGGCGGCATCGAGCACGCGATTTTGCATCTGCTGTACAGCCGCTTCTTCACCCGCGCCATGAAACGCACCGGCCATGTCGGATTAGAGGAGCCGTTCGCCGGACTGTTCACCCAAGGCATGGTGGTGCACGAGACCTATCGCCGCGCCAACGGCGAATGGGCAGCGCCTGCGGAAGTGAAAGTGGAAGCCGACGGCGACTCGCGCCGAGCCACTTTGGCCGCGACCGGCGAAGCGGTCGAGATCGGCCCGATCGAGAAGATGTCGAAGTCGAAGCGCAACACGGTCGATCCCGACGACATCATCGAGACCTATGGCGCCGACGTCGCGCGCTGGTTCATGCTGTCGGATTCGCCGCCGGAGCGGGATGTCGAATGGACCGAACGCGGCGTCCAGGGCGCCTGGCGCTTCGCCCAGCGGCTGTGGCGGCTCATCGGCGAGGCGGCGGAATTGGCGAAAGGTGCGCCGGCCGAGCGGCCGGCCCGGTTCTCGGACCAGGCCTTGGCGCTGCGCAAGGCGGCGCATCGGGCGCTCTCCCGCGTAACCGATGACATGGAAAGGCTGCACTTTAATGTTTGTGTCGCGCACATTTACGAATTCGCCAATGCGCTCAATACGATAATTGGGGATATCGGCGTCGAAGAGGCGCAAGCGGGGGCGGCAAACAGTGCGCAAACTTTGGCTCGCGACAAGGCGCAAGAGACAAGCGTGGCGCCACCGGATTTGCGCTGGGCGCTGCGCGAAGCGGTTAATATTCTCGTGCGATTATTCCATCCGATGATGCCGCATCTCGCCGAAGAATGCTGGGCGCAGTTGGGCCATGACAAGCTGGTCGCGCAGGCGCCGTGGCCGGAGCTCGAGCGCGCGCTCTTGATCGAGGACACGCTGACACTGCCGGTCCAGATCAACGGCAAGAAGCGCGCCGATGTGACGGTGCCTCGCGACGCCGGCAATGCCGAGATCGAGGCTGCGGTGCTGGTGCTCGATGCGGTAAAAAAGGCGCTGGACGGCAAGCGGCCAAAGAAAGTGATCATCGTGCCCGGACGGATCGTCAATGTGGTGGTGTGATAACCGCAAGCGCATCAGCGTAGCCGCGCGGCTTGCCACGGTGCTCACCGCGGCGAGCCTACTCGCCGGCTGTTTCGAGCCGCTCTACGGCCGCAATCCGTCGCTCGGCGACGAGAGCGTTCGCGACAAGCTCGCCGAAGTCTTGATCGCGCCGATCCCGATGCGGCAGGGAACGCCGCAGGCGCGCATCGCGGTGGCCATGCGCAACGCTCTGCAGTTCGATTTCAACGGCGCCGCCGGCGCGACCTCGCCGACGCATCGTCTCGACGTGACGGTGACGCCGACCGACATATCGGTGTCGATCGATCCGGTCACCGGACGTCCGACCAAGGAAATCGGCGGGCTGAACGCGACCTATCAGATGGTCGAAATCGCAACCGGCAAGATCGTGCTCAAGGACTCCACCTTCGCTCACGTCGGCTACGATATCCCGGGCTCGCAGCAGCGCTTCGCCAAGCAGCGCGCCTTGCTCGATGCGGAGGACCGCGCCGCGAAGGTGGCCGCCGAGGCGATCCGCAACCGGCTCGCGTCTTATTTCGTCGCCGGCACTTGAGCATGACGAGAGCCAACGGCCGCGCCGTCTGGCAAAACCCACGGCGCGAACCGAGATAATTTCATGGTCGCCGTCAAAGCCGCCGATGTCGATGCCTTCGTGGCGCGGGCCGATCCGACGCGGCGGGTGGTTCTGGTGTTCGGGCCGGATGCCGGTCTGGTCGGCGAACGGGTCCGCGCGCTTCTCGCGGCCTCGGTCGACGACGTCAACGATCCTTTTGCGCTGGCGCGGCTCGACGGCGAGGAGCTCGCCGCCGAACCGTCGCGTCTGGTCGAAGAGGCCTTGACCATGCCGCTGTTCGGCGGTCGCCGCGCGGTCTGGGTCAAGGCCGGCAGCCGCAATATTGCGCCGGCGGTGGAAGCGCTTCTCGGCGATGCGCTGTTCGCGGCGTCGCCCTCATGCCGCGTGGTCATCGAAGCCGGCGATCTGCGCCGCAACGCGCCGCTGCGGGTCGTCTGCGAGCGCGCCAAAAATGCCGCGGCGCTACCATGTTACGCCGACACCGAACGCGACCGCGCCCGCCTGATCGACGAAGAGATGCGCGCTTCCGGTTTGTCGCTTGCTGCAGATGCCCGCGCGGCGCTGATTCCGTTATTGGGCGGCGACCGCGCCGCCTCGCGCAGCGAGATCCAGAAGCTCGCGCTCTACGCGCGCGGCCGCGGCCAGGTCGACGTTGAGGACGTTGCCGCCGTGGTTTCTGACGCGTCGGCGCTGGCGATCGAGGACATTGTCGACGCGGCCTTTGCCGGCCGGCCCGGCGAACTCGAAATCCAGCTCGGCAAAGCCCGCACCGCCGGCACCAGCGCGGGATCGATCCTGTTCAACGCGCAGCGGCAGCTCGCCCAGCTGCACAAGTGGCGCATGGCAATCGAGCAGGGCCGGGCGTTCTCGCTCGATGCCGTCCAGCCGCCGCTGCCGTTCCGACGCCGGCCACTGGTTGAAGCGGCGCTCAAAGCCTGGAGCGCGGTGCGGCTCGCCAATGCCATGGCGGATTTGGCGGACGCAGTGCTGCAGTCACGGCGCAATCCGGCGCTGGCCGACACCGTCGCCGAACGGGCGCTGCTCGCGATCGCAGCCAGCGGACGGCGCAGCGCGGCTTGATTGCAGTTTGCGAAGGAGATGACCCCATGCAGAAACTCACGGTGGGAATAACCAAAGCAGGCGCCGGCCTTGACGGCATCGTCTGGAATATTCTTGGCCAGACCTATGTGCCGAAGGCGGTGAGCGAGAGTTCGTTTTCCTGGCACGCCACGTTTCCGCCCGGCACTTTCGTGCCGCCGCACATCCACCCGACGCAAGACGAGTTCATCTACATGTTCGAGGGCCGCTTCGATCTCATGCTCGACGGCAAAGATGCGGTCGCGACCGCGGGCGATTTGATCCGCATGCCGATGGGCCTGCCGCACGGCATCTTCAACAAGTCGGATCAGCCGGTGAAATGTTTCTTTTGGGTCTCGCCGACGCGCAAGCTCTACGATTTGTTTTGGGCAATCCATTCGATGAAAGAACAGAAGCCCGAGGACGTCGTCGCGGTCTCGGCCAAGCACGAAGTAAATTTTCTGCCGCCGCCTAAGTGAAGAAGATTGACGCGCTTCAAGTCGGATTTTCCAGGCTGAACGTGCCGGAATCGTCGTCGTAAGCGAACATCTCGGCGTAGCGTCCCCAGCCGATCACGGCGCGCAGCGTCGTTTCCGCATCTTCGGGGCTCACATAGTCCTCCAGCTCGTCGAAGAAGCGGCTCTTCGGCGCGGTATGATTGGCGCGTTCCTGCAGAACGTGACGAATGTGCGCGGCAAGCGGCACGTAGGCCAGCAATTGTCGCTGGAACAGCCGCTTGCGATCGTCAGTGCCCATTTCGGCGAATTGCTTGCCGGTTTCAGTAAGCTTGATGTCGCCGCCCCCGATTTCGGCGAGCCGCAGCAGTTGCGACGCGTCGGCGACCGGAAACAAGTCGTCGATCTCGAGGTGCAGTTCGTCGGCCAAGACCGGCAAGTCGGCGCGGCCGTTATAGGGCGCGGCGGCAAGCGTCTCGATGAGGCCGGCGAGGAGATTGGCAGAAACGCGCGGCAGCACCGTGTTGATCGTTGCCACCGGCAGCCGGTCCGGAATGCCGATCGGCGTCGTTGTGCGCGCCGTCATTGCCACGTAGATTTTCTCGACCAGATCGCGGAACCGCGGATCGAGTCGATTGCGCGGCTGTTTCAGGTCGACGGCGATCTCGTTGATGATGCGACCGGGATTGGTGGAGAACAGAAGAATGCGATCGCACATCAGAACCGCTTCCTCGATATTGTGGGTGACGAGAACGACGCCTTTGATCGGCAGCTTGCCGTCGCCCCATAGTTCGAGGAAATCGGTGCGCAACGTCTCGGCGGTCAGCACGTAGAGCGCGGAAAACGGCTCGTCCATGAGCAGAATGTTCGGATGCACGACCAGCGCCCGGGCAAAACCGACGCGCTGGCGCATGCCGCCCGACAATTCGCGCGGATAGGCTGACTCGTAGCCGTCTAGCCCGATCAGATCGATCGCCGCCAGCGCGCGTTTGCGGATTTCCGCCTCCGGAAGGCCGAGCGCTTCGAGGCCCAATTGCACGTTCTCCAGCACCGTCAGCCAGGGAAATAGCGCAAAGGACTGGAAAACCATCGCGATGCCCGGCGCCGGTCCGGTGACTCGCTCGCCGAGATAAGTGACCGTTCCGCCCGACGGCTGGGCTAACCCTGCGATCAGCCGCAGCAATGTCGACTTGCCCGAACCGGTGCGCCCGAGGAGACCGACGATCTGACCCTGGGCCAGCGAAAGCTCGACGCCATCGAGCACCAGATGTTCGCCGCCGTCGGCGCGTGGAAAAGATTGGCGCAGGGAATGGACGTCGAGCAAGGCGGCGTCGTTCATATCCATCCTCATCCAAGCCGGAATTTGCGTTCGGCGTAACGGTACAGCGGCCGCCAGAATACGCGATTGATGACAACGACGAACAGGCTCATCACCGCGATGCCGAGCACGATGTGGTGGAAATTGCCGGCATCGGTTTGTTCCGCAATATAGGCGCCGAGTCCTTCGGCCTGCAGATGCTCATCGCCCCAGGACGCGACCTCGGCGACGATGCTGGCGTTCCACGAACCCCCCGACGCGGTGATCGCTCCGGTAACATAATAGGGCAGCACCGCGGGCAATGCGATGCGCCGCCACCACAACCAGCCACGCACGCGCAAATTGACGGCAACGGCGCGCAATTCCGCCGGAATCGCCGCAGCACCGGCGATGACGTTGAATAAAATGTACCACTGCGTGCCGAGGATCATCAGCGGGCTTAGCCAGATATTCGGATTGAGCTGCCAGGCGACTATCCCTGAGACCACGATGGGAAACAGCAGGTTGGCCGGAAAGGCGGCGAGAAACTGCGCCACCGGCTGAACGAACAGTGCGGCGCGCGGCCGCGTTCCGACCCAGACTCCGATCGGCACCCAGATCAAGCTGGCGATCGCGATCAGGACGACGACGCGCGCGAGCGTGGCAAAGCCAAGTAGCGCCGTCACGCCGACATCGCGCAGCGTGATCCCGGTCATCGCGAATGTCGCGACCTGCCACAGTGCCGCCGCGGCCAAAACAAGGACGACCGCCGTAAACTGCAAAGCCAAGGCGCGGCTGGCTCGTCGTGCCGGCGCGCCGGACGGTTTCTTGCCAAATCTGCGCCAACGCAGCGAGGAGCGCCACACCGTCGTAACCCGTTCCCTCAGCCGCTCGACAATGCGCGAGCGGCGCAGCACGTCGAAGACCCAGGAATGCGGTGACGGCACGCCGGGCTCTTGTTCGAAGCGGAAGCGGTCCGCCCATGCCACCAGTGGCCGGAACAGAACCTGGTCGTAGATCAAGATCACGACCAGCATGGTGCCGATCGCCCAGCATACCGCGGCGAGGTCGCGATGCTCGATCGCCAGCGCGATATACGAGCCGATGCCTGGCAAAGTCACCGTGGTATTGCCGACGCTGATCGCCTCCGAAGCGACAACGAAGAACCAGCTTCCCGACATCGACATCATCATGTTCCAGATGAGCTGCGGGATGGCAAAGGGCACATCGAGTCGCCAGAACCGCATCCAGGCGCTGAGCTGGAAACTGCGCGTGGCTTCTTCCAGCTCAGTCGGCACCGTGCGCAGCGATTGGTAAAAGCTGAACGCCATGTTCCAAGCTTGGCTGGTGAAAATCGCAAAGATCGAAGCGAATTCGGCGCCGAGTACGCGCCCGGGCGCGAGACTCATGAAAAACACGACGGTAACCGAAATGAATCCGAGAATCGGCACCGATTGCAGAATGTCGAGCAGCGGCACCAAGAGCCGCTCGGCCGATCGGCTTTTCGCGGCAAGCGTCGCGTAAGTGAAGGTGAAGACGAGCGACAGCACCATCGCAATCAGCATGCGCAGCGTGGTGCGCGCGGCATATTCAGGGAGATTGCGTGGATCGAGCGAGGGCGGCTGCCTTTGCAGGTCGGCCAAGGGTACGAAAAGATTCCGGCTTGCCTCGGCGAGGAAAACTAGAAGCCCGAGGATCAAGAGAATGGCGAGAATGTCCCATCGGCTGAACAAACGGGTCCAGCCGCCAACTGAAATAGGGACGAATACGCGCATGCTTTGGGCCAGCTATTGGAAACCGCCGTCACAAAACTGTCGAGAAATCGCGAGCGCGCCGGAGCCGGCGGTTACGGCTTGTGAGTTCCCCCCAATAACACCGGCCACGCCGGGATCAAGCAATTCTTGTTCCATCGCGCACGAAAAAGCCAAGAAGGATCGCCAAGGATCGGCCACAAGGATCGCCACAATGATCGCCACATGACGCGATGTGAGGTCGTGAAATCACCGCATTGTCAAACGATCAATCCGCTTCAACGCGCAACATTCGATTCCAATGGAGGGTTCCGTTGGCATTGCACTCGGTAAAACTCGTAACCGCGCTGGCAGCGTGTTTTTTGACGACCTCTCTGGCGAGCACGGCGCCTCAGTCCAGCGCACCTGAGGAGCCAGCCGCAACCGGGCTGTGGCAAAAACTGGATGAAGAGACTGGTAATCCGGTCAGCTGGTTCCTCTTCGTCGAGCACGGCGGCTTCTATGAAGGCGTGATCGCAAAACTGTTTCTTCGCCCGCAGGATCCGAAAAATCCGATCTGTTCAAGCTGTCGCGATGACCGCAAGGATCAGCCACTGCTCGGGCTGCCATTGGTCAGAAACATGCAACGCGACGGCTTGAGCTATGAGGGTGGCAATATTCTCGACCCGCGCAATGGCAACATTTACAACGCCATGATGCGCGTCAGCCCCGACGGCGAGACGTTGACTGTCCGTGGCTACCTCGGGATCGCTTTATTCGGCCGCGATGAAAACTGGCAGCGGCTGCCGGATAGCGCCGTGCGCCAGCTCGATCCGGTGATCGTCGCCCGTTACCTGCCCGGGACAGCCAAGCCTCGTTTGCCGGTGACGGCTTCCGGGCGTCAGGAAAAACCAGCGCGGCCGCCTAGCGCCATGCGCTGATGGCCGCCATCAGGTGTCAGAAGGTCAGGCATCAGGGCCAAAAACCCGACGACTGTTACCTGATCCCTGATTTCCTGATCTCTGTCATCCGGGACGGATCTCAACGCCGGACGATGGCCGAGGACACTGGCGCTCGTTCCTCCCATCCTGCTTGTTCAAGCTCGGGCATCGTATCCTCGGCTTCGGGATAGCCGAGGCAAAAATACCCGATGAGCTTCCACGTCGTCGGCACGTCCAGAATAGTCGCGATCGCCGTCGGATCGAGGATCGAAATCCATCCCAAACCGATTCCTTGGGCGCGCGCGGCAAGCCAGATCGTATGCACGGCAGTCACCGCCGAATACTCGATCATTTCCGGCATGGTGCGGCGGCCAAGACCGTGGCCTTGCGTGGCGGCACGATCGGCGAATACCGCGAAATGAACGGGCGCTTCGCCCAGTCCGGCGAGCTTGAGCCGGGCGTAAAGGCCGGCGCGCTGCGACGCCTGCGCGCGCAACGCCTGCGCATTGCATGCCGCGAAATTCTCGCGAACAGCGATGCGACGCGTACCGTCCTCGACAATAACGAAACGCCAAGGCTGACTCAGGCCCACCGAAGGGGCAAGGCAAGCAAGTTCGATCAGATTCTCCAGCATACCTGCCGGCAGCGGATCGGGCCGGAAACGGCGGACGTCCCGGCGCCACAACAAAAGATCGCGCAAGCGCGCACGAAACGCCGCGTCGAAGTGGATCGCGGGCGGCGCGGATGCGAATCCATCCTTGCGGCGGGTCAGGCGCATGGCGATAGGCGTGTGATCATGGCGCAAGCCTAATGCCTATCGGCATAAGCGGCCATGGCAATCTGCAGCCGCGCCCAAGCCGCTTCCCCATCGGGCAGGCCGAAGCGCAGCAAAGACGGACGTTCCGGAAAGCTGCGGACCAAAATTCCGGCGCGACCGAGATGATGAAACAAATCGGACGCCGCCGACATGCGCGCCAGCTGGAACAGCGCGGTACCGCCGATAATTTCGATCCCGGCACTTAAGAGAACAGCTTTCAGGCTGTCCGCAGCCGCGATCAAATGGTTGCGCGCCTGCTCGATCCAGGCGCGATCGGCCAAAGCCGTCGCGCCGATTGCGAGCGCTGGTCCGGAGACCGCCCAAGGACCGAGCGTCGCGGAAAGCCGCGCGGCAAGTTGCGGCGCCGCGAGCGCAAAGCCGAGCCGGATACCCGCGAGCCCGAAAAATTTGCCGAATGATCGCAGCACCACAATCGGGTTCCGCCCGACCTCGCCGGCGAGACTGGCGTCGCGCGGACCGACATCCATAAAGGCTTCGTCGACCACCAGCAGTCCACCTCTAGTCGCGAGCCGTTTTGCCAGAGCGATCAGTTCGTTCTTCTCAAACAACCGCCCGTCGGGGTTATTCGGATTGGTGACAATGACCAGCATTGCCTCGCGTGCCGCATCCAGATCGGCAATTTCAGTGACACGGTGGCCGGCCAGCGCCGCCGCGCGCGCGTGTTCGCGATAGGTCGGCGCCACCACCGCGGCGCGGCCTGGACCGACGAGAGCGGCGACAAGCGGCAGCAGTATCTGCGTGCCGGGCGCGGGGACGACATGCGCTGGCGACCGCGCGCCATAGCATTGCGCGGCAATGGCCGCGACTGCGGCGAGCGCTTCCGGATCGGGCAGCCGCATGAATAGATCGGACGGAAGTTGCGGCAGCGGATAAGAATAGGGATTGATCCCGGTTGAAAGGTCGATGAAAGGTTGTGGAGCGTCAGTGAACAGACGTCGCGCGGCTGCGAGCCCGCCGCCGTGCACAAGCGGGTGATCGAGATTTTCAGAAAACATCATGTCGGCCGCACTCGCGCTTCTCGCCATGCTGATCGAGCTCTGCATCGGTTATCCGGAACGGCTCACGCGCGCGATCGGCCACCCGGTGATCTGGATCGGCGGATTGATCGAACGATGCGACCGCCTTCTCAACCGCGAGATCGCGCCGGGATTGCGGCGACTCATGGGACTGTCAGCGGTCGTGGTGTTGCTCGGCGTCGTGGGCGGAGCCGCTTTCGTGTTGCAAAGCCAATTGCTGCTTCTGCCGTACGGTCTCATCGCGGCCGCCGTACTGGCGAGCACCATGATCGCGCAACGCAGTCTGCATCGGTATGTCGCCAATGTCGCCTCTGCGCTCGATAAAAACGGCCTCGCTGCCGGGCGCGAGGCAGTATCGCACATTGTCGGCCGCGATACTGCCGAACTCGACCGCGCTGGCGTGGCCCGCGCGGCGATTGAGAGCCTGGCCGAGAATTTCTCGGACGCGGTGGTCGCACCGGTTTTTTGGCTCCTGGTAGCAGGACTTCCGGGCATCGCGATGTATAAGGCTATCAACACCGCCGACAGCATGATCGGACATCGCACGCCGCGCCACGCTGATTTCGGCTGGGCGGCGGCGCGACTCGACGATCTCGTCAACCTGCCGGCGTCGCGGCTCGCCGCTTTGTTGCTGATCGCGGCGGCAGCATTGCGGAAAGGTGCTTCCGCAAGCGGCGCCTGGCGTACAGTCCGCCGCGATGCCGCCCGCCATCGCTCGCCTAATGCCGGCTATCCGGAAGCCGCAATGGCCGGCGCATTGGACCTGTCGCTCGCCGGACCGCGAGTCTATGGCGGCGTTCGCGTACAGGATGCGTTCATGGGCGGCGGCCGGCGTGACCTTGACGCTAAAGACATCGGGCGCGCGCTGGCGCTTTACCGCGGTGCCGACGCATTGCTTGTGGCGCTGGTCGCGGTGCTCGCCGCGATATTTATCGCGCTAGCTTAAGCAGGCGATCAAGTTCGAGGTGCGCGGCAAGGTGCGCCGCGAGCCGGTCGAGCGTTTGTTCAATCAAGTCGTCATAGGAGACAGCGGCCGTGCCGGCTGACAGTCGGCCGAGCCAAGCCGCACGCTGACGATCATCGGCAAACAGGCCGTGGATGTAGGTCCCGAACACGCGGCCGTCGGCGGAAACCGCGCCGTCAGGCGCACCGTCGTCGCGCCGCGCGAAAGGCCGCGCGCAATCGGCGCCGGCAGTGACGCCCATATGCATTTCATAACCGCGAAACGGAACGCCGCCACCGGTCGTGCCACTGATCGGTTCCAGACGCTTGTCAGCGGAGATAACGGTTTCGACGTCCAGCAACGCGAGCCCGACGACTTGGCCCGGCGATCCTTCGATCCCTTGCGGATCGGCGACCATCCGCCCCAGCATCTGATAGCCGCCGCACAAGCCGAGCACCAATCCGCCGCGGCGACGATGCGCGGCGATATCGATGTCAAAGCCCGCGGCGCGCAGCGCGGCAAGATCGGCGATGGTCGCCTTCGAGCCCGGCAAGATCACAAGAGCGGCGTCGCCGGGCAGCACCGTTCCCGGCCGCAGCCGAATCAAATCGACCGCGGGCTCGGCCTCCAGCGGATCGAGATCGTCGAAATTGGCAATGTGCGGCAGGATAAGCACGGCGATGCGGATTCGAGTCTGCGATTTTGCCGGTGGCTGCTGTTCGAGCGCGAGGGCGTCCTCGGCGGGCAATAGCCGCGCATCGGGAAAGAACGAAACGAGCCCAAGCGCCGGCCAGCCGGTCGCTTCCGCGATGCGCGTCATTGCCTCGGCGAACAAGTCCGGATCACCGCGAAATTTGTTGACGATGAACCCGCAGATGCGTGCGGCATCCTGTGCATCGATGACGTGTTTGGTGCCGATGAGGTTGGCGATGACGCCACCGCGGTCGATGTCGCCGATCAGCACGACCGGAATGTCGGCGGCTTGCGCGAAGCCCATATTGGCGATGTCGTTGGCACGGAGGTTGACCTCAGCGGCGCTGCCGGCGCCTTCCACCAGCACGATATCGGCGCTGCTGCGCAGCTGCCGGTAGCTCTCCAGCACCGCCGGCAACAGATCGCGTTTGATGTGCTGGTATGCGGCCGCCTTGGCGCTGCCATAAACGCGGCCCTGCACGATGATCTGCGCGCCGATCTCGCTCTGCGGTTTGAGCAGAACCGGATTCATGTGGACGGTCGCAGGCGTGCACGCGGCACGCGCCTGCAGCGCCTGGGCGCGGCCGATCTCGCCGCCATCGGACGTGACCGCGGCATTGTTCGACATATTCTGCGGCTTGAATGGCCGGACCTTAAGGCCGCGCAGGGCGAAGGCGCGCGCGAGCCCGGCGACGATCAGCGATTTGCCGACATCAGAGCCGGTGCCCTGAAACATCAGCGCCCGTGCCACCATACCTAGAACTCAATCCCGGGCTGCGCCTTCACGCCGGCGGCGAAATGGTGCTTTACCAATGTCATCTCCGTGACGAGATCGGCAGCGGCCACGAGCTCGGGTTTGGCATTGCGGCCGGTAATCACGACATGCAAGCCGGGCGGTCGCGCCTTAAGCGCAGCGATGACTGCGGCAAGATCGATATAATCGTAGCGCAGCGCGATATTGAGCTCGTCCAGAATCAGCATGGCCAGATTCGGATCGGCCATGAGCGCGCAGGCTTTCGCCCAGGCGCGTTCGGCAGCGGCGACATCGCGGGCGCGATCTTGTGTTTCCCAGGTGAAGCCCTCGCCCATCGTGTGCCAGACCAGCTGATCGCCAAAGCGCGCCAGTGCGTCGCGTTCGGCCGAATGCCAGGCGCCCTTGATGAATTGCACCACGCCGACGCGCTGACCACGGCCGAGCATGCGCAACGCCAATCCGAACGCCGCGGTCGATTTGCCCTTGCCGGTGCCGGTATGGACGATCAGCAATCCCTTCTCGATCGTCTTGGCTGCGACCTCGGCGTCCTGCACGGCCTTGCGCTTGGCCATTTTGGCGCGATGCCGCTCGGCTTCGGTCTGATCGATCGGTTGGCTCATCGCGTCACCTTCATCCAGCGCTGTTACAGCGCCCCCTTCAATGCGAGCGGCAACCCGGCGACCACCAGCACGACGCGATCGGCGCGCGCGGCGACCCGCTGGTTGAGCACCCCCTGCAGGTCACGAAAACGCCGCCCCAACGGATGGTCCGGCACGATGCCGTAACCCACTTCATTGGCCACCATGACGACCGGTGCAGCGGTGGCGGCAAGGGTATGGTCGAGACGCTCCATCTCCGCGTCGATATCCGCGCCAGCGAGCATCAGATTGGAGAGCCACAGCGTCAGGCAATCGACCAATACCGGTGCAGCCTTGGCCGCTTGCAGCGAACCGGCAAGATCGCGCGGAGCCTCGATGGTATGCCACGACGCGCCGCGGCGGGCGCGATGCGACGCAATGCGTTCGGCCATCTCCGCGTCGCCGGGCTCCGCGGTCGCGACATAGTTCCACGGCGCCTGCCACGGCGGCGGCAATGCCGAAACCAGGCTCTCCGCATAGCGGCTCTTGCCGGAGCGGGCACCGCCGAGGACCAGAGAAAGTTTTGCTACGCCGCCCAATGGAACACTCGCCGGAACACCCGCGGAACACCGCCTGCCAGATTGACAGGCCCACTCACCGAAATCTATCACTAGGGTATCGATGGTCCCTCAATGAGGGTGAATAGGGAATGCGGTGCGGTCGCGCATCCGTGCGACCAAATCCGCAGCTGCCCCCGCAACTGTGAGCGGGAAGTTTCGTCCGGTTAAGCCACTGGCGCAGCGTCTGCACCGGGAAGGCAGGACGGAGCGACGATCCGCGAGCCAGGAGACCTGCCATCGTCCGTGTCGACGCGACAAACACGGGCCGGGGTGTGCCTGTGGATGATCCGAAAGACGATTTTAGTCTTTTGGTCCTCGCTCGCGCCGACGGCAGGTTATGCGAGGACCATCCGTGCTCAGCCATCTGACTTCGGCACTTGACGACGCTTCGTCCCATCAAGGGCGCAAGATCGCCGCCATCTATTTCTTGCTGTTTGCGTTCAACGCGGCGGTCTGGACCTGGGCTTTTGTCACGCTCTCGGCCGATCCGACGCTTCTCGGCACCGCGCTACTCGCCTATGTGCTCGGGCTCCGCCACGCCGTCGATGCCGACCATATCGCCGCCGTCGACAACGTGGTGCGCAAGCTGATGCAGGAAGGCAAACGGCCGATTTCGGCCGGATTGTTTTTCTCGCTCGGCCACTCGCTGGTCGTCGCGATCGCGGTCGCGGTGATCGTCGGCACGGCATTCGCGCTCCAAGGCAAGCTCCATCCTTTCAAGGTGATCGGCAGCATCATCGGCACCGGTACCTCGGCATTTTTCCTGCTGACCATTGCTTTTATCAATCTGTTCATTCTGCGCGGGGTGTGGCGCAGCTTTCAGCGCGCGCGGCGCGGCGAAGCGGTCGCCGAGCATGAGCTCGATCATCTGCTCTCCGGCCGCGGTTTGTTGGCGCGCATGTTCCGGCCGCTGTTCCGGATGGTCACGCGCAGTTGGCAGATGTTCCCGATCGGTTTTTTGTTCGGTCTC
Source organism: Xanthobacteraceae bacterium (assembly GCA_049286035.1). GTDB lineage: Bacteria > Pseudomonadota > Alphaproteobacteria > Rhizobiales > Xanthobacteraceae > BOG-931. The sequence continues at coordinate 14,875 of JBAQBC010000038.1, forward strand.
GGCTTCGACACCGCGACCGAGATAACGCTGTTCACGGTTGCGGGGAGCCAAGCTTCCGAAGGCCTGAGTTTCGCAACGGTGATGATCTTTCCGGCGCTGTTCGCCGCCGGCATGACGCTGGTCGACACCAGCGACAGCGTACTGATGGTCGGCGCCTATGGCTGGGCGTTCCTCAATCCAATCCGCAAAATTTGGTACAATCTGACCATTACCGCGATTTCCGCGGTGGTCGCTATGCTGATCGGCGGCATCGAGGCACTGGGTCTGATCGCCGACAAGCTTGAACTGAATGGCGCGTTCTGGGATCTGATCGGTAAGCTCAACAAGGAGCTCGCCGGTTTCGGCTATTTCGTCGTCGGCATTTTCATTGTCAGCTGGATCCTGTCCTACCTGATCTATCGCTGGCGCGGCTTCGGCCGCATCGTCGTCGAGCGTGCGTGAGGCAGGCCGATGTCCGAAACCCCATCGCCACTGATCTATGTTTGCGTCACCTGCAGGCGTGCCGGCGAACCTGACGCCGAGCCGCGCCCCGGCGCGCTGCTTGCCGATGCAACCGAACAAGCCGCAGCCGGCACCGAAGTCGAGGTGCGGCGGCTGCGCTGCCTTGCCAATTGTACGCGCGGTCCGAGCGCTGCGATGCGCTGCAACGGCTCATGGACCTACGTGTTCGGCGGACTGGACGCCGCCAATGCCGATGCGCTTGTCGCCGGCGCCAAGCTCCTTGCCGGCGCGAGCGACGGCATTCTGCCGTGGCGCGGCCGACCTGAAATCCTCAAGCGCGCTTTGATCGCGCGTGTTCCTCCGTTCGATTTCGTAGAGAGCGATCCATGAACAACGTACTCGCCGCACGGCTTGCCCGCGTCCCCTGCACCATCATCACCGGCTTTCTGGGCGCCGGCAAAACGACCTTGATCCGTCACGTCTTGGCCAACGCCCAAGGCCGGCGGCTCGCAATCATTGTCAACGAATTCGGCGACGTCGGCATCGACGGCGAGATCCTCAAGGCTTGCGGCGACGCCGCCTGCCCCGAAGACAACATCGTCGAACTCGCCAATGGCTGCCTGTGCTGCACAGTCGCGGACGAGTTCGTCCCCGCGCTTGACGCCATTCTGGCCAAAGACAACGTCGATCACATTGTGATCGAAACATCGGGCCTGGCTTTGCCCAAACCGCTGGTGCAGGCCTTTCATTGGCCGGCGATCAAAAACCGCGTCACGGTCGACGGCGTGGTCGTCGTCGTCGACGGCGCCGCGCTCGCCGACGGCCGCGTTGCCGCCGATCTCGAAGCACTCAAGCATCAGCGTGCTGCCGACAGCGCGCTCATGCATGACGACCCGGTCGAGGAAGTGTTCGAAGATCAGATCGCCTGTGCCGATCTGGTCGTGTTGAATAAGCGCGATCTGTTGGACGATGCCGGGCTTGACCGCGCGCGCGCGGCGATCGCGAGCGCGTTGCCGCGCAACGTCAAAGTCCTCACCACGAGCGACGGCAAGGTCGATCAAAGACTGCTGCTTGGCCTCGGGATCGCGACCGAAAATGACATTGCCAATCGCCCGACCCGGCACGATGCGGAAGCCGAGCACGATCACGACGATTTCGACAGCTTCGTCGTTCCGCTCGATGAACTTGCCGATCCGGCGGCGCTGGTCGCCCGTATTGCTTCGCTTGCCGAGCGGTTCGAGGTGCTGCGCGTGAAGGGCTTTGCGGCGATAGCGAACAAACCGTTGCGGCTTTTGGTGCAAGCGGTCGGCGCGCGGGTGACCTGCCAATTCGATCGGCCGTGGGGCGCCGCCGAGCGCCGGCAGGGCCGTCTGGTCGTGATCGGATTAAAGGGCCTCGACCGCGCCGCAGTCACGGACGCGCTTCGCGCCTGAGCTTCTAATGAGGTGAGCGATGCATCTGCTCACGACGAGTTCGACCGGCCTCGACGAAATCGTCGAAGCGATCGATCTCGGCCAACCCCCTGGCGAGATCGCTATCCTGTCGTTTGCCGACACCGATCTTGCCGCGCTCGCCGCTGCCTGGGAAGCGGAGCGGACGGTGCTGCCGAGCCTGCGCTTGGCGCATTTGCGCGATTTGCGGCATCCGATGTCGGTCGATCTGTGGATCGATCGGGTCGGCGTGCATGCCAAGGTCATATTGGTTCGCCTCCTCGGCGGCCTCGATTGGTGGCGATATGGCGTCGATCGGCTTGCGGCGCTGGCGCGCGAGCGCGGCAGCGCGCTGGCAATACTGCCGGGCGAAGACCGCGACGATCCGCGGCTCGGTGCGGCCTCGACGCTGCCGCAGAACGAGCTGCGCACGCTCTTGCAATATTTCCGCGAAGGTGGACCCGGCAATCTGCGCGCGCTGTTACGCGCGCTGGCGCGTCATGCCGGATGCGCGCTGCAGGCGCACGACCCCGCGGCGGTGCCCCGACTTGCCGGCTATCTGCCGGGCGAAGGCGCGCTTGCGGTCGAACGTCTGATCGGCAGGCTCGCATCGGATCGGCCGGTCGTGCCGATCATCTTCTATCGCGCGATGCTTTTGGCAGGCGACACCGCACCGGTCGACGCGCTGTGCGCGGCGTTGGCGGCGCGCGGCCTCACCGCCGCTCCCTTATTCGTCACGTCTCTCAAAGATAGCGCCGCGACGACGTTTCTCCGCGGCGCTTTCCGTCAGCTCGGTCCGGCGGCGATCGTGACAATGACCGGTTTTGCCGCGAGCGGTGCCAATGAAACAACGGCCTTCGACGGTTTCGACGCGCCGCTGTTTCAGATCGTCAGCGCCACCACCAGACGAACGGCCTGGCGCGACAGTCCGCGCGGTCTCGGCGCCGCCGACTTGGCGATGCACATCGTGCTTCCCGAATTGGACGGGAGGGTGCTGACCGGCGTCGTGGCGTTTAAAGATGCGCTGGCACGCTCGGAAGAGCTCGCGTTCACTGCGCTTGCCAGTCGTGTCGAGCCTGATCGCATGGCGATCGCCGCGGATCGCATCGCCGCATGGGTGCGGCTGGCGCGGCTGCCGCGCCGAAGCCGCCGGGTTGCGATCCTGATGCCGGATTATCCGGGCGCGAAAGATCGCGCCGGCTATGCGGTCGGCCTGGACGTGCCCGCAAGCGTGCTTGCCGCGCTCGATGATCTGCGGGAAGCCGGGTACATCGTCGATGGCGTGCCGGATACCTCGCGTGGCTTGCTCGACGGCCTTGCGCGCGGCGCTGGCGATGCGGTCCTGCCGCTCGAGGATTACGCGTGTCTGTTCCAACGCCTGCCGCGAGCCGCCGCTGAAAAACTTTATCAGGTTTGGGGCGAACCGGCCGACGATCCCGATCTGCGCGGTGGCGCGTTTTGCTTCCGCGCGCAACGATTCGGCAATGTCATTGTGGCGTTGCCGCCCGATCGCGGACGAAGCTCGGACCGCCGCGCCGATTATCACGATCCGCAATTACCGCCGCGTCACGCGCTGGTCGCGTTCGGCTTATGGCTGCAACACGTCGCGGGCATCGACGCCCTCGTCCACATGGGCGCGCACGGCACGCTGGAATGGCTGCCCGGCAAAGCGGTGGCGCTGACGGCTGCATGTTTTCCGGAAATTGTAACCGGAGCGCTGCCGGTTATTTATCCGTTCATTGTCAGCAATCCCGGCGAGGCGGCGCAGGCCAAGCGCCGTATTGCCGGCGTGACCATCGGCCATTTGCCGCCGCCGTTGACCGCGGGCGGACCGAGCGGCGATGCGCGTGAGCTCGAACTATTGCTCGACGAATATGCGCAAGCCGAGGGACTTGATCGCCGCCGCCGCGAGCGGCTTGCCGCTTTGATCATCGAAACAGCCCGGCGTACGGGCCTCGCCCGCGATGCCGGCGTCCATGCCACCGCGCCTGCGGATGAAGCGCTCAAGCGCATCGATGCCTGGCTGTGCGACCTCAAGGACCTCGCCATCAAAGATGGCCAGCACATCTTCGGTCGAGTTCCGGCAGGCAGCGATGACGGCGTTTGGCGCGACAGCGCCAAAGCGGAACGCGCGGCGCTGATCGCCGCGCTCGATGGCCGTCGCATCGCGGCCGGACCGGCGGGCTCGCCGGCGCG
>JBAQBC010000039.1:0-5548 GCA_049286035.1 Xanthobacteraceae bacterium
CGGCAGCTCACCGGCCTGGATGAGCTTCGGGACGACATCGATGAACTTGTCGCTGGCCGTGAGCACGACCACCGGCATGGGCCTTGGCGCTGTCGCGGCGGCCGTCTGGTCCAGAGTCTCATCGAAATCCTGCCTTTCCAGATCTGGGTAGGCCGCGAGGGCCTTGGCCGGCCGGGCGTTGATGCGCTTCCAGATCTTCCACTCCTCAGGCGTCATCTGGGCGCGAAGCTCGGGCGTGAGGACGTCAACGAACACGATACCTTTGACTTCGTCAGGATGCTCGCCGGCGAAGACCCGTGCGATCGTGCCGCTGAAAGAGTGCGCGGCGAGGACGTAGGGGCCCGGTACGTCGGCCGCCTTCAGCAGGGCGACGAGGTCGTCGACGCCCTGTTGGGGACTGGTCGGCTGGGGCACCGGGTCGCTCCGGCTTAAGGTTTGGTCGAGGTGCGGCGCACCGGGTCGGTCGTAGGCGCACACCCGCGTCGTCTTCTGGATTTCGTCGTAGACCGTCGGGCCCTTCTGATCAGCAGCGTGCCACAGGTCGGACGCCGTGTCCGTACCCGAGATGAGCAGGACGGTGGGTGATCCGCTGCCATCACACTCGATGTACATCATACGGCCTCCGCCGATGTCGACCCGTTTGGCGAAGGACTCAGCGCGCGCCGTTGCTGCCAGCGAGCAAGCGAGCGCGATAACAGCCAGCAATTTCACGACGATGTGTTTCATGGCTGTTCGCGCCTTCCGCAAATCACACCAGTCATTTTCTATTGGGCGAGGCGCAGAAACTTTGATGCAAATCAACTGTGAGAGCCGTCGATCCTAACAGTTCCGGGGCAGTTCCGATGTCCGCTTTGGGTCAAAAGCGGACATTGAAGCGGCTCAATCCGATGTCCGCTTTACCCCCAATAGCGGACATCAGAATTGCCTCGAAGATGCTGACCGCAATCCGCCACGCCTCACCTTTCGTTGGTGAGCCATTTCGCATCTGCTGCAACAGTCCCGCTAGCTTTGGATATGCGGCGCAATCATCGGGATTTTTGCCTTGTTTCCGTCTAATGTTACGGTCAGATTTCGCGACTCATCGGGGGGCTCTTTGCGGTCAGGTTTTACCTTTGCGATCGTCGCCGTGGCACTTGCCGGCTCGGCCTATGGCACTGCAGCGCAGTACTACCCACGCCTGGCCCCGGGCGAAGAAGTTTACCAGACGCCGCCCTTCGGCCTTCCGTTTTTCCCGCCGCAGTCCTTGCCCGCAACGCCGCCGCCCGGTTACGCGTCCCTACCGCCGGAGGATCAGGCCGAACAGGGTCCGGCCAAGGAGTTGTCGCAGCGCTTCCGTCGTCAGATCGTTTCGTTCAGCACCACTGAGCCAGCCGGCGCGATCATTATCGATACGCCGAACACCTACCTCTATCTGGTGCTCGGCAATGGCAGGGCGATCCGTTACGGGGTCGGGGTCGGACGCGAAGGCTTCACCTGGTCGGGCACCGAGCGTATCAGCCGCATGAAGGAATGGCCTGATTGGTTTCCGCCGAAGGAAATGATCGAAAGGCAACCTTATCTGCCGCGCTTCATGGCCGGGGGCGAAACCAATCCACTCGGCGCACGGGCGCTCTATCTTGGCAACACGGTTTATCGGATCCACGGCACCAACCAGCCGTCGACTATAGGCAGCTTTGTGTCCTCGGGCTGCATAAGGCTGACCAACGACGACATCGAAGATCTCTACAACCGCGTAAACGTCGGTACGCGTGTCGTCGTCCTGCCCGGCGACAATCCGGAGAGCGCCGCGCTGCGTCCTGCGGTTGCCCGCTAGCGCGGGCGTCCTGTTGGCAACTACTAACGCCTCCAATCCTCCTCGCGCTTCACCGCTGGCGTATTCAGATTTTTTCTGATGTCCGCCTTGGGTCAAAAGCAACCATGACGCTCTGAAATTGCGATGTCCGCTTTACCCCTGAAAGCGGACATTGCCAGGCGACAGTTCGATGTCCGCTTTGTTGTAGGGTTTGTGGCAACGTGATGCCAAGCGTTTTGGCAGCTTTGAGGTTGAGGACCAATTGAACTTTTATCGATTGCTGGACCGGCAAGTCACCCGGCTTTTCACCCTTGAGAATGCGGCCAACATAGCCCCCAATCGTGCGGTGTTGATCGGCAAGGTCTGCCCCGTAGCTCATCAAGCCGCCTGCCGCAGGAAATTCACGGAAGCCAAAGATCGCGGGCACCTTGTTTTGCTCAGCCTAAGCGGCAAGCTGTTCTATGTGTGCCAAGAAAAATGAATCGGAGCTAATGACCAGGCCGCCGGCATGTACTGGACATCTCTCGAACAAGCCGGCTTTGTTAAGCGCGAGAGGCGACGTTGTTCTGATCCCATAATTCGCCCGGATATTCGCGATAGATCAATGAGAAAGCCGTGACCTCGCACCACCATGTAGGTGTGGGGCGGATCGTGGTCGCCCCCCAATCCAAAACCGCAAAACTGGGCTGCCATCGACCTTCCGAGCGCCGCCGGCTCCATACCGAGAGCGATCCTACAGCTTGGGTCCGGGTTTTTGCTGCGTCTGCGGTCAGCCAGTTTATCGGCTAGGCTGGCACACAGATCTTTGGAGCGCTGGACCGAACAAGAATGCGGCATGGCACTGTGCTTGTGTCATTGCGTGGGAGTTCTGGAACGCGCCCAATAACGAGACCTCACTCCTGCGTCGGCTCCAAGGGCGGCGCTGCGGCCAAACAGGTGGACGGCTGTGGAAGGATGCCGAGGTAGATCACCGGGTCCCGTTGTTTCTGGCATGGCGTGACCATCGCAATGAAGGGTGGCCGAAATTACTCAGCTATTGGGGACTGCCCAACCTTCAGGTGATTAACAGCGAGGTTCACGCCGCAAAGTGCGCCATCGAGGCGCGACACCGTCGTGCCGCACGGTTTCTGGCGACCGAATTGGCCTAATCGCGCGGCGCGCGTTGAGAGCGTTCGGCAACCTCCATCATCTTTGCTTCGCGCTGTTTTTGCTCTGCCGTAAATTAAGACAATTGAAACTAGGACAGCGCACATTTGGGACGGTCATGCTCACTGTGCCTCCGCTGCGCTTGTGGAATCTATACAACACAGTGACAAAAGCGTCGTCGGGCTTGGTAGCGATGTGCAGGTAAACCCGCGTAATTGGGTTGTAGAGATGAAAAAGTTTATGCTCGCCGGCGTCGCCGGTGTCGCGCTTATAACCATCGCACCCGTCAATGCTGCCGATTTGGGCCCGCTCTATAGGGCGCCGCCTGCAATAGTGCCAGTACGGGTTTTCTCGTGGACGGGCTGCTATATTGGCGGCAACGTCGGTTGGGGCTGGGGACGTGACACCGTTTCCATTGCCAACCTGGGTGAGACGACGGGAGTGCCGGAGTTAGCGGGCGTTTCCCTCCCCTCCGTCACCGGGAATACCAGCGGGGTTGTCGGCGGCGGTCAGGTCGGGTGCAATTATCAATTCGCGCCCAACTGGGTGATCGGCATCGAAGGCGACGGTGAAGCGGCCAATATCAAGGGCGACGTGACTGACTCCGTCTCGTTTACGAACCCCTTAACGGGTCTTCCCGAAACAGTCTCCGGAACGGCCCATGCCCAGACCGATTGGATTGCCAGCGTCACCGGACGGCTTGGTTGGACCTGGGATCGCGTGATGCTCTATGCCAAGGGTGGCGCGGCATGGGCGGGTGACAAATATTCAGCAGACCTACCAGCCTTTAACGAACACATCGAAACCAGCGTTACGCGACCGGGCTGGACCGTTGGCGGCGGTGTCGAATGGGCCTTTTGGGATAATTGGTCGGCAAAAGCTGAGTATGATTTCTACGACTTCAGCACGAGCAACCTGTCATTGCCCGGCACGATTGCTGGTGTGCCCGAAGTGGTGCCGGGCGTTAACGTCAAGCAGACCATCCAAACGGTGAAGTTCGGCATCAACTACCGCTTTGGGACGTATTGATGAGACGACTCGGTCGGAGTTGAGAATCGGCGACGTACACTGCCTGCCTGCCGAAATTACTGTCTGACACAACAAGTCCGGTTAGCTCTAGCCAACGCATGGACTCGGGTTTGTGAAGGGGGCCCGCGTCCTCACGGCTGGCGCGCGGCCGGCCCAAATAGTTTCATCCGGGTGCGGAGAAATCGCCCTGTTCACGTCGAGGTGTTGTCGCAATGGCCGAGCACGATTCAAATGTTTGTGGATGAAGACGGGACGGGGCGACTTCGGCATGGTGGTGGACAGCGGCAAGGCCGTCGATCCCTCTGGCGAGCATGTGGTCGTCTTAACGAGGCGACAACTCTAAAGGGACTAATTTGCGATCACGGCTCCGGGCCAGTGTGAAGCCGCACGGCTTTCCGTGAATTTAGGTCTTGCAGGGATGTGGCAAGTGAAGAAAAGGTCGATCGCTCTCGCCTTGTGCTGCGCCTTCCTCTGCACGCCAGTAAGCGCCAAGACGTTTGTCGGCGTATTGTATCCGTTATTTGGACCCGTTGCGGCGCTTGGACTTGTTGATCTGGTATCCGAACTCAAATCGATGCCGGATGTTGAGGTCGTTTCGTATCTGCATCAAGCATGGCCGCGCTTGGTTGATGACATCAATCGTCAACCGAGCGGAACGCATACACTTATTATCGGCTACAGCTTGGGCGCGAATAACGCAGTGCTCGTAGCCAATAGGGTTACCCACGTTGATTCAATTATTGCCCTCCAACCGTCCATCTTTACGTCAAATCCGACTGTGACTGGAGACGTAGGAAGAATAGTAGAAATGTATAACCCGAATCCCTTGATGACCTTTGGCGGGATGGGATCAAGGAGACTGGTAGGAGCAAATGTCGAGTACATCGTGAATAACGACTCGCATCTTGGAGCGCAGTACAACTCCGAATTCCGTAGTTTGGTAAAGGCCGAAATCGCTAGGTTATCCGCTGAGGATCAGAGCACAACGAACGGATCAATAAGTCCGGAGACCAGCATTCTCAGCGCCCAATATCCTCCACCCCAGCCGCCGGGTGTCGGCTATCCGCCGCCGGCATTGTATCCGTCTCCGGCCGGCTCGCCACGCCGCCCGGACGGCTATCCCTACAGCGGCCCCGGCGTTCAGGCGGCACAGGAGCGCGGCACCGTGGTCGCCGCTTTGCCGCCAGAATATCAGCCGGAGGGGGGGCCAGCCAAAACCCTATCGCCGCGGTTTCAGCGCACCATGGTGGATTACTCCACAGTCGAGCCGCCCGGCGCTATCATCATCGATACGCCGAACACTTACCTTTACTTGACCATCGGGCATGGCAAGGCGCTTCGTTACGGGATTGGTGTCGGGCGTGAGGGCTTCACCTGGTCGGGCACCGAGCACATCAGCCGCATGAAAGAATGGCCGGATTGGTTTCCGCCGCCGGAGATGATTAAGCGCCAGCCTTACCTGCCGCGCTTCATGGCCGGTGGTGAAACCAATCCGCTCGGCGCACGCGCGATGTATCTCGGCAACACACAATATCGGATCCATGGCACCAACCAGCCATCGACTATCGGCAGCTTCGTGTC
>JBAQBC010000040.1:0-18741 GCA_049286035.1 Xanthobacteraceae bacterium
CCGGACGGCGTCGCCACGTGCAGGAAAAACGGCTGGTTGGGATTGGCGGGCGGGCTGGTGTCGGGCAGGACCCGCACCAGATAGGCGCCGAGCTTCTCGATAACTTGCGAGCTCGGCTGCGCCGCCGCATGCACCTCGACGCCATTCTGGTTGGGATAGCCCCATTCGCTGGGATCGGTCTGCGTCGCTTTGGCCAGGGCTTCCAAGGCGCTCGGATCGAGCCTGGGATCGGCCGGCGCGCAAAACACGCCGGGCAGTTGCGGCGATTCCGCCGCCGAAGGTTCGGTCGCGAAGCCGCCCAATATCTGCCAGCCCGAACCGTCCCGCGCATCGAGTTCGATCGCCTTGGCCAGATTGTCGATGCCGGATTTGTGCGGATCGGCGAGATTCTTGTCCTGCATCCAGAAAAAGTTTTGCGTCACGACCATCTTGGCGAGCGCGGCGCGATCCTTGTGCGCGGTGACCTCGCCGAGCTGGTTGCGGAACGCGGTAAAGCTCGGATCGTTCAACGCCGATGGCGGCGTCACTGCCACCGCAGAATAGGGTTTGACCGGCGCCGGCGGCGGCGGCTTGAAGCCCGGCAGCGGCAACTGTCCCTGTTGCGCCGAGCCAGGCTGTTCGGCGACAGCCGCGAATGCAACGGCAAACGCTAAAACGGCAAGCAGCCGACGATGCATAAAAATCTCCTCCTTATTGCCGGGTTGCAACGGCTAGCCGCGAATTGCTAGAGCGAGTTGATTCTAGGTTGATTCGGTATTTCGCTTTAGCTTGTTGTTTGAGCATGATCTTTTCCGAAAACTGGTGTCCACTTTTCGGGATCATGCTCTAGGTCGCTGCGGCAATGGTTGACTCAAGGCCACTAATACGACTTTGGCAGGCCCAATACTTTTTCGGCGATGAAGCAGAGAATAAGCTGCGCTGATACCGGTGCAAGCTTCGCAATCATCACTTCCCGCAAATACCGTTCGACGTGATACTCCTTAGCATAACCGTAGCCGCCATGCGTCGTGATCGCGGTTTGGCAGGCTTTAAATCCGGCTTCGGCGGCGAGATATTTCGCGGCGTTCGCCGCGGGCCCGCAGGCCATGCCGTGATCGTACTGCCACGCCGCCTTCAACATCATCAGATCGGCTGCCTCGAGTTCCATCCAGCACTCCGCCAACGGATGCTGAATGGCTTGGTTCTGTCCGATCGGCCGGCCGAACACGACGCGCCCCTTGGCGTACGAGCCCGCCCGCGCCAGCGCCGCGCGGCCCAGTCCAATCGCCTCGGCGGCAACCAGGATACGTTCCGGATTGAACCCATGGAGCAGATATTCGAAGCCGCGGCCTTCTTCACCGATCCGGTCCGCGGCCGGTACCGGCAGCGCGTCGATGAACAGCTGGTTTGAGTCGACCGCGCTGCGGCCCATTTTCGCGATCTCATGCACCTCGACGTGGCGGCGATCGAGCGCGGTATAAAACAAACTGAGGCCGTCGGTCGGCTTGCGGCCGGCGCCGGACGGCGCGGTACGGGCAAGCAACAGCATCCTGTCCGCGACCTGTGCCGTCGAAATCCAGATTTTTGCGCCGGTGATTGTGTAGACATCGCCACGCCGTTCGGCGCGCGTTTTGATCTTGGCGGTTTCTAGACCGGCATCGGGCTCGGTCACGGCGAAGCATGCCTTTTCGTTGCCGGCGGCGATCGGCGGCAACATCCGCTGCTTCTGGTCCTCGGTGCCGTGGACCACGACCGGATTGAGCCCGAAAATGTTCATGTGAATTGCAGATGCGCCGGAAAGACCGGCGCCGGAAGCGGCGACCGCCTGCATCATCACGGCTGCTTCGCTAATGCCGAGGCCCGAGCCGCCATAAGCCTGCGGGATGCAGACGCCGAGCCAGCCGTCGTCGGCCAGAGCGCGACAGAACTCTTCCGGAAAATTTCCATCGCTGTCGCGCTTGAGCCAATAATCGTCGCCGAAGCGCGCGCAGATCTTTTCGATTGCGGCGCGCACCGATTGCGAAAGCTCAGTGGGGGCGAAGTCGATGCGTTTTGCTCCGGCAATAAATATTGGTTGCGCTCACTCCGCCGCCTGAATCGCCGGCGCGTCGATGAAGCCGCCGGCCTGGCGCCGCCACAGCGCGGCGTAGTGGCCATTTTGGGCGAGCAAATCGCGATGCGAGCCCTGCTCGACGATGCGGCCCTGGTCGAGCACGACGAGGCGATCCATCTGCGCGATGGTTGATAGGCGATGCGCGATCGCGATCACCGTCTTGCCGGCCATCAGCGTGCCGAGGCTCGATTGAATGGCGGCTTCGACTTCGCTGTCGAGCGCCGAGGTCGCTTCGTCGAATACCAGGATCGGCGCATCTTTGAGAATGACGCGGGCGATGGCGACGCGTTGGCGCTGGCCGCCGGAAAGCTTCACGCCGCGCTCGCCGACATGCGCGTCATAGCCGCGGCGGCCGCGCCAATCTTCGAGTTCAAGAATAAACTCATGGGCGTGCGCCAATCGCGCGGCGCGTTCGATCTCTTCGTCGCCCGCCGCGGGCCGGCCGTAGCGAATATTGGCGCGGATCGAGCGGTGGAGGAGCGAAGTGTCCTGCGTCACCACCGAGATTTGCGCGCGCAAGGATTCCTGCGTCAGGCCCGAAATATCTTGCCCATCGATCAGGATCGATCCGCCCTCCAGATGGAAAAACCGCAGCAACAGATTGACCACGGTGGATTTGCCGGCGCCGGACCGGCCGACCAGACCGATCTTCTCGCCGGGACGGATAACGAGATTGAAATCCTGTAAGAGGCCGGTTTCGCGGCCGTAGCCGAAATTGACGCCATTGAATTCGATGCGCCCGGCGCGCACCGTCAGCGGCCGCGCGTCGGCCGGATCGGGCAGCTGCAGCGGCTGGGCGATGGACAGCATGCCTTCCTGCACGACCCCAACATCCTCGAAGATTTCCGTGATCCGCATCGCGATCTGGCGCGACATATTGGTGAGCTGGAGCGTCAGCGGCAGCACCATGGCGATGGCGCCGACCTCGACCGCGCCGTAGCGCCACAGCAACAGCGCCAGCGCGCCTGATCCGGCGATCAGCAAGGCATTGAGCACGTCCAGGATGGTGCCGAAGGCGGTGAGCAGCCGCTGCGCTGCCGAAAACAAGTCGACGTGACGATCGACCGCCTTGCGCACATAGAGATCTTCGTCGCTGGCGCGCGCGAACAGCTTGACGGTGAGGATGTTGGTATAGCTGTCGACGATCCGCCCCATCAACGCCGAGCGCGCTTCCGAGGATCGCTTCGAGCGATCGCGCATGCGCGGCACGAAATGCACGAGCAGCGCCGTATAGGCGAAGAACCACAGCAGGATCGGCACGGCGAGCCAGCGATCGGCGGCGGCGGTCAGTGCGATGGCCGAGACGCCGTAGACTAAAATGTACCAGATGGTTGTGATCGTCGCGGTCAGCGTCGAGCGCACCGACGGGCCGGTCTGCATCACCCGATTGGAAATGCGGCCGGCGAAGTCGTTCTGGAAAAACGCCCAGCTCTGCCGCACCACGTGCCAATGCGCTTGCCAGCGGATCAGTCCGGTAAACGGCGCCGCGATCGCCTGGTTGGTAATCAGATAGCGCGTGAAGGTCACGGCTGGCCGGACCACGAGCACGACGAGCGCCATGCCGAGGAGCCAGGGCCAGCCGTCGGCGACGAGCCGCTCGGGCGGCGTCTTGGTGACAAGCGTGACGACGCGGCCGATGAACCACGGCACCGCGCTGTCGCCCAGCGCCACCAGCAATTCGACCACGAACAGAGCCGCGAACAGCCATTTGGCTTGGCGGGCAAAGTGCCACAGGAAGGCGAGCAGGCTGGGCGGCGGTTCCGGTTGCTCCGGCGCTGCGGTCGGCGTCAAGAATCGTTCGAAGCGCGATAACATTTGCGGTTGGTTACAGGCCGCCGAGTACTTGCGTCAATCGGGCTTGCGTGAGCCGTATACGGCGTTGCGGCGGCTAGATTGCGGTGCCCGATGTCATCACGACAGAATTGCTGACCTTTTCGCCCGCGCTGGCACGTGCCATCGTCCAAACTTCGGTGCAGCGCGAGGGCAGGCCATGGCGGCAGACCCCATCAGGCGAAACAGCATGGCGTGTTTTGCCGGTGCGCTGATCGCGCTCCTTGCCGCTGTCACACTCGCCGTCGCGGAGATTTTCCCGTCGCGTCCGGTCACGATGATGGTCGGATTTCCGCCGGGCGGCCCGACCGACACACTGGCGCGCATCGTTGCCGATGCCATGCAAGGACCGCTCGGCCAACCAGTGGTGGTGGAAACCTTAAGCGGCGCCAGCGGCACGATCGCCACCGGCCGCGTCGTCCATGCCAGGCCGGACGGTTACACGATCGGCATAGGTCAGTGGTCGAGCCATGTCGCTTCGCCGGCGATCTATCCGCTGGACTACGACATCCTGCGCGACCTGCAGCCGATTTCTCTGCTCTCGGCATCGCCGTTGTGGATCATCGGCAAGGAAGCCCTGCCGCCGCAGACGATGCCGGAGCTGATCGCCTGGATGAAAGCGCGGCCCGAACCGACCACCTTCGGCACGGTCGGCACCGGCAGCGCCGGCCATATGTGCGGTCTATACTTCGCGCAGCATGCCGGCTTGCGCTTGCAATACGTGCCCTATCGCGGCGGCGGGCCGGCCATGCAGGACCTGATCGGCGGGCAAATCGATCTCGCTTGCCTGGAAGCAAGCTCCGGGCTCGCTTACGTGCAAGCGGGGAAGTTCAAAGCCTATGCGGTGATGAGCGAGCAACGCTGGCCAAAATCGCCGGACACGCCGACGCTGAGCGAATCCGGCATTACAGGAGCGACGATCAATTTCTGGCACGCGCTGTGGACTACCGCAGGAACGCCGAAAGAGACTGTCGAGCGGCTTGATGCTGCCGTGGTCAGCGCATTGGCCAATCCCGCCGTGCGGCAGCGGCTGGAAACTCTCGGCCAAGTGATCTTTCCGCGCGACCAGCAGGGGCCGGCGGCGCTTGCGGCCTATCATAAGGCGGAGATCGACAAATGGTGGCCGATCATCAAGGCCGCCGGCATCAAGGCCGAATAAGTCCTGCGTGAGGACTGCGGTCACACCGCGGGCATAACCGCCGCGGGCCGGGCCTCCATCGGTACATAGCCGGACTGCTCGGCGACGCGATCGAGCCAGGCGCGGATCGCCGGAAACGGCGCCAAGTCGTAATCGCATTGCGGGGCAATGTGGGTATAGGCGTAAAGCGCGATGTCGGCGATGGTGTAATGGCCGGCAACGAAGAAGTCATTTAGCGCCAGGTGCTTCTCCATCACGCCGAGCGCGCGATTGCCCTCCTCCATCCAGTCTTCGAGCGCATGCTGCTGCAATTCGCGGCCACCTTTGACCAGCGTCAACCAGAAATAGGCGGCGCCGAGATTGGGCTCGAGGCTGTGCTGTTCAAAAAACATCCATTGCAGCGCTTCGGCCCGGCCGATGCGATCTTCAGGCGCGAGTGGCGTGCCGCCGGCGATGTACCAAAGAATGGCGTTTGATTCGGCGAGATAACGGCCCGGCGCCACTTCCAAGAGCGGCACCTGACCGTTCGGATTCTTGGCCAGAAATTCCGGCGTGTGGCTGTCGCCCTTGAGAATATCGACCTCGACCAGCCGATAGGGAACACCCAGCTGCGCCAGCGCGAGCCGCGCTTTGTAGCTGTTTCCCGAACGCTGCATCGAGTAGAGCGTGAACATGGGGCTCGCTTCCGGGGCATTTATCGTGCCGCCGTTGCGGTGTTACGACGACAGGGCGGCAATGTCATGGCGACAATGTTATGGCGGCAATGTTAGGGCGGGCAGACCGTCGGGACGCAGCTTTGATGTCGCGCGGGTCGAGGCGTGCTGCCCCGCCGCATCTGGACCGGCTCCTCCATCAGGTTCCGTTGCACGCCGGCTGTTGCGGGCGGAACGCGGCGATGCGGAAAATGCCGCAGATGTGAGGGCAGAGCAGGCTTTAGCGCTTGCCTGAGCGCCCGGCCGGCATTACCAACCGAGCCGCCTGAAATGGAGAATCGCAATGGCCTTTCTCGCGGACCAGATCATGCGCATCAAGCCGTCGGCAACCATCGCCGTCACGGACAAAGCGCGTGCGCTCAAAGCCGCTGGCCGCGATGTCATCGGGCTCGGCGCCGGCGAGCCGGATTTCGACACGCCGGAGAACATCAAGGAAGCCGCCATCAAGGCGATCCGCGACGGCAAGGCATCAAAATATACCGCCGTCGACGGTATCGCCGAGCTCAAGGCGGCGGTAGCGCGCAAGTTCAAGCGCGAGAACAAGCTCGACTATGAGCCGTCGCAGATCATCATCGGCACCGGCGGCAAACAGGTGCTCTACAACGCACTGGTCGCGACCATCGATCCGGGCGACGAGGTGATCATCCCCGCCCCTTATTGGGTGAGCTATCCGGAAATGGTGCTGATGGTCGGCGGCGAGCCGGTGCCGGTCGTCACCACCATGGCGGCCGGCTACAAGATGACGCCGGAGGCGCTGGAGCGCGCGATCACGCCGCGCACCAAGTGGATCATCTTCAACTCGCCGTCCAATCCGACCGGCGCCGCCTATACCCGTGACGAGCTCAAGGCCATCACCGATGTCCTGGTGCGCTACCCGCACGTTCACGTCATGGCCGACGACATGTACGAACATCTCGTCTATGACGATTTCGAGTTCTATTCGCCGGCGCAGCTCGAGCCGCGGCTTTATGAGCGCACGCTGACGGTGAACGGCGTGTCGAAGGCTTATTGCATGACCGGCTGGCGCATCGGCTTTGCCGGTGGGCCGGAGAACCTGATCAAAGCGATGGCGATAATCCAGTCGCAATCGACGTCGAACCCGACGGCGGTGGCGCAGTGGGCGGCGGTCGAGGCGCTCGATGGGCCAAAGGACTTCATCGCCAAGCACAACAAGATCTTCAAGGAGCGGCGCGATCTCTGCGTCTCGATGCTCAATCAGGCCCGCGGCATCCAATGCCCGAAGCCGGAAGGCGCCTTTTACGTTTATCCGTCGTGCGCCGGCACCATCGGCAAGACCGCGCCGACCGGCAAAAAGCTCGCGACCGACGAGGATTTCGTCACCGAATTGCTGGAGGCCGAGGGCGTCGCCGTCGTGCAGGGCACGCCGTTCGGGGTGGGCCAATCGTTCCGCATTTCCTACGCGACCGCGACCAGCGCGCTCGAAGAGGCCTGCACGCGCATCCAGCGCTTCTGCGGCAATTTGCAGTAGAATCTTTCCTGCCCCGCGACAGCGGGGAAGGGGGCAACAGGCGGCTTCGCCGCCGTAACTTTAAGAACGCCGGCGCAAAGCGTCGGCTGTGGCGAAGCGCGGTGGAAGGGGCGCGGGACTCGGCGGATTGCCAATATTTGATTCTTTACACAAGTCGGGTCAGACGCCCCCTCCACCATGCTTCGCATGGTACCCCTCCCCCACTTTCGTGGGGGAGGACGTAAGCGTGCCACTCACCCTGTCGGCGGCGCGAGCTCATCCAGTCCCTTCTGCCGCGCCTCGGGACCAAGCTGCGTCACCGACACCGCGGCGATGAACAGCAGGATCGCCAGGCAGACGAACACGGTAGTCAGGCCGAAGCCATTCTGCACCCACAGGATCGTCGGCAGGATGAAGGCGGTCGCGAGCCGGCCGACGCCGGAAGCAAGGCCGAAGCCTGATGCCCGCGCATTGGTTGGAAACACTTCGGAGGTGAAAATCTGCATTGAGTTGCCGGCAACTTGCACGAAGAACACCATGATAAAGCCGATAATCATCAGCTCGGCCGGCGTGCCGGCATTGCCGAACACGACGGCCATCACGCCGGCGCCGATGAACGCGCAGATCGACGTTATCTTGCGGCCGAATTTGTCGAGCGCATACATCATGAAAACGCTCGCGGTCGGCACCGCGAAATTCATCACCAGCGTATATTGCAGCGACTTGGTGATCGTGAATCCCTTGGTGTTCATGATGTTGGGTAGCCAGGCGCCAAGACCGACCGCGATGCCGAAGAAGGCGGTGAAACAGATCATGCCGGCGATGACGCGCCTCGGGAACATTCGCAAGACCAAGAGTATGGGATCGCTCTGGGTATTGCTGGCGGCGTCGGTTGCCAGCGGTTGCGTCGGTCCGGCAATGCCGAGCCTGCTGAGCACTTGTAGCGCTTGGTCGCCTCTGCCATGGGTCGCGAGATAGCGCGGGGATTCCGGTAGTGCGAACCGGAACACCCAGACGATCAGCGCGCCGATGCCGATGAGGACCCAGACCCCGCGCCAGACAGTTTCGGCGGAATCGAACATGCTGCCGAACAAGAGCACCAGCGCGGTACCGATCGGCCACACCATCGCGCCGCCAATGAAATGGATGATCGCGAGGATACGGCCGCGAATGCGCTTGGGCGAATATTCGCCAGCATAGGCAAAGCAGAGCGGCTGTTCGGCGCCGAGGCCCAACCCGGCGAGGAAGCGGCAGATCACGAGCAGCGTCACGTTGGGCGCAAACGCGCCGAGGATCGTGAAAATGCCGAACAACAGGAGATTGAACTGATAGATGAAGCGCCGCCCGAACCGATCGCTGAGTTCGCCTTGGCCGGCGGTCCCGATGAACATGCCGAAGATCGCCGCGCTGCCGATCGCCGCGGCTTCGGCGGGCGAAGTGAAGCCCGATTTGATGATGTAGGGAATAAGCGATCCGAGAATGGTAAAGTCGATGACATCGAAGAAATAACCGGCGGCGATCAGGGCGATGACCTTGCGATGAAGCGGCGAAATCTTTGCTTCATCGAGCGCCGTACCGACAAAGGCCTCGATTGTCTGGGCCATCTCGTCCTCCCCACCCCGTTTGTTTGGCCGCTAGAGCGGCTCGCGAACGTCAACTCTGAAAGGGCGCCGGGCGGCTGTCAATGCAGACCCGCGCTGGTGCGGACGCCGCCGCACAATTCCAACTAAGCGCCTTCGAACTGCAAAATGTACAGTCCGGCATTCGTATCGGTTACATACATCACGCCCTGCGCATCGACGAAGCAGTCGGCGGATTGAGTGACCTTCGGCCGGTTGGGGCGCGGATCGTACATACGCTCGGGATTGGGCGGCACGAAAAAGCCGATTTCGCGTGGCGCGAATGGATTGGCGATGTCGTAGGCGCGCACCCCGGCATTGTGCAGGGTGGCGAAAATGATGCGCGAGCTTTGGAACGCGCCGGGCCGATTCTCCCACAAATTATGCGGGCCGAAGTTGCCGCCCTTCTTGCAGTAATCGGCTTCGTCGGGAACGGGCATTGTCGCAATGCTCACCGGATTCGACGGTTCGCGAATGTCGAAGATCCAGATGTAGCGCAGGCCGAGTTTGCAATCGGCGAAATTGGCCTCATCGGCGACGACGAGCAGATTGCGATCCGGCAGTGGCAATGGCGAATGGGTGCCGCCGCCGAATGGCGGATCCCAATTGCGGTACGCGATCATGCTGGGTTTTTGCGGATCGGCGACATCGACCACGCTCAAGCCGCCGTCGCGCCATGCGCCGAAAGCGAGATTGCCGGCGACCAAAGCGTGATGCAGCGCGTAACGCTTGCCTTCGGGCCAGGTCGGCGTCTCGCCGCCGGCCTTCCACATCCCGGGCAGCCAGAATTTACCGACCACTTGCGGCTTGGTCGGCTCCGCCATGTCGACGATCACCAGCACATGATCGGAAAACTCCGGCAGATGCACCGAGACATAGGCGTAGCGGCCGCCGACATACCAGATGCGGTGCGGCCCCAAGCCGCCAAGCGACAAGAACGCGATTTCGCGCGGCGCTTCCCCACGCGAAATATCGTAGATGCGCAAGCCCCCGGTAAACTTCTGCCCTTCCAGCGCAGCCGCCGACGTCCCGGAAAAATAGGATTCCTGGCTGACCTGCATGGTCCACACGCTGGGGCCGTTGACCGCGAGCAGCAGGTCCTCATGGGTCTGCAGGTGATGTGCGCGGGTGTTCGGTGGGCAGGGCAGGAAATTCACCGGTTTGGGATGCTTGGCGTCGCGCACGTCGATCACGGTGATGCCGTTCGAGAAACCGTGGCCGATATAGGCGAAGCCGCGGTTGACCATCACCTGCACGCCGTCACCGCGGCCGCCTTGGTCTGTATGACTGACATATTTGATATTTCGGTTGGCAACGGCAGTCATCGCTCGCTCCTCAAACTTTGTCCGCAGCGTTTGGCAGCGATGCTATCAGCTTCCCCGCGGCCAGCGCGAGACAGTCGGGACAGTGCCGCAATGAGCGGCTATACATTGCGCCTCCACCGGGGAAGAAATGATGACCAAAAACTCACACGGGATGATCGCGGTCGACAAGATCGGAACGAAGGTCTTGTTTCTCAATCCGCAGACCTATGCGACGGAAGCGGTGATCGACGGCTTCCCGCGCACCGTGCACGAGTTGCTGGTGGTGCCGGAAACCGGTCGCGCCTATGTGCCGATCTTCGGCGATGGCATTCACGGCCGCAATCCCAATCCGCAGCACCACGTCTGCGTGTTCGATCTGCACAAGCGCGCCCATATCGATACCATCGATCTGCGCCCCTATATGGCGCCGCATACGCTCAAGCTTGGGCCGGATGGGCTAATCTACATCACGTGCGAAAATTCGGCGGTGGTGGCGGTCATCGATCGCGACAGCAACAAAGTCGTCGCCGCCATCGACTCCGGCTCGACCAATGGCCATCGGCTGATCATCGCGCCGGACGGCCGGCATCTCTATACCGAGAACGAGGAAGACGGCACGGTCTCGGTGATCGATCTGCCGAAGCGCAAATTGCTCGGCAAGATCAAGACGCCGCGGCCGCTCGCCGGCATCGCAATTGCGCCTGACGGCCGCACCGTTGTCGCCGTGGACGATGCGCAGCCGACTTTGTTTTTGATCGACACCGCGGACGGGCGGGTGCGCGAGGAGATTGTGCTCAAGGATGTGCCCAAGCCGGCGCAGATCGCGCGTTATGCGCCGGACAACAGCCTTCTTGCCGTGACCAGTCTCAACAGCGACACGGTCAGTTTGATCGATCCGTCATTTCGCGAGCAGACCGCGATCAAGGTCGGGTCGCAGCCGATGGACATGGCATTCCGCGATGACGAACTGTTCGTCGCCTGCCAAGGCGACGGCTCGGTGCATATCGTCGATATCCCAAACAAGCGCGCCAAGAGCAGTTTTTCAGCCGGCAAGGGCTGCGAGTCCGTGGGATTTTTCTAAGAACGCCTTTTAATCATGCACAAAACGAGGCGAGACGCGGGCGGCGTTCTCCCCTACAATAATGGCGAGGGCCCGTCCGGGTTCATGTGAGGGAGCAAGTAGAAATATGGCGTGTAGGAGTATGGTAGCCGCGCTCGTCGGAGCGGCGGCAATGGCGGCGACTGCAACTGTTCCGGCCGATGCGCAGCCGCAGCGCGTGCAAGTCGGCACGCTCGCCTGCTCAATTTCAGCCGGCGTTGGCATGATCGTGGCCTCACAACGCAATGTGAGCTGCAATTTCCAGCCGGATGGGGGCCCGCCCGAAGCCTATACCGGCACCATGACCCGGATCGGCGTGGACGTCGGCTTCACTACCGGTGGCGCGATGGTCTGGGGTGTGTTCGCCGGCACGAACCGCTTCGCCGGGATGCTGAACGGGACTTATGCCGGCGCGACTGCCGAAGCGACCGTTGCGGCGGGGCTGGGCGCCAACGTGCTGGTCGGCGGATCCAACCGTTCGGTGGCGCTGCAGCCGCTGTCGGTGCAGGGCCAGGTCGGACTCAACGTTGCCGCCGGCGTCGGCGCATTGGATCTGCATTTGGCGCAGTAACTTGGCACGGTAGCTGACGCAGTAACTGGCGCGTCGCGCTGCGGTTCAATTTTTTGGCTTTCATCCGCCCCTCGCATGGGCTCGGCTTCGCATAACGGTCTGCAATGGCTGGCCGCCGTCCATTTTCCGGGCCGCTGCCGCGAGGCGCCGTGTCGCGCCTCTTGACCCACCCCCGCCACCACTGAAACGATAGCTTACCCTTCAAACAATAACTCCCCGCGGTCCGTGCCAATTGACCGGTCCGCCTGCGGGAGGCGGTGCGGGAGGTTTTCAATGGTGACAAATGGCGGCAATGGCACTCGCGCGGCCGGTCCGCGCTGCGTCGCGCTGGTCGGTCCGTTCCAAAGCGGCAAGACGACGTTACTCGAAGCGATCCTCGCCCGCACCGGCGCGATCGCGCGCCAGGGCACGGTGGAAGCCGGCAACACCGTCGGCGACGCCAGCAAAGAGGCGCGCCATCATCGCATGAGCGTCGAGCTGACGGTCGCCACCACGACCTTCATGGGCGACAATTACACCTTTCTCGATTGTCCCGGTTCGGTGGAGTTCGTTCACGACATGCGGGCGGTGCTGCCGGCGATCGACGCCGCCGTGGTCGTCTGCGAAATGGACGAGAAGAAGATTCCGCAGCTGCAACTCATCCTGCGCGAACTGGAAGACTGGAAGATCCCGCGCATCTTGTTCGTCAACAAGATTGACAAGGCCGAGGCCGCCGTGCGCGACGTGCTCAATCTCTTGCAGCCGGCGTCGCGCACCAAATTGATTTTGCGGCAAATCCCGACCTTCTCCGGCGACATCATCAGCGGCTTCGTCGATTTGGCGCTGGAACGCGCGTTCGTTTACAAGGAATACGCTCCCTCGCAGGTCGTGCCGCTCGAAGGCGACGCCGCCGATCTGGAAAAAACAGCGCGCTTTTCGATGCTGGAAACGCTGGCCGATCACGACGACGAGCTGATGGAGCAACTGCTCGAAGACATCCAGCCGCCGCGCGACAAGGTGTTCGACGACCTGACGCGCGAATTGCGCGACGGGCTCGTCTGCCCGGTGTTGATGGGTACCGCGGCGCGCGCCAATGGCGTGTTGCGGTTGCTGAAAGCGCTCCGCCACGAGTCGCCTGGCGTGGCCGATACCGCCAAACGGCTCGGCATGAAACAGGGCGGCGACGCCGTCGCCTATGTGTTGAAAACACTGCACACGACGCACGGCGGCAAGATGTCGGTCGTGCGGATGCTCGGCGGCCAAGCCGGCGATGGCACCACATTCCTGACCGGCGACGATGAGGCCGGACGCGTCGCCGGCGTGTTCAAGGTGATCGGCCAATCCAATGAGAAGCGCGGTCCCGCGGCAGTCGGCGAGACCGTCGCCTTCGCCAAGCTGGAAAAAGCCAAAACCGGCGACACGCTGTCGGCCGGCAAACAACCGCACCCGCCGCTACCCAAAGTCGCGCCCTATCCGCCGGTGCTGGCGATCGCTATCACCGCGAAGGAACGCAAGGACGATGTCAAACTCGGTCAGGCCCTCAACAAGCTCGCTGAAGAAGATCCTTCGATCACCATCGTGCACAACCCGGAAACGCACGAAGTCGTGCTGTGGGGTCAGGGCGAGATGCATTTGCGGGTCGCCACTGAGCGTTTGAGTGACCGCTACGGCGTGGCCATCGAACGGCGCACTCCGAGCGTCGGCTATCGCGAAACGATCCGCAAATCGATCTCTCAGCGTGGCCGGCACAAGAAACAATCCGGCGGCCACGGCCAGTACGGCGACGTCGTGCTCGAGATCAAGCCGCTGCCGCGTGGTGCGGGATTTACATTCCAGGAACGGATCACTGGCGGCGTGGTGCCGCGAAATTACATTCCCTCGGTCGAGGAGGGCGTCATCGACGCGCTCAAGCACGGTCCACTGGGTTTCCCGGTGGTCGATCTCAGCGTTGCTTTGGTCGATGGCTCGTATCACACGGTCGATTCATCGGATATGGCCTTTCGCACCGCGGGCCGTATCGGCATCACTGAGGGGCTGCCGCAATGCCAGCCGGTGCTGCTAGAACCCATTCATCTGGTCGAGATCGTCTGTCCGAACGAGGCAACGGCCAAGATCAACGCCTTGATGTCGAGCCGGCGCGGACAAATCTTGGGCTTCGATACGCGGGAAGGCTGGGACGGCTGGGACATGGTGCGCGCCAAAATGCCGGAAGCCGAGATCGGCGACCTGATCGTAGAGATTCGCTCGGCGACCGCCGGCGCCGGCACTTTCACATTCAAGTTCGATCATATGGCCGAACTGACCGGTCGCACCGCCGATCAGATCGTCGCCGCGCGCCGCGCCGCGGAATAATCCTGTCTCTCCGGTCATTCCGGATCGACGCCAACGGGCCCGCGCGAAGTCGCGTGACCCGAGCGTGGTTATGGATTCCGGGCCCCTCGCTTTCGCTCGGCCCCGGAATGACGAATCGGGAGAACTAAAATGCCAGCCTATTGGGTCGCGCGTTCCAAGATCAACGATCCGGTCGAGTACAAAAATACACCGACCGCGTGCCGGCGATCATTGCCAAATACGGCGGCAAGGTCTTAGCCCGCGGCGGCCGTTTTCAGATCATGGAAGGGCCGCGCAAATTCCAGCGCTTCGTGGTGATCGAATTTCCCACCTTCGAGCAGGGCGTCGCCTGCTTTACGTCGCAGGAATACGACGAAGCGGCTGCGTTCCGTCGTGCCGGCGCTGGCGAAGTGGAGACCATCATGGTCGACGGCGGCGACGCCACGACGTGAGCTGCGCAATCGTCACGCCGCGACGCTCGGCTCGGTTCCGGGCCGCGGCACCGCGACGCCAGCGGCGGCATAGTCATTGAGCTTGTTGCGCAGTGTGCGAATGGAAATTCCGAGCACGGCGGCGGTGCGCGTGCGGTTACCGAGGCAATGCCGCAGCGTTTCCAGAATCAAATCTCGTTCCACTTCGGCAACGGTACGGCCGACCAGACCGATCACATTGGCCATAGCCGACGTCCTCCCTCGCGCCTGGGCACGCCTGCATGCGGCGAGATTTGCGCGCGCCAAGCTTTGCCCGCGGCATGGTTAGCGGCGGGTTAACGCGCCATATGCGCGCGTTCCGAAACGAATCGGACGCGCGCCGCAGACAGCGCGCCGCTGATTGCGGGATGGCTTAGGCCGCTACTGGCGATATTGCTGAATGCGCGTGGTGCGCAACCCGGCAAGGCCATGCTGGTCGATGGAGTATTGCCACGACAGGAATTCTTCGACCGTGAGCGTGTACCGGCTGCAGGCCTCTTCGAGCGACAGCAGCCCGCCACGGACGGCGGCAACGACTTCGGCTTTGCGGCGGATGACCCAACGTTTCGTCCCGGGCGCCGGCAGATCGGCAACAGTCAGGGGCGAGCCGTCCGGCCCGATCACATATTTAACCCTCGGGCGATGGGGTTCAGTCATAGGAACTCTCACACTCGACAACTCTACAGCGGGGCAATCTACGAGCACCGACTTAAGATTTACCTAAGCGGAATCTCGGTTTTCGCGGCATTTCCGGGCAATATTTGCATGTGCTGGGACGGGCCGACGGGCGGCTCCTTTTCAACACGTTAACGGCCGCCCGCTCCGGCATGGCGGAGCGGGACCGCGCCGCCTATAGTAAAGAGCGCCGGCTCCCACTTTCGGCGGCTCCCGTGCTCGGCCCCGTGTGGGCCCGCGGTTCTTAACTTACGGATGTTCGCTGCAGGACATTATCGCTCCTTATGTCTACTCCCATGGCCTTGAACACGCTCGATCTCGAAGGACCGCCGTCGCAGACGCGGGTGGTCGTGGCCATGTCGGGCGGCGTCGATTCCTCGGTGACGGCGGCGCTGCTGGCCGAGGAGGGCTATGACGTCGTCGGCATCACGCTCCAGCTCTACGACCATGGCGCAGCGACCCACCGCAAAGGTGCCTGCTGCGCCGGCCGCGACATTCACGACGCGCGGGCCGTGGCCGCGCGGATCGGCATTCCACACTACGTGCTCGACTACGAACAGCGCTTCAAAGAAGCGGTCATCGACCGGTTCGCCGAAAGCTATGTCGCCGGCGAGACGCCGGTGCCGTGCGTCGAGTGCAATCAGGCGATCAAATTTCGCGATCTATTGGTGACCGCGCGCGAGCTCGGCGCCGCGGTATTGGCCACCGGCCACTACGTCGCCTCGCGCCGGCTGGCCGACGGCCACCGTGCGCTCTACCGGGCGCGCGAAGCCGAGCGCGACCAGAGCTACTTTCTGTTCGCGACGACGCGCGCGCAGCTCGATCTGCTGCGCTTCCCGCTGGGCGATCGCACTAAAGCGGAGACGCGCGAATTGGCCCGCCGCTTCGGGCTCACCGTCGCCGATAAGCAGGACAGCCAGGACATCTGTTTTGTGCCAAACGGCCGCTATGCCGATGTGATCGAACGGCTGCGTCCCGGCGCCGCCGGACCCGGCGAGATCGTCGATCTCGAGGGTCGCGTGCTCGGCCGCCATGATGGCATTATTCATTTCACCGTCGGTCAGCGGCGTGGGCTTGGCGTCGCCACCGGTTCGCCGCTCTACGTGGTGCGTCTCGATGCGGCGTCACGCCGGGTCGTGGTCGGACCGCGCGAAGCGTTGCGGACCAGTCGCATTCGCTTGCGCGACGTGAACTGGCTCGGCGATCGCACGATCGACGAAGCGGTCAGCGATCATGGCGAAATCTACGTCAAGGTCCGCTCGACGCGCGCGCCGCAAGCCGCCTGGCTCCGCCGCAGTGCCGATAGTTTTGAAGTCGAGCTGATCGCCGGTGAAGACGGCATTTCGCCCGGACAGGCCTGCGTCTTCTACGAGGCGGCCGAGGGCCAGGCCCGCGTGCTCGGCGGCGGGGTTATCGCCGGCACTATCCCGTCGGCCCGCGCGACCGGCGCCACCGAAGCGGCGCTCGCGGCCGCCAGATAATGCCCGCATGATCGCTTCGCAAAACTGCCGCCGCGCTGGCGATCGTGACGGCGGCGGTCTCCGCATGCGGCGCTGACGTCCAGCAATGGCGGATCAGCTCGACAAAGCGGTCATCGCCAAAGCCTATGCGCGCTGGGCGCCGATCTACGATTTCGTCTTCGGCGCGGTATTCGAACGCGGCCGCAAGGCGGCGGTCGCCGCGGCCGAGCGGATCGGCGGGCGCATCCTCGAAGTCGGAGTCGGCACCGGGTTGTCCTTGCCGGATTATTCCTCGGCAAACCGGCTCGTTGGGGTGGACCTATCGGCGCCGATGCTGCGCAAAGCCAAGGCCCGCGTCGCCGAGCGTCAGCTTGGCAATGTCAACGGGCTCGCCGTGATGGATGCGCAGCATCTCGCATTTGCCGAAGCGGCATTCGATGTGGTGGTAGCGCAATACGTGATTACGGCGGTGCCCGATCCGGAGGCGACGCTCGATGAGTTCGCGCGCGTCACCAGGCCGGGCGGCGAAATTGTCCTGGTGAATCATCTCGGCGCCGAGAGCGGCCTGCGTGCGACGGCTGAGAAATGCTTCGCACCGCTGGCGCGCCGCCTCGGCTGGCACCCGGAATTCGGCTGGCAGCGGCTGGCGTGCTGGGCGGCGCATCATGGCGGCGTCGAATTCGTCGAGCGGCGCGCGATGCCGCCGCTCGGTCATTTTTCCCTGATCCGGTTCGCGCGCAAGGCGCGTCTAGAGCGTGATTGATTCGGACTGAATCGATTGTTGTTCCAGGTTTTTGTACGGAGCATGATCTTTTCGCAAAAGATCATGCTCAAACAACAATCTAAAGCGAAATACAATCAGCCTAAGATTATTTCGAGCTGCTCGCGCTTGAGCCTGTCGAGACTACCCTGAAATTCGGCGACGAAATTGGCTTGGCGGTTTTGCCCGGCGGCGAGCTTCAGTCCGCCGAGGAACTGCGAGGTCTCATGCATCAGCTCAATGCCCATGCGGCTTAACCGCGCCCCGAAATCGTGCGCCCGCCGCAGCATGACAAAGCCCACACCCGCACCGATCGCAATCAGGATCAGAGCTACGACGGTCAAAAGAGGCGCGAGCAGGAAAGCAATGACGATCTGCGCCCCGATGATGACCAGCGTCGCCGCGAACTGCACCACGTAGTGCGTCGCCGTGCCGACGCGGTGAATGTCACCGCTCATCAGGTGGGTGACGCGCGCATGCTGCGAGCGCGATACCACCGGCCAGGGCGCGGCGGCGATTCGCCCGGCGAGGCGGGCGCGGACGGTTTCGATAAAGCCCATTCGATCCGCGTCAGCATGATGTTGCGGCGGGCAACGATAATCGCTCGGATGACCACCGATCCTGCAAATAGGCCGAGCAACAGCGACAGGCGCGCCGAGCGCGTCTGCGCGCCGGCGATTTCGAACGCCTGCATAAGGAATCTGTGCGTCCATCCGGTGCCGGTATCGGAGGCGGTGATGAGCGACAACAACGGCACCAGAAGAAGGAGGCCGGCGCCTTCGAAGGTTGCGGCAATGACGGCGAGCGCCGACGCCATGACCCCGCTCAGGCCGGCAAACGCCGCGAAATCGCGGATAAACGCGGTTCCCTGCCGCAGCAGGCCGGAAACGGGCGCATCGGAATCGGTCGGCTCAGACTTGTTCATCGGTCCAATCGCTGCTGCTTGGCGCCGAAGTTCCCGCCCAGCGACACGCCCACCGCGTAGCCGCAGGTTCGGGCCTGCCATGCCGCAAGACCCCCTTAGGTGTCAGTAGCATAAAGCCCGGCGCGCGGTTGCAAGCAAGCCGTCCGTAAGCCGCCTGGCGGGGGCCAGATCCCGCTTGGAAAGCGAGCGCCGCTGTCATAAATGTGCGTCCTGCGCACGGGCGAGACGCTCGTTACCCTTGGCAAGGTGGCCGATCGCTGCGGCGGCTGATTGCGCAGAATTGGCGTCGAGACTTGGCGCGGCGTGC
>JBAQBC010000041.1:0-12385 GCA_049286035.1 Xanthobacteraceae bacterium
CTCGGCGTGCAGGCGCTCGACCATACGGCCGTCGACTTGCAGCACGCCCTTGTTTTCGTTTTCTGGCAGATCGAACGCGGCGATGATTTTGCGCGCCGTTTCCACCTCTTCGGGGCTCGGTGAGAAAGCCGCATTGCAAGGCTCGATCTGGCGCGGATGAATGAGCGTCTTGCCGTCGAAACCGAAGTCGCGCGCTTGCCGGCATTCCGCGGCGAATCCCTCCGCGTCGCCGATATCGTTGTAAACCCCATCGAGGATATCGAGCCCGTAGGCGCGCGCGGCGGCGATGCAATTCATCAGCCACGGCACCATCGGCGCGCGGCCGGCAACGAGATGGGCGCGCGTATCTTTGGCGAGATCGTTGGTGCCCATCACGAAACCGGCAAGCCGCGTCTCTGAATCGAGCGCGGCGGCGGCAATGTCGCGGACGTTGAGCATGGCAAGCGGCGTTTCCATCATCGCCCAGACGCGGACATGCGGATCGGTGCCCATGTCGACGAGACGCGCCGCTAGGTCCTGTAATTGGCGCGGCGACGAAACTTTGGGCACCAGCACGCCATCCGGACGGACGGCAGCGGCGGCGTTGATGTCCTCGACCCACCAGCGCGTATCGAGGCCGTTGATGCGCACCAGCACTTCGCGCTCGCCGAAACCTTGCTGCAATGCTTTGACGACCGCGTCGCGCGCCTGCACCTTGGCCTCCGGCGCGACCGCGTCTTCGAGATCGAGGATAAGGCCGTCGGCCGGCAAGTCGCGCCCTTTTTCCAGCGCGCGCGCATTCGATCCGGGCATATAGAGCACGCTACGGCGCGGCCGGACGGTCATTGTTGGTGAACCCGCCTGTGTTGATGTGCCACGCTAGCGGCTTGTTGGCATCGTGCCAATTCTCAGGGCTTGCCGCCGCGCGCCACTCCTTCTCCCCGCGTGCGGGGAGAAGGTCGGGATGAGGGGGCGATCAAGGGCGCCTAGAATCCCAGCAAGACCCCCTCACCCACCACGCTTCGCGCATAGCCGGTCTTTGATCGGCGTTCGAACTCAAGAACGGTGTCCGAAAGGACGCCTATGCTCTCCCCGCGCAGCGGGGAGAGGTGAGCTACGCCGCTTTGCGCTTGGCTGTGATCAGCTTGCGGTTGACCAGGCACTCGGCAATTTGGATGGTGTTGAGCGCCGCGCCTTTGCGCAAATTGTCCGAGACGATCCACATCGACAAGCCATTCTCGACCGTGGCGTCCTCGCGAATACGGCTGATATAGGTGGCATCCTCTCCGGCCGCCTCGTACGGCGTCACATAACCGCCGGGCTCGCGCGAATCGATCACCAGGCAGCCTGGCGCGCTACGCAGAATCTCGCGCGCCTCATCTGGGGTGATCGGCTGCTCGAACTCGATGTTCACCGCTTCGGAGTGGCTGATGAAGACCGGCACGCGCACGCAGGTCGCGGTCAGCTTGATCTTGGGATCGAGAATTTTCTTGGTCTCGACCACCATCTTCCATTCTTCCCGGGTGTAACCGTCCTCCATGAAGACGTTGATCTGCGGGATCACATTGAACGCGATCCGCTTCGGAAATTTATTCGCCGCAACCTCATCGATCTGGAACACCGCCTTGGTTTGGGTGAACAGCTCGTCCATGGCCTCCTTGCCGGCGCCGGACACCGACTGATAGGTGGCGACGACCACGCGCTTGATTCTGGCGCGATCGTGCAGCGGCTTAAGCGCGACGACGAGCTGCGCCGTCGAGCAATTCGGATTGGCAATGATGCCGCGCTTGCGAAAACCGGCGACAGCGTCGGCATTAACCTCGGGCACAATCAGAGGGACGTCGGAGTCGTAGCGCCACGCCGACGAATTATCGATCACCACCGCGCCGGCAGCGGCGATTTTTGGCGAGTACTCCTTCGACACCGCCGCGCCCGCCGACATCAGGCAGATGTCGGTACCGGAGAAATCGTGGTGTTCAAGCGCTTTGACCTTCAGCGTGCGCTCGCCATAGGAGATGTCCACGCCCTGGCTCCTGCGCGAGGCGAGCGCCACGATTTCATCGGCGGGGAACGACCGCTCGGCCAGAATCCCGAGCATTTCCCGCCCGACATTGCCGGTCGCACCGACAACGGCGACGCTGTAACCCATCCTTAATCTCCACCGAACAAACGGCCCACCCGCTGGGCGGGGACCGAGCGCAAGCGCTTCTAAGCGAGAACACCCGCAAACACAACGCTGGGTCCCGGGAATATAGGCACTCCACCCAACATCACGGATGCGGCAGCCAGCCTTGTCTCACGGCCGCTGGCGCCAAGCTTGAAACCTATGGTGGCAGCGAGAGTTATTCACGGCGCTGTCGCCGGCCGGCAAATCAGGCTAGATTGGTGACAACGATAGTGAGGAACCATGTCTTCAGTCGTGCGTCCGCTTACCGGTGCGGTTTTCAGCGGCCTCTGTGCCGCCGTGCTTGCCGCCACCGTAATGCCAGCAGCAGCAGCCAAAAAGCAGCCGCTTACGCCGCAGCCAGTCGAGCGCTCCGCCAGCGGCACCATCATCCAGCCGACCGCGACAATCATTCCCGACGGCAACGGTCACAATAAGGTCATCGTGATCCCGCGGCGGCGCTCCTATCTCGACACCGGGACCGAGGTCTCGGTCGGCGATCGCAGCTTCCACGATTATGTTCTGCCACCCGGCGGCGATCCCGGCCGGCCCTATTGGTTCTATGGGCCGGACCTTCAAGGGACTGGCCGGCGTCCGCTGCCAAGCGCTTTCGACGGCACCGGCCTAAATCCAAACACGCCGTTTTAAGCAGGTTTAGCCACGGCGCCACGCGCCCCGACACGCGAGCGAACTGGGGTGGGGTCATGACGCCAAACCGACATGGCTTTAGGTTTGCCATTGCGGTTGCGACTATTCTTCGCGCATGAGCTTTTTCCCACCCCACTGGCGCAACAAGGTCCGGCGCCGCTTCTACAGCCCGTACAACAAACTCGTCCATCGCGGTCGCTATTTCATCTGCCGCTATTTCGGCGCGGAGTTTTTGGTGCGCTCGGCCAATGTCGGCGGCCTCGAAATCTCCGCCAAGATCGCCGAGCATGGCGAACTGAAAAATTTCATGCGCGGCGCCGCCGCGATCAACCGGACATCTTCATCGATGTCGGCGCCAATCTCGGGCTCTACACTTGCATCCTCATGAAGAACCGGCTGGTGCCGCGCGCCATCCTGTTCGAGCCCGATCGCCGCAATCGCGTTCACCTCGGCGCCAATCTTCTGATCAACGACCTCTTCGACGCCAATCTGGAAAACCATCCGCTGGCGCTCGGCGCCGAGCCTGGGCGATTTCGGCTCGTGCCCGGACCGGAGCGCGATATCGGCCTCTCCCAGATCGTCGAGACCGCCCGGCAAGAACAGGGCGAAGGACAAGGACCAAGCCAAGGTTGCGACGTCGAGGTCGTGCGCTTCGATGATTTTGTGGCGCTCACCGGCCAAACCCTCGCAATCAAGATCGATGTCGAGCGCTACGAGCACAAAGTGCTGGCCGGCATGGCGCGGACGCTGCGCGACAATCGCGGGATCGTGCAGATCGAGGTGCTGGAAGCGCGCGAGGAGACTGTCGGGCTGATGACCGCAGCCGATTCCGGCTGACGCAGGATTTCGGGCCCAATCTCGTTTTCCGGAAAGATTGAGTGGCTTAGGCCGCAAGCTGTTCCAATTCGCCGACAATGGCCGCGCCCATCTCCGCCGTACTGACGACCTTGGCGCCTTCGGATTTGATGTCGGCGGTGCGCAGGTTTTTCGCCAGCGTCGCCGCAATCGCCGCATCGAGCGCATCGGCCGCTTTCGCCATATTGAAGGAGTAGCGCAACGCCATGGCGAACGAGGCCAGCATGGCGATCGGATTGGCCATGCCCTTGCCAGCGATGTCCGGCGCCGAGCCGTGCACCGGCTCGTACATCGCCTTGCGCCGCCTGGTCTTTGCATCGACTTCGCCGAGCGAGGCCGACGGCAACATGCCGAGCGATCCGGTCAACATCGCCGCGACGTCCGACAACATGTCGCCAAACAAGTTGTCGGTGACGATAACGTCAAACTGTTTCGGCCAGCGCACCAGCTGCATGCCGCCAGCATCCGCCAGCATATGTTCAAGCTGTACGTCTTTGTACTCGCGCTTGTGCAGCTCCTCCACCACCTCGTGCCAGAGTACGCCGGTCTTCATCACGTTTCGTTTTTCCATCGAGGTCAGCTTGTTGCGCCGCCGCCGCGCCAATTCGAAACCGACACGCGCAATGCGCTCGATCTCATAAGTGTCGTAAACCTGGGTGTCGACGGCGCGTTTCTGGCCGTTGCCGAGATCGGTAATGGTCTTGGGCTCGCCGAAATAAACTCCGCCCGTGAGCTCGCGCAGGATGACGATGTCGAGCCCTTCCACCGCTTCGCGCTTGAGGCTCGAAGCATCGGCCAGCGCCGGATAGACGATCGCGGGGCGGATATTGGCGAACAGGTCGAGCTCCTTGCGCAGGCGCAGCAAGCCGTCTTCGGGCCGCGCCTTAAACGGCACCTTGTCCCATTTGGGTCCGCCCACCGCACCGAAGATCACCGCATCCGCGGCATGCGCTTTCGCCATGGTGGCATCGGTGATCGCCAATTGGTGCACGTCATAGGCGGCGCCGCCGACCAGATCCTCCTCGATATCGAAATCAGCGACTCCCTTTGCCGCGTAAAAGCCAAGCAGCCGCTTGACCTCGGCCATGACCTCCGGACCGATGCCGTCGCCGGCGAGGAGAAGAAGCTTGTAACGAGCCATGCAAGACGCCCCGGCAAATGAGGCGTCGATTGCTAATCGCCGTCACGCCGCTTGGCAAGCGCAGCCGCGCGGGCGGCGAAAAACGACAATTTCAGAGCGGCGAATTCGCCGAGCGGAAAAATTCTCAGAGCCCGCTGAACCAGTTGTAGCCCTGGTTTTCCCAATAGCCGCCGGCGTCGTTGTTCTGCACCCACATCGCGGTGGCGTATTTCGGGTTCTTGAATCCGAGCTTGGTCGGGATGCGGATCTTGATCGGGAAACCGTAGGCGGTCGGCAGGGTCTGGTGATCGAATTTGAGCGTCAATTGGGTTTGTGGGTGCAAGGCGGTCGGCATGTCGATGGTGTTGGAGTAGCCCTCCGCACACTGGAACCAGACATATTTCGCGTTCAAATCGGCGCCGATCCCTTTAAGGAAATCAGACAGCCGCACGCCCTGCCACGAGCCGATCGCGCTCCAGCCTTCGACGCAAACGAGCCGGGTGATTTGCGACACCTCCGGCAAGCGGCCGAGTTCGGCAACCGTCCAGGACTTCTTGTTGTCAACGAGCCCACCGATCTCGAGCTGATAAGTGTCGCCGTCAATATCCGGCGCCTCGTCGAGCGAATAATAGGCATTGAACGGAAACGGCCGCGTGATCGCGCTTTCCGGAAATTCGGGCGCCAGCGTTGTCTTGCTGAACAACAGCGCCTGGACGCGGTCGTTAAACCGCGAGATTACGCGCAAGGCGTTCTCGGCCGTCGGCCCGTCGATGATGTCGCAGCCGGTCAGCATCGCCAGCGAGCCGAGGCTGGCAGCGCCGCGCAGAAACAGCCGCCGCGACGGGGCCGGCAATAGTTTCGCCGCATCCTTGATCAGGAGCTTGGCATCGATGCCGGGCGGTGTTTTGCGCTTCTGGGGCATCCGATTTTCCTCTACCGCCCCAAGATAATGGCGCGCAGGCTTTTTGGCACGATCAGCGCAAGCGCGACATGGATTGTCAGAAAGGCCACGATTGCGGCCATGGCAAAGAAGTGGACATAACGCGCGGTGTCATAGCCGCCGAAGAAGACGGTGAGGTACTTGAACTGCACCGGCTTCCAGATCGACAGCCCCGAAAGAACGATGACGACGCCGGCCACGAGCACGCCGGCATAGAGTAGCCGCTGCACCGAATTGTAGACGGAGAGATCGTCATGCGAGAGCCGGCCGCGCAAGGCCGCAAAAAAATCGCTGAGCACGGCGCGGGGCCGGATCGGCAACAGCTTGCGGCGGAATCGCCCGGTGGCGAAGCCGAGCGTGACGTAGACGATGCCGTTGATCACCAGAAGCCACATGGCGGCGAAGTGCCACAACAGCGCCCCGGCAAGCCATCCGCCGAGCGCCAGTTGAGGCGGAAAATTGAGGAAAGCGAATAGCGGCGAGGCATCGTAAATTTGCCAGCCCGAACCGATCATCATGACCATCGCCAGCGCATTGATCCAATGCGTGATGCGCACCCAGCGCGGATGAATCACGGCCCCGCCTGTCGCTGGCTCCTGCAGGCCCACTGAATGAGATGTGGCTTCGATGCTCATATTATCCGGCCATCTGGCGGGCGAAGCATTAGCAAAACGGCAGGTCAGCTTCTCCTCACATTCCCGTCAGTCAAGCCAGATGCTTTCCCCGCTTCGCGGGGCCGGTTAAGACAGGTCCAATAAGGCGGGTCCAATGCGACCAGAAGCAAGCGGAACGCCGGTCGCCGCCAGCGCGCCGCCTGAAAGTCGAAAGCCGTGTGAAAGTAAAGCCATGTGAAAGTCATGTCCAAGAACAGTCTCGGCAATTTCTTTGAGGATTTCCGCGTCGGGCAGGTCATCCGGCACGCCACGCCGCGCACGCTGACCACCGGCGACGCCGCGCTTTACACCGGATTGTTCGGCCCGCGCTTTGCGGTTCAATCCTCCGACGCCTTCGCCAAAGCGATCGGTTATCCGCGCTCGCCGCTCGACGATTTGCTGGTTTTTCATGTGGTGTTCGGCAAGACCGTACCCGACGTGTCGCTCAACGCGGTCGCCAATCTCGGCTACGCCAATTGTTTTTTCCGCAAGCCCGTCTATCCCGGCGATACGCTCGCAGCACAATCCGAGGTGATCGGATTGAAGGAAAATTCGAGCAGGAAGACCGGGATCGTTTACGTTCGCACTACCGGCTACAACCAGGACAGCGCGCCGGTGCTCGAATATGTGCGCTGGGTCATGGTGCGCAAGCGTGATGAGGCGGCGGGCCCGCCGGGCGATCACGTACCGCGCCTGCCGACCGCGCTCGATCCCAAACTCCTCGGCGAGGCCTGTCCGCCGATCGACGTCGCCGCCTATGACTTCGCGCTCGCCGGCAGCGCCGACCGTTTCGGCGACTACGAAGTCGGCGAGCGGATCGATCATGTCGACGGCGTCACGGTCGAGGAGGCCGAGCATCAGATCGCGACTCGGCTCTATCAGAACACCGCGCGCATTCATTTCAATCAATTCGTCGAGGGCCAAGGGCGGTTCGGGCGGCGGCTGATCTATGGCGGGCATGTCATTTCGCTGGCGCGCGCGCTGTCCTTGAACGGTTTGGCCAATGCGTTTCACGTCGCCGCGATCAACGGCGGCCGCCATGTTGCGCCGCTGTTTGCCGGCGGCACGGTCTTCGCCTGGTCGGAAGTGCTGGCCAAAGCGGAATTGCCCGGCCGCGCCGATCTCGGCGCGCTGCGGCTGCGCACGATCGCCACCAAAGACCGGCCTTGCGCGGATTTTCCGCTGCAATCCGGCGAGAATTACGAAGCCGCGGTGCTCCTCGACCTCGATTATTGGGTCCTGATGCCCAGGTAACAGGAACTAGGTAGCAGGAACTAGGTAGCAGGAATCAGACGTCAGGAATCAGTAATCAGAAACGCTTTTCTGATTATTGGACCACTGATTACTGACTTCTGGACCTTAGGTGCTCGACCAGCTGGCGCCCATAGACCGGCAATTCGTCGCGGCTTTTGACGCAAATGGTGAGATCGCGCACCGCCCATGGATCCGACAGCGTCACCGGTTTGATCGCCATGGTCTTGGCGACCCGGCGCGCCGTGGTTTCCGGCACGATGCCGATGCCGACTTTGCACTCGACCAGCCGGCACACCGCGTCGAAACTGCGCAATTGCACCCGCAACCGCAGCGGCCGGCCAATGCGGGCGGCTTTGCTGGCCAGGAAACGCTGCAGCGCGCTGGCGCGATCGAGACCGATGAAATCGTGCTCGAGCACTTCCTCGAAGCTGATCCTGGCGCGCTTGGCGAGCGGATGGCAGCGCGCAACCACAAGCACAAAGCGGTCGCGGCGGAACGGATAGGTCTCAAGCGCGCCGGCATCGACCGTGCCGGCGACGATGCCGATGTCGGCAACTCCTTCCGCAATCAAGCCGACAATCTCATCGCTCAGCCGCTCCTCGAGATCGATGCTGACATGCGGATGCGCGGCGAGAAACGAGCTCAACGCTTCGGGAAGAAATTCGGTCAGCGCGTTGGTGTTCGACAACACCCGGATTTGCCCGCCAAGGCCGCCGCCATAGGCGCTTAAGTCCTCGTGCAGCCGCTCCGATTGGCGCAAAATGGCGCGAGCATGCTGCAACAGTGTCCGGCCCGCTTGGGTCGGCGTTACGCCCTGGCGGCCGCGCGTCAGGAGCGGTACGCCGAGTACGTCTTCCATGTTGCGGATACGGGTGGAAGCGGCGGCGAGCGCCAGATGCGCGCGTTCGGCGCCGTGGGTAATGCTGCCGGCTTCGACGACATGGCGGAACAGGCTGAGATCGGCGAGGTCGAAACGCATTGGCGGACACCATCCTTCGTAATCGGCGAAGTCAGGTTTCAAATATTGCTGATTGCGCTGAAGAAAACGAGTTATATTTTCGCAAAATACGAAAGCTGGCCCTCCGCACCAGATGCCGCGTGCCCAGGTCGCGCCCAAGTCGTATCCAGGTCGCATCCAGGCGCACGCGCGTTGCGGCGGCCGCGCGAATTCGATAGGAACTCCAAGCGCTGCACAACGGCGGCGCCACCCAAGCGGATGAGCATGATGGCCGACACACATTCGCTGGAACAAAACGCAGGCGCCAAACGGCCATTATCGCCGCATCTGCAGATCTACCGGCCGATGCTGACGATGATGATGTCGATCGTCCATCGCGCCACCGGCTTTGCCAATTATTTCGGCACGTTGTTACTGGCTTGGTGGCTTATCGCCGCGGCTAATCCCAACGCCTATGCCCGCTTTCAATGGTTCGCCAGCTCATGGATCGGGCGCCTCATCCTGTTCGGCTATACCTGGAGCGTGATCCATCACATGCTGGGCGGCATCCGCCACCTGATCTGGGACACCGGGCGCGGCTTCGGACCCAAGGAGCGTGAATGGCTGGCGGCCGCGAGCCTGATCGGCTCGATCACAATCACGATCGTGCTGTGGCTGTTCATCATGCTCACGATGGGGATTGCATAATGCCCGGGCCATTGCACATCCGCACACCGCTCGGCCGCGTGCTCGGCCGCGGCGCCGCCAGATCCGGCACCGAGCATTTCTGGCATCAGCGGCTCACAGCAGTGGCCAATGTGCCCCTGACCATCGCCGCGATCGCCATTCTCATTACGCTCCTTGGCCGCAACCAGGCCGCGGTAGCGCAAATCCTGGGCTCACCGGCAGTCGTCATCATCATGCTATTGTTCGTGATGTCGATCACCATCCATATGCGGATCGGCATGGCGGTGATCATCGAAGATTACGTCCACGACGATCCACTCAAGCTCACCTTGCTGATGGCAAATACGTTCTTTGCCATCGCCGTCGGGCTCGCCTCGGTCTACGGCATATTGAAGCTGGCATTCGGATTGTGAGCATGGCCGAGACCGGACCAAGCGCTGGCGCCGCATCGGCCATTAACGGCCGAACCTATCCGATCGAGGATCACGCCTACGACGTCGTGGTGATCGGCGCTGGCGGCGCCGGATTGCGCGCGGTCGTCGGCTGCAGCGAAGCCGGCCTGCGCACCGCCTGCATCACCAAAGTGTTTCCGACGCGCTCGCATACCGTCGCGGCGCAAGGCGGCATTGCCGCCGCGCTCGGCAATATGGGCGAAGACGATTGGCGCTGGCACATGTACGACACCGTCAAAGGGTCGGACTGGCTCGGCGACCAGGACGCGATCGAATATATGTGCCGCAACGCGCCGCAAGCCGTGTACGAGCTGGAGCATTGGGGCCTGCCATTCTCGCGGCGCGACGACGGCAAGATCTACCAGCGCCCATTCGGCGGAATGACCACCCACTACGGCAAGGGCACCGCGCAGCGCACCTGCGCCGCGGCCGACCGCACCGGCCACGCCATGCTGCACACCATGTACGGGCAGGCGCTGCGGCATTCGACCGAGTTCTTCATCGAGTATTTCGCTATCGATCTGATCATGGACGACGACGGCCGCTGCCGCGGCGTGGTCGCCATCAACCTCGACGACGGATCGATCCATCGCTTTTCCGCGCAGATGACGATCCTGGCGACGGGCGGCTACGGCCGGGCCTATGCCTCCTGCACCGGCGCACATACCCAGACCGGCGATGGCAACGCCATGATGTTGCGCGCGGGCCTGCCGCTCCAGGACATGGAATTTGTCCAATTCCACCCCACCGGCGTCTACGGGGCCGGCGTGCTCATCACCGAAGGCGCGCGCGGCGAAGGCGCCTACCTCGTCAATTCAGAAGGCGAGCGCTTCATGGAGCGCTACGCGCCGTCGGCCAAGGATCTCGCCTCGCGCGACGTGGTCTCGCGCGCGATGACCATCGAAATCCGCGAGGGCCGCGGCGTCGGGCCGAAGAAGGATCACATTTTCCTCCATCTCGACCATCTCGATCCGAAGATCCTGGCCGAGCGCCTGCCGGGCATCACTGAGTCCGCGCGCATATTCGCCGGCGTCGATCTTACGCGCGAGCCGGTGCCGATCCTGCCGACCGTGCACTACAATATGGGCGGCATCGCCTCCAATTATCACGGCGAGGCGCTGACCAAGAAAAACGGCAATTCCGATCACGTTGTGCCCGGCATGATGGCGCTGGGCGAGGCGGCCTGCGTCTCCGTGCATGGCGCCAACCGGCTCGGATCGAATTCGCTGATCGACCTTGTGGTGTTCGGACGCGCGGCGGCGCTGCGCTGCGCCGAAATCCTCACCGCAAACGACAAGCATCCCGAACTGCCCAAGGATTCGGCCGAGCGGCCGCTGGCGCGGCTCGACAAATTCCGCCATGCGTCGGGCGGCACGCCGACCGCGCAGCTGCGAGCGAGGATGCAGCAGGTCATGCAGAACAATTGCGCCGTCTTCCGCACCGGCGAAGTGCTCGAAGAAGGTTCCAAGCTCATCCATCAGGTCTATGACGGTGTCGGCGACCTGCGAGTGTCGGATCGTTCGCTGATCTGGAATTCCGATCTGATCGAGACGCTCGAACTCGCCAATCTGGTCGAACAGGCCGTGGTGACGATGGACTCCGCCGTCAACCGCACCGAAAGCCGCGGCGCCCATGCGCGCGAGGATTTTCCCGACCGCGACGATCAGAATTGGATGAAGCACACTTTGAGCTGGCTCAATCATGCGAACGGCGAGGTCACGATCGACTATCGTCCGGTCCATACCTACACGCTCACCAACGACGTCGCCTATATCGAGCCCAAAAAGCGGGTGTACTGAGCGGGTCCATTGCGACGGGTAACGCACGGGTTTTCATCGAGGTCCTTATGGTTCAATTCACGCTGCCGAAGAATTCCAAGGTCATGCAGGGCAAAACCTGGCCACGTCCGGTGAACGCCAAGTGGCAGCGCGAATACCGCATCTATCGCTGGAGTCCGGACGACGGACGCAATCCGCGCATCGACACCTATTACGTCGACACCGGCGATTGCGGACCGATGGTGCTCGATGCGCTGATCTGGATCAAAAACAATGTCGATGCGACACTGACCTTCCGCCGCTCCTGCCGCGAAGGCATTTGCGGCTCGTGCTCGATGAATATCGACGGCACCAATACGCTCGCCTGCACCAAAGCGATGAGCGAGATCAGCGGCGCCGTCCGCATCTACCCGCTGCCGCACTTGCCGGTGGTGAAAGACCTGGTGCCGGATCTGACCAACTTCTACGCCCAGCACGCCTCGATCGAGCCGTGGCTGCAGACGGTTTCGCCGACCCCGCAGAAGGAATGGAAGCAGAGCCACGAGGACCGGCAGAAGCTCGACGGGCTCTACGAGTGCATCCTCTGCGCCTGCTGCTCAACGGCTTGCCCGAGCTATTGGTGGAACTCGGAGCGCTTTCTCGGCCCGGCGGCGCTCCTGCAGGCAAACCGCTTCATCATGGATTCACGCGACGAGGCGACCGGCCATCGTCTCGACAATCTGGAAGATCCGTTCCGGCTCTATCGCTGCCACACCATCATGAATTGCGCCAAGGCGTGCCCCAAGCATCTTAATCCGGCGAAAGCCATCGCCGAGATCAAGCGCATGCTGGTCGAGCGGCGGGTGTAGGGAGCTTCCGACGCCGTTATCTATATCGTGCGTCATGGCCGGGCGGGCATGACGCGAAAAATGAGCGTCC
>JBAQBC010000042.1:0-25056 GCA_049286035.1 Xanthobacteraceae bacterium
GCCGCTGCGATCGTTTTGCTTGCCGCCGCGAGATTTTCAGTTGACGAAGACACAATGACGGTCTGCGCGCCGGCCCGAGCGAGGTCGGCCGCGATTTCCCGGCCGATGCCACGGCTGCCACCAGTGACCACCGCAACCTTATTCGAAAACTCCCCTGACACGATTGAATCCTCCGTGATTGCCCACCCCCTTGAAACTAGCTTTGATGCTATCAAAGAAGGGCGGTTAATCCGCCATATACTCGGCTTGCCATCCTTGCTGCTTCATCTCACCATGGTTCCTTGCGAATGGTCGCAAGGAAACGAAAGAAACACCGATAGTGACAAACGACAGCGACCATATCGTCGCCGAGTCGGTGGCCCGAATTTTTGCAGACCTCGCCGACCCACAGACTATTAACCGGCTCGATGACGGTGCTTGGAAGGCGCTATTTTGGCAGGCACTTTCCGATGCCGGCCTGCCACTTGCTTGGGTTCCGGAACGGCTTGGCGGCGCTGGCGCTAGTCTTGCCGAGGGCTTCGCCGTGCTAGGCGTTGCCGGGCGCTTCGCTGTGGCCGTTCCACTCGCCGAAACGCTGTTGGCAGGCTGGCTGCTGACGCGCGCCGGAGTGGCGGCGCCGAATGGGTCCATGACAATTGCCCCGAGCAGACCTTCCGATCGTATCATTTTCGACAAGGACGGCACGCTGAGCGGTCCCGCAATCGGGATTCCATTCGCTTCCGAGGCGCAAAACATAGCTGTCTTGGCACAAGGCGAAGAAGGAGTTGTCGTTGCGCTAGTCGCTGCAAGCGATTGCACGATTGGTGAAGGGCAGACCCTGGCAGGTGATCCGTCAAACATCGTGCGCTTTCAACGTGTGAAGCCTTTGCGCTATGCGCGGGCACCGTTCGGTCTTGACCATACAGCCTTGATGCTGATGGGCTCGGTGAGCCGCAGCGTACAGACTGCCGGCGCACTTGAGTCGATTTTGTCGTTGAGTGTCTCTTATGCCAATGAGCGTGTCGCCTTCGAACGGCCAATTGGGAAATTCCAGGCAGTCCAACACAACCTCGCGCGGCTCGCTGGGGAAACGGCAGCTGCGCTCGCCGTGTCGGGCTCGGCCGCCAGTACAATTGGTCAGAGCGACAGTTTTGATGAAACAGGATTTTTCGAAGGGGCTTCGGCAAAAATCCGCTGTGCTGAAGCCGCCACCGAAGGTGCTGGTATCGCCCATCAGGTCTTTGGTGCGATCGGATTCACCAAGGAGCATATCCTGCATCGCTTCACACTACGTATGCTAGCTTGGCGCGACGACTTCGGCAGCGAAAGCTATTGGGCCGCCGAACTTGGTAGGCACGTTGCTCAGCAGGGTGCGGACGAGTTCTGGCCAATGGTCGCCTCGCGATGAGCAGAAAATTGCAATTCGATCAAATCCGCTTGCCTCCTAAATGCGATGCTTTGCGGCAAGAGGTGCGCGCATTTCTGGCCGACGAAACCGCCAAAGGTACTTTTGATCCGCACCGTCCGGGGCATGGCGACGCGCTCGACCGCGCCTTTAGCAAACGTATTGGCGCTAAGGGCTGGATCGGTATGACCTGGCCAAAAAAATATGGCGGGCACGGGCGCAGCTTCCTCGAGCGTTACGTGGTGACAGAAGAATTCCGCGTCGCCAATGCGCCCGTTCGGTCACATTTCGTAGCGGACCGACAAAGCGGTCCTATTTTGCTCAAATATGCACCGGAGCACATTAAAGCGAACATTCTGCCGCGTATCTGTCGCGGCGAATTGTGCTTCGTCATCGGCATGAGCGAACCAGGCTCCGGATCGGACCTGTTTGCCGCCAAAACCAAGGCAACAAAGGTTGACAAAGGCTGGCTTATCAACGGCAGCAAGATTTGGACGAGCAACGCGGATGTGGCCGATTACATGATTGGTCTGTTTCGCACTTCGCCGCCGACGAGCGAGAACCGGCGCCATGGTCTCACACAATTTCTGGTGGACATGAAGACCCGCGGCATCAAGGTCAATCCGATCTATCAGATGACCGGTCAGCGCGATTTCAATGAAGTCGTCTTCGAGGATACTTTTGTCCCCGATGATCACGTCTTGGGTGAGATTGACGGCGCCTGGAAGCAGGCCACTAGTGAACTGGCTTACGAGCGCAGCGGCCCCGAACGTTTCCTCGAAACTTTCTACCTCGTGCTTGAATTGATTCGCGCTGTCGGTTCCGAACCCGACGCCCGCAGCGCCGAAGGTCTGGGGCGATTGGTTGCGCAGCTCCACACATTGCGTCGCATGTCGGTCTCGGTGGCCGGTATGCTGCAAGCCGGTAAAGAGCCCGTGGTCGAGGCCGCGATCGTGAAAGACCTTGGCACGATCTGGGAACAGAAGCTGCCCAACAGGGTGCGCGAACTCACCGCATTTCTGGCACCCGAGATCGCCAATCGTGTGACCCTGGAGGAGCAGCTTGCGTTCGCGACAACCATCGCGCCGAAACTTACCATCCAGGGCGGCACAACTGAAATTCTGCGCGGCATCATCGCGCGCGGGCTGGGCCTCAGGTAGGCTCATATGGCTGACATTGGAAAACTGCTACGCCCCCAATCAGTCGCTGTCGTCGGTGCCTCGTCCGATGTGCAAGGATTACGTGGGCGAATTCTGCAAACGATTTTGAGCCATCCTTTCGCTGGCAGGGTTTATCCGGTCAGCCGTAGCGCGACTGAGGTTCAGGGGCTAAAAGCGTACCCATCGGTCGACACTCTCCCCGAACCTGCCGATCTCGCAATCCTGATTGTTCCTGCCCAATACGTGCCAACAGAGCTTGAGGGTTGTGGCCGTGCGGGTATCAAAGCGGCAATGATTCTGTCTTCCGGCTTTGCCGAGGAGGGCGAAGCGGGCGCGCGTATGCAGGACGAAATCTCCGTCATTGCGCGCCGCTATGATATGGCGGTGAGCGGCCCCAATTCAGAAGGGTTCGCCAACATCCCGGCGGCGTTCTGCCCGACCTTTAGCCCGGTATTCGATAAGAATGCCGGTCCAATCAAACCTGCCCGCGCGCTCGGTGCAGGCCAAGTATCGGTGATTTCGCAGAGTGGCGGGCTAGGCTTTGCTGTTTTCGATCGCGCTCGCCCGCGCAATCTCGCCTTCCAGCATGTCGTCAGCACGGGCAACGAAGCTGCGCTCGAAGCGTTCGACTTTGTCGATTACATGCTCGACGAAGGTATGACCGACGTTTTTCTCCTGTTGCTTGAAGACGTGAAAGCACCTGAGAAGTTCAAGCGTGTCGCTGAAAAGGCACTGCGCGCCGGTAAGCCGATCATCGTCGGCAAGATCGGCCGATCGGAAGCAGGCGCGCGCGCGGTCGCCTCTCACACCGCCGCACTTGCTGGTTCGGAGGCGTCCTATCGCGCCACGTTCGATCGCTATGGCGTGATCGAAGCGCGGGAACTCGATGACATGATTGACTTCGCGGTTGGCTTCCTCGCCTGTGGGGACCGTATGCCTGTGGGCAAGCGCATCGGCATCTGTACCGCCTCTGGCGGTGCCGGCGTGTGGATGGCAGATGCATGCGCTGCGGCAGGATTGGAGGTGCCGGTTCTTGACGAGGCTACGCGCAAATCAATCGACGTCCACATTCCTTCCTACGGAACGTCTCAGAACCCAGTCGATTGCACCGCGCAGGGAGTCCATAAACTGGGCTATGCAACGTTCGCCCACTTGGT
This sequence comes from Xanthobacteraceae bacterium, assembly GCA_049286035.1. Classification (GTDB taxonomy): domain Bacteria; phylum Pseudomonadota; class Alphaproteobacteria; order Rhizobiales; family Xanthobacteraceae; genus BOG-931. Next base: position 3,702 of record JBAQBC010000042.1, read on the forward strand.
CGCACAATCTCCTTTGATCGACGGAATCGTGGTGGTGGTGACGGCGCGGCGATCTGCCTTCCTCGAGATTGATTTGCCGAAACTCGAAAACCTAAGAAAGGATACCCGTAAGCCAATATTCATGTGGACTTATACTTTGCCGTCTGAACGCAGCGTGGAGATCCTCAATGCGGCGGGTTATCCGCTTTTTACGGGAGCCTTTGGCTGCGCGCGTACTATAGGCGCAATCGGCGATTACCGCGCTTTACGGGTGAGGACATTAAATAAGCCGCAAGCTGCGTGCACACCCCATCCGGCCTTCGACAAAGTCCGTGCAGCATTAGCGGCAAGTGCCACCGTCCTGAGCGAATACCGCGCACGTTCACTACTCGAGGCGTATGGCATCGGTGGGAATGTGGGCACGCTTGCAGGCTCCGCCGCAGAGGCTGAAGCGGCCGCTAGGATCATTGGTGGACCCGTGGCTGTGAAAGTCCAGTCTGCCGATATCCTGCATAAGACGGAGGTTGGCGGTGTAGCATTAAACGTGGCCCCTGAGGACGCGCGGGCTGCTTATGTGCGCGTGCTTGAGGGCGCCAAGCGCCTCGTACCGACGGCCGAGATTGAAGGCGTCTTGGTGCAGCCCATGGCACCAGCCGGACGCGAGGTGATTGTTGGTATCAGCCGCGATGAATGTTGGGGTCCGCTGCTCATGCTTGGCCTCGGGGGTGTCATGATCGAGGCAGTGCGCGATGCGGTGCTCGCGCCAGTGCCACTCGATCACGAGGCGGCGCGCGCGCTAATCCACCGCCTTAGGGCCAGCGCTGTCTTTGGGCCTTATCGTGGCATGCCGCCGGCCGACACCGAGGCATTAGCGGATCTCATGCTTAAACTTTCACAATTTGCATTCGATCACGCGGACGCCGTCGCTGAAGTCGACCTCAATCCCGTAATCGGGCACGCCAAGGGTGATGGTATCACTGTGGTGGACGCCTTGATCGTCAAGCGTACCGTGCAACGGGCAGAACGCCGCACCGCAGCCGAGTAAGGGGACCCACGCATGAGCGATATCGGCATCGAAAAGAGCGGCCACGTCGCTTTGGTCGAGATCCGGCGACCGCCAAACAATTTCTTCGATATACCTTTGATTAAAGAGATTGCCGGCGCTTTCGAGAGCTTTGATGACGACATCCAAATTCGGGCCGTTGTCTTGGCGGCCCAAGGCAAGGCTTTTTGCGCCGGCGCCAATTTCGGTGACGGTTCAATGCTCGACGCGCAGGGCCGCCGTCCCAACGAGCCGGGTCCGGGCGTCGCGCCACTCTACATTGAGGGCAACCGACTGTTTCGTACCAAAAAACCAATTATCGCGGCGGTACATGGGGCGGCGGTCGGTGGTGGGCTTGGACTTGCAATGGTGGCTGATTTTCGCGTGACCTGTCCGGAGGCACGCTTCTGCGCCAACTTCACACGCCTTGGTTTTCACCCCGGCTTCGGTCTTACGGTCACGTTGCCGGCGGTGATCGGCCAAACCAAAGCCGCCCTGATGTTTTACACCGGCCGCCGCGTAACTGGTCAGGAAGCCTACGCGATGGACCTTGCTGATGTGCTGGTGCCGCAGCAACAAGTGCGTGATGAGGCGATCAAGCTCGCTGGCGAGATCGGCGAGAATTCGCCGCTCGGGCTTATCGCCACGCGTATGACCATGCGCGGCGATATCGCCGATCGAGTGCGCAAGGCAACCGATCATGAGTTGGAAGAGCAAACACGCTTACGTAAGACAGAAGACTTCAAGGAAGGGGTGAAGGCGGTCTTCGAGCGGCGCCTCCCGAATTTCACGGGTCATTGAGCCCACAATAGCTGACTACACGACTGATGTTTCCACGCATCGGATCGACAGCTCAGCCGCGATCCAAAAGCAAAGATGTGGTGACTGCACCTGCGCAAGCGCCCGACTCGGGCCGCAACAAATAAGATGCGAACAAAACCGCTACGCTTCGGTGGGAGATCCTAGCTGTGCTTGGTTTCGCGGCCCACCTACAGCAGGCGAGCTGCGGCTTGATGCCAGGGCGGCGCTTAGTAGGGAATGGAACTGCGTAGTCGCTATTCTTATCGCCCGCCCGGTGAGGTTTGTGGTCTGCGCAAAAATTCGCCCCGTGGCGCTCCAATGATCTTTCCATCAGCATAGATCAAGGCGCCCCTGAGAAAAGTGTTTTTCACCCGGCCCGAAAGCTCAATACCCTCGAAAGGCGAATAACCTTGATGAGACTCGGATTCTGCTGCTCGCACCACAAACGTGAAATTTGGATCAACGAGAACAATGTCCGCGTCGTAGCCCGGCGCAATGTCGCCCTTACTAAGCAAGCCGAATCGCTGCGCGGGATTCCAACTCAACAATTCGGCCATACGGTTGTACGACATGCCTCGTCTGCTGCCTTCACTTAACACCCCTGAGAGCAGATATTCGGTGCCGCCGAAGCCGGATTTGGCCAACCAAATGTTATCTGGATCATTCCTTGACCACTTCTGTTCCGCTGAACAACACGCATGATCGCTTACGATCCAATCAACCTTACGGTCGAGCACTGCCTGCCACAGCGCTTCGACATCTTCCCGCGGTCGAATCGGCGGATTGACCTTGGCATGTACGGCACACGCGCAACTCGTATCCAGTAAAAGATGGCCGACGGTGACCTCACGACGAAAGGCAACATGTGGAAACACCTGCTGCATAATCAACGCCGCTTCCATCGCCTTGCGCGAGCTGAGATGCAAAAGGTTGACGTTTAGACAGTTCGTTTCATTTGCGAGGTAAGAGGCTATCCAGATTGCCAAACCTTCGGAGTGCGGCGGACGCGCGGCGCTGTACGCTTCCAATCCGGTAAGCTTGCCCTCACGTTGGACAATCTTTGTGTAAGCTTCGAGAATTTCCGCGAGTTCGCAGTGAAGGCTGACGCTGATGTACGGTGACTTGTCGGGAAATTTGTCCATCAAACGCTGGGCCGAGCGCATAATGAATTCAAAGTGCGCGATGTCGTAACGGTCATCCGGCCCAATCATCAGAAATTCGTTTTGCGAGGACGAGCGGCCGTGTAGCCCATAGCCGCCGTAGAACATGAATATCTTGAAAGAAGGAATGCCGTAATCGACCAGCAGATGCTCCATTTCGGCGATGTGCGCGGACTCGATCGGGGCGATGTGGTAGCCGTAATCAACCCAGAATCGTCCGTTGCTCTGCTTCAACACTTCCGGCATGAAATCGCGATATGGACCGCCGCGATTGAGGTAGTAATGACCGGTGCGCATGTAGTTCAGGCTTGAAGTGACGCCGCCCATCGCTGCGGCTTTGCTTTCTGAAACCGCATCCTCATTAAGCGGCGAATAGATTCCGATGTGCATGTGGGCGTCGACGCAGCCTGGAAAAGCGAGATGATTCCCCCCGTCGAAGATCTGCTCGGCCTGTTCTGCCGAAACAGCCGGCGCGAGAAGTTCGATTTTTCCGTCCTTAATTGCAATGTCCAGACAATCGACCGAAGTCTTTTTCGGACGCACGACGCGGACATTTTTTATGACGAGATCGAACGCTTTCGACACTGCCATCCCTCTACCCGCGATCCTCACGGACTGTTGCGCCGTCCCGACGCCAGCGGTCTGCTGCCTATTCTGCGTACCGCTTGCCCAGCGCCAGCAATTCCGGCGTGCCGATTAATTCGTTAAGGCCGGCAAAGTCGAGCATTCGGCTGCGAAACGGTTCGGAACTGCCATGCTTGGCCAACGAGGCATAATACTCGCTCGCTAGATGGCCGAACGCCCGCACGATTCCGCCGGGGAAGATGACGAGCGCAAAGCCGATGGCCTCAAGTTCTGCTGCCGATAATGGCGGTGTTTTTCCGCCTTCGACCATATTGGCCATCAGCGGCGTCCGCCCGCGCAATGCTTCGGCCATTCGGGCCAGATCATCGCGGGTCTTTGGGGCCTCAACGAACAACAAGTCGGCACCGGCGTTGGCATACGTGATCGCGCGTTCGATCGCCCGGTCGAAGCCTTCGACGGCAATCGCATCAGTACGAGCGATGATGAGAGTGTCAGGTGCGCGCCGGGCGTCGAGTGCAGCACGCAGCTTGCCGCACATTTCGGCCGCCGGGATCAGCGCCTTGCCTTCAAGATGACCGCAGCGCTTGGGAAAATCCTGATCCTCGATCTGTATGGCGTTGGCGCCGACGCGCTCGAACTCGCGTACCGTGCGCGCCACGTTAAGTGCGTTGCCGTAGCCTGTATCGGCGTCGACAATGAGGCGGGCGCCCACGCGGTCGCGGATCATGGCTACCGTTTGCGCCACCTCGGTCATGCTGACCAGACCGATATCAGGCCGGCCAAGCCGCGTATATGCAATGGCGGCCCCAGATACATACAGCGTGGCAAATCCGGCTTGCGCCGCCATTAGCGCCGTGAAAGCGTCATAGACGCCCGGTGCTACAACAATAGGTTTACGCGTAAGACGAGAGTGCAAATTTTCCGCAGCCATACTCAGATTCCAAGATAGGCATGTTTCAGTTTTGGATCTTTGCCAAGTTCGGCGGCAGGTCCCTCCAACACGAAGCGGCCATTATCGAGGATATAAGCGCGCTGCGCCACGTCCAGGCTTTGCACAACATTTTGCTCGATCAGCAAAAGGGCGATCCCCTGCCCATTGATCGACTTGATCAGCACGAACAGTTCTTCGACCAATAACGGAGATAGGCCGAGCGATGGCTCATCGAGCATCAAAAGCTCCGGCTCGCCCATCAGCCCTCTGCCGATGGCAAGCATCTGCTGCTCACCGCCGGACAACGTGCCCGCGCGCTGGAACTGACGCTCGAAAAGCCGTGGAAAAATCGAAAAGACGCGTTCTCGATTCCCGGCGCGACTCCGGCGGGCTCGGCGATACGTGCCCAGATCCAGGTTCTCGCGGACCGTCATGTTTGGAAAAATGCGACGGCCCTCCGGCACATGAATGAGACCCCGCGCCACGATCTTCGCGGGCGCTTCGCGCTCGATTGAGGCCCCCTTAAAGCGGATAGTACCGCACCAGGCTCGGACAATTCCCGAAATGGTCCGGCTCATCGTGGATTTTCCCGCTCCATTAGGGCCTAAAACCGTGACGATCTCGCCGTGATGCACGGCGAAATTCACACCGCGCAGAATTTCGGTGCCGCCGTATCCTGCATGCACCCCTGTGAGTGAGAGGAGCGGCTCAGGCATGCGGACTCCCCGCGGTTATGCGCCTTGCTGCGCCGCGGCCGAGATAGGCCTCGACAACTAGCCGATCGGCGGCGACTTCTTGCGCCGTCCCTCGCGCAATTATCCGGCCCTCCGCGAGAACGAGCACGTGGTCGGCGAGCGCCGTAACCGCTTGCATCACGTGTTCCGTCATCAGGATTGTTATGCCACTGGCGGTAAGCTCCCGAACGACCGGCACCATGTCGCGAATTTCTGACGGGTTGAGTCCGGCCAATACTTCATCGAGCAGAAGCAGCCGCGGCGCGATGGCCAACGCGCGGGCGAGCTCAAGTCGCTTGCTGCCGGCAACTGTCAGCGTTGCGGCGGGCGCGTCGAGTTGCGCCCCGAGTCCAACTGAGAGCGCAACCTGGTTCGCGGCTGCGAGCGCTGCAGCCCGGCTGCGCCGCCAAAGATGCGAGCCGATGGCGATATTTTCACGAACGGTCAGGCCGGCGAACGGTTGGACGATCTGAAAGGTGCGCGCAATGCCGCGGCGCGCACGCTTGTGCGGCGGCTCGGTTGTAATGTCCGCTCCGTCGTAAAGAATGCGACCGTCGTCGGCCGGCAAGGATCCGGAGATGATTGAGAACAAGGTTGTCTTGCCGGCGCCGTTCGGTCCGATCAACGCCGTAATTCTTCCTGTCCTGACCTGAAACGATGCTTTGTCGATGGCAAGCAAGCCGCCAAAATGCTTTGAGACGTTTTCAATAACGAGGAGCGATTCAGCCATTGTCGACCTCTGCCCGGGCCCGAAATGGCCGCCGAAAGAGCGTGGTCAATACTCCCGCGACACCGCGCGGCGCAAAACCGACAACCGAAATCAGAACGAGGCCATAAATTATGAGGTCGAGTCCTGGCGCGTCTCCAGTTAGGAGCTTGGCGCCCTCACCAAGTGCCTTGATGACGAGCGCGCCCAGGAGCGACGCAAACAGAGTTCCCGCCCCTCCGACAATGGGCGCAAGGAGAGCGTCGATTGAAATCCTTGGTCCATAAGCAATTGGAGCATCAATGAAGAGAAAATATTGCGCATAGAAGCACCCTGCTGACGCAGTGATTGCGGCTGAAATGGTGATCGCTGCTAGCTTAACCGCAAACGTGTTGATGCCGAGTGCACTCGCGGCATCTTCGTTTTCGCGAATAGCAACCAGGTAGGCGCCAAAGCGACTGTTTTCGGCGGCCCGCACCGTCACCAAAGACAAAGCAACTAAGGTAAGCACGATCCAGTAGAACGGCACACGGCTCTGAAACTGAAAAGCTTCGGGACGCAGATCGAGCTTAATTAATGTGCCGACCCCAGCTCCCGTGATCGGTGTCACACTGGAAACGATGCGCAGCACCTCCGCAAAAGCGAGCGTGATCAATGAAAAATATGATCCTCTCAGTCCGGAACGGAAACACAGAACGCCGATGGCGGCGCCAACAAGAGAGCCCGTGAAGATTCCCGCAAACAGGCCCAGCCAAGCATTGACCCCGTATTGCACTTGCAAAATAGCGGTCGTATAGGCGGCAGTGCCAAAGAAGGCGGCGTGCCCGAAGGAATATTGTCCGCCATAACCGCCGAGCAAATTCCAACCTTGGCCGACAAGCGCGATCAGCAATGTCGTGATCAGGAAATTCAGCACCACGTTTGATGTGGTCAAGAACGGCACGATGGCGAGCAACACCACCACCAGAATGATCGGCCAATAGGTTTTCACGGCCGCGCGCCGAACAAACCGCTCGGCCGTGCGAGCAGTACAATGATGAACATGATGAATATGCCGATTTGACCCAGCGACTCACCCAACAAGATGCTGGAAAAACTTTCCACCACGCCGACACATAATCCGCCAATCAGGGCGCCTGCGATCGATCCCATTCCGCCGAGCACAACAATCGTGAACGCAATGAGCACGAAGGCTTCACCAGCGGTGGGATTGACGTAATAGGTCGGGATAAGCAAGCAGGCAGCCACGGCTACGCAGGCGGTACCCAGGCCGAAGGCAATCGCATAGATGTGCGCGACATTGATGCCGCAGAGTTCGGCGCCCAGCTTTTCCTTCGCCACCGCGCGTATAGCTTTACCGGTGTCAGTCCAGCGCATCATCGTCCACAGCGCCGCAGCAACTGCAAAGACGGCACCGAATGCAATGATCCGGGGTACCGCGACGAAAGCAGGGCCTATTTCCACCACGTCGAAAGCATAAGGCAGATTGACTGTGCGGGTGTCGGCACGAAAGAAATAGAGCAGCGCATTTTCGATCACCACGGCAAGGCCGAGCGTAACCAGCAGGAAATTTCGATCCTCGCCGTGTGCTGCCGGTCCGATGATAAAGCGCTGTAGCGCATAGCCGATGGCGAAGAATAGCGGCCCGAGCAGAAACGCCGCTACATAGGGCTCGATCCCAAGAAGCGTGAAGGCAAAAAACGCGGCAAACATTGCCGCGGTCAATAATGCGCCATGCGCAAAATTGATGATGTGCAGCACGCCATAGATCAGGGTGAGGCCAAGCGCGACCAATGCATACACCGCGCCGGCCATCAAGCCGTTAAGAACAGCGGGAACAAGAATGACCGGCGATAGCACGGCGGCTACCGGTCACAGACCCAAGCCTGCCTTCACGTCGGCGGCATCGGGAATACCGGCTTGGCGGAGGCAAATTGGGCAGGAAGGATCACCTGTATGTCTTTGCCAAGCACCTGGGTGTTAACCGGTGCCGCTCCCTGATTTTGTCCGTCGACGAATTTTGTCGGTCCGTAAGGCATCACATGACCGCTGAAGGTTGAGCTTGCAAGCGCTTCAGTGATCTTCGCCCGATCCGTGGTTGCCGCGCGCTCGATCGCGTCGGCGAGCAACAGAATGCACGAGTAGTTCATATAGACCTCGTATGTGTAAAACTGCCCTTTGTCCTCCACCCTTTTCTTCAGGTCCAAGGCTTTCGGGTTCTTGGGATCGAACCAATGATTACAATCCATGATGTATTGCGCTGCCTCGGGAAATTCCTTGACAAATTTGTAGGACGAGGCGGCACCGCCGAGCACTGAATAAATGCCTTTGGGGCGCACCCGTTGCTGCTGCATGGTGCGGGCGAGCAGAACGTACTCATTATAATAATCTGCCGGAATGACGAGGTCGGGGTTTTGCGCCTTGATTTTCAGCACGACATTGTCGAACTCGCGCGTCGGTGTCGGGTGAGAAATAGTTTCCAAAACCTGGAAGCCGCGGTCCGGCAATTGTGCGTTCAGGAGCTTGGCCAGTCCCGCGCCGAACGCGGAATCCTCATGGACGATCATAACTGTCTTGGCTGGCTTGCCCGCCTGATTGTTGATTGTCACGAGGTTATCGAGCGCAGTCTTGGCAATCACGCCAAAACCCGGCCCAAACCGGAATGTGTTCTTTAGCCCGCGTGTCACGATGCTATCCACCACGCCCACGTCGACAACGTAAGGCAATTCGTACCGCGCCGCGGTCTGGCTGGCAGACAGACAGATCGCGCTGGCATAGCCGCCAACGACCGCGCAGACGGCCGCGGCATTCATCTTTTCGACCTCGGCGTTACCGCCATCGGGCGTCGATTGCGCGTCGCCGAGCATCGGATCGAACTTGGCGCCGCCCAGCGCCTTGATTCCACCGCTGGCGTTGACGTCGTCGATGGCCATCGTCGCGCCGAGGCGGCCTTGCTGGCCGGAATAGGACAGTGCGCCCGAAACCGGATGGAGGACGCCGATTTTTACAGCCGCGCCTTGCGCCCGCGGAATTGCCGGAGCATGCAAAAGACCGGCGACCGCGGTTGCGCCGAGCGCGGTGCTACGCAAGAACTTGCGGCGGCTCAATTGCAATGGCCAACGAGACATGACGCCCTCCTGCTAATCACCGTTGAGCCTAACATTGGTTAGGGTGGGTATCTATACTATCCTGCCTCGGCTTAACGACTGGTGCGTAGGTGAGCCAACCACAAACGATCATCGACAAACTTTGGAGCGCTCGTGAGATTCTGCGGCGCGACGACGGTGAGTCGCTGCTGTGGGTGGATCGTCATTACGTGCATGAAGGGTCATTTCATGCATTCGACAAGCTTGCCGAACGACGCGCGGAGGTCGCCGAACCGGGGCTGACTTTCGGAGTGGCCGACCACTACGTTCCGACGCGCGGCTCACGCGTGAATATCGCCAATCCCGAGCTCGCGCGCATGGTCCGGCAGCTTGACGAAAATTGCGCAAGGCACGGCATCAAACTGTTTGGAATTGGTGATTCCCGGCAGGGCATTGTGCATGTGGTTGGGCCCGAACAGGGTTTGACGCTACCCGGTCTTTTGATTGTCTGCGGCGACAGTCACACTTCAACGCATGGCGCGCTTGGCGCATACGCGTTTGGCATCGGCGCGTCCGAAGTCGCACACGTGCTGATGACTCAGACAATCTGGCAAAAGAAACCGAAACGCATGCGCGTGAGGGTGGATGGCGTACTGCCGCCGGGGATTTCGGCTAAGGACATTGTGCTCGCCATTATCGCCTCGATCGGCGCCGACGGCGCGATCGGGTGCGCCGTCGAATTCGCCGGCTCGGCGATCCGCGCCTTGTCGATGGAAGGTCGATTGACGTTATGCAATATGTCGATTGAAGCAGGCGCTCGCTGCGGGGTCGTGGCGCCGGATGCGGCCACCTTCGCATACCTCAAGCGCCGGCCCTATGCGCCAACGGGGGCAGCGGCCGACCAAGCGGCCGAGGCTTGGTCGAAACTGGCGACAGATGAAGGCGCCGCGTTCGACCGTGAGGTTGCGCTGGATGCCGCGACGATTGCGCCGATCGTGACCTGGGGCACGAGTCCCCAGGATGCGCTGCCGATCGACGCGAGCGCTCCCGATCCGACCAAGGTGTCCAATCCCGAGCGCGCCCAATATCTTCGCGAGGCGCTCGACTATATGGGCATCGCTCCGGGGAAAAAGCTCACCGAGATCGCCATTGACCGGGTATTCATCGGCTCCTGCACTAACGCCCGTATCGAGGACCTGCGCGCAGCGGCGGCGGTGCTGGCGGGCCGGGCCAGCAAAGTGCCCGGACTCGTTTCGCCAGGATCCACCGTCGTCAAACGCCAGGCCGAGGACGAAGGCCTCGACCGTATCTTCCGCGAGGCTGGACTCGAATGGGGCGAATCCGGATGTTCGATGTGTGTCGGCATCAATGGCGATCTGGTCGCGCCCGGCGAGCGCTGTGCTTCCACCACAAATCGCAACTTCCGCGGTCGCCAGGGACCTGGCGCGCGCACACACCTGATGTCGCCGGCAATGGTCGCCGCGGCGGCTGTCACCGGTCACCTCGCCGATGTGCGGGAACTCCTGGGCACTCGAAAAGTGTAAGCCACCATGGAAAAGTTCACCACACTCACCGGCACAGCCTGCCCAATTGATCAGAGCAATCTGAACACCGATCAAATTCTTCCGGCGCGTTATTTGAAATGGACCCGCGCCATGGGTTTTGGCAAAGTTTTATTTCACGATCTTAGATTCGATGCCGAGGGACGAGAGAAATCCGACTTTCCGCTCAACAAACCGGTCTGGCGCAAGTCCACGACCCTGGTCAGTGCGCGGAACTTTGGCTGCGGCTCGTCGCGCGAGGCGGCAGTTTACGCGCTTTACGACTTCGGCGTGCGCTGCGTGATCGCACCATCGTTTGGCGACATCTTTGCGGGCAATGCCGTGCAGAATGGACTGCTTACGGCAATCGTCACCGAAGAGGAAGCTGCTGAGATCATGGGATCCTTGGCGCAGATGCCTGAACTTCCGGTCACCGTCGATCTGGAACAGCAAACCATCCTCTGCGGCAATCGGACCTACAAATTCAGGATCGATCCTATCCGCCGCATGCGCCTACTCAACGGCTGGGACGATCTTGCGCTAACCGAAAACTATCGCGAGCGCATTAGCGCATTCAAAGCGGACGACAAAATAAAGCGTCCGTGGGCGATGCCGCGCGGACAGCTATAAAATCACCCGAGCGACCATGCCGGCGGACATGACCCGACGTCGGTCCGGTGCTTGTCCGCGCATCATGACAGTTGATAAACAAGCCGGGATCGCCGAGGTCTTGAGGAGAGCCGCGATGCGTGCAGTCAGGATGAGCGCCCTAATCGGCTTCTCGGCGCAACTGCTTCTGCTCGGCCCATCAAGCGCCGCCGATTACCCCTCAAGGCCGATCAAGCTCCTGGTCGGCGCATCGGCTGGAGGAACCACCGATACCATGGCGAGGACAATCGCGGAGCCGCTGTCGAGCGTGTTCGGGAAGCCCTTCCTTGTCGAGAACCGGCCTGGTGCGGGCGGCAACCTCGCTGCTGAGGCGGTCGCGCGGTCGGCGCCTGATGGCTATACGCTGCTGGTCAGCTTCACGAGCCACACGATCAACGCAACGCTCTATTCGAAGCTGCCATTCGATCCGGTCGCTGACTTCACGCCGGTCGCGATGATCTCGACCGTGCCGAGCTTGCTGGTCGGCAATCCTAAGATTCCGGCTCAAAACCTGGAGGAGCTGATCGCTTTGGCAAAGGCAAAGCCTGGCGCGCTCACGATGGCGATCGGCGGCATCGGTTCGTCGTTACATCTTGCGGGGGACCGATTCAAGATGATGGCCGGCGTAAATATCGTGAACGTGCCCTACAAGGGAACAGCGCCGGCACTTACGGATCTGTTGGGCGGGCAGGTGGATCTGATGTTCATTAGCCTCGTCACCGGCACCGCCCAGATTCGGGCCGGCAATTTACGTGCGTACGGCGTCACGAGTGCGGTGCGGCAGCCGTCGTTTCCAAATCTTCCGGCGATTGCCGAAATCGTTCCGGGATTCGAGTCGGAGGCCTGGTTCGGAGTGTTCGGGCCGGCGAAGCTTCCTGACGAGATTGTTGGCAAGCTTAATCGAGCGGTGGTCAACGCGCTGAAAGACAGGAGGATGCGCGAGCAGCTCCTGCGCGAGGGCGCCAATCCGGCTGCGTTAACGCCCGCCGAATTCGCGGCATTCGTGCGTCAGGACATCGAACGGTGGGCGCCTGTGGTTAGAAGCTCCGGGGCAAAGCCCGATTGAGTGTGCGCCGCGAGGATCGTACTTATCCAGTCGCAAATGTCCGCTTTGGGTCGGTCTATGCCCAGTTCGAGGCTGGTAGTTGTCGTTCGCCGCGAACCACGGCTCGCGGGGGCGCACGAGAGTTGATTGAAGTTGGACCGGGCTTTTGCGCGACCACATGTCCGCTTGTGGGCACAGAGTGGACATAGGCGATGAGCACAGTCGAGTTTGGTTCTGTAGGAGAATGGAACGCGCGGGCGCCGCTCCTGATCATTGGCGCTGGCGCCGCGGGACTTTGCGCAGCTCTGGCCGCCAACGAGGCGGGCGTCGATGCGGTCGTGATTGAACGCGACGCGGTCCCGAGCGGCTCGACCGCGCTGTCGGCTGGGCTCATTCCTGCCGCCGGTACGTGCTTTCAGCGCGCCAGAAACGTCGTCGATAGTCCAGATCGGCTGACCGCCGACATCCAGCGCAAGGCTCATGGCGAAGCCCCCGCGGCGCTGGTCGAAACCATCGCGCGCGGCTCCGCTTCGCTGATCGAATGGTTGACGGAGCGCCACGCATTACCGTTCGAGTTGATCGAGAATTTCAATTATCCAGGCCATTCGGCGCTCCGCATGCACGGCTTGCCGAGTCGAACAGGCCGCGAGCTGATTGACCGCCTGCGCAATGCCGCCGAACTGAGCGAGATTGTGGTGTTGACGGGATGCATTGCCGAGACGTTATTTGCAGAAAAAGATGGGCGCGTGCGCGGCCTTGAGATCCTACGGGGTGATGGAAAGCGCGAGCGCATCGGCTGCGACGCATTGATCCTCGCCTGCAACGGTTACGGCGGTAACCCCGAGTTGATACGGCGCTTCATACCGGAGATGGCGGACGCGCTCTATTTCGGACACCCCGGCAATCGCGGCGACGCCGTTTTGTGGGGACAGCGGCTCGACGCTGAGCTTGCATGTCTTGGGGCCTATCAGGGCCATGGTTCGGTCGCAAGCCCGCACAACATTCTGATCACCTGGGCCGTGATCATGGAGGGTGGTTTTCAGGTCAATGCGGAGGGCCGGCGGTTCTGTGATGAAACTTGCGGTTATTCGGAACAGGCCGCGGAAGTGCTCCGCCAGCCGGGTGGAATCGCTTGGGATATCTTCGACGCACGCATTGCTGCCGTCGCGCGGCAATTCGAGGACTTCCAATCCGCGGAGCGCGCCGGTGCGATGCTCATCGCCGACAGTGTCGACGAACTCGCGGCCAAGATGCGCCTTCCTGCGGATATCTTTGCCGAAGAATTGCGCAATGTTGAAATGCTAAAAATACGTGGCGCTGTGGATTGCTATGGCCGCCATTTTTCCGCGGAGCAGAAACTGCTGCCGCCATTTTTCGCGGTGAAGGTCACCGGTGCGCTCTTTCATACCCAGGGCGGACTCGTGATCGACACGACCGGTCGAGTCAAGCGCAAGGATGGAAGCTTATTCCCCAATCTTTTTGCCGCCGGTGGGGCAGCGGTCGGAATTTCAGGCACTAGGGCGGCTGGCTATCTGTCCGGAAATGGGCTCCTCACTGCGACGGTTTTGGGACGTCTTACCGGGCAGGCTGCGACTGCGCTGGTTTCCTATTAAAGCAAACAGCGGCGAGACCGCCAGTTTCCCGAGCCCCTCAATAGTCGCCGAACGGCTATCGCTCACTCCTTTTAAGATTGAGCACTACGCGCCTGAGGCCCGATCCAATGTCCTCGGCGTGAAAACCAAGCTCCTCGGTCATCTGCAGCATGCTCGCGTTTTCGGCCAAAACGTCGCCATAGACCCGTCGCAGGCCTTTCTCCTTGGCGTAATCGATGACGCGCTGCATCAACAGCCAGCCCAGCCCGTGGCCTTTGAGCCGCGAGCGCACCAAGATCGCGAATTCCGAGGTCTGTTCATCAAGCTCATCCTTCAAGCGCACGAGGCCCAGCATCTGGCCCGTCATCTCGTCGAGCGCGATGAAGGCCATCTCGTGGCTATAGTCGAGATGGCTGAGCCTCTCGCTCTCCGCGGCGCTAAGCTCGCCGACGCGCGCGAAGAACCGGAGCCGCAGATCCTCGGCGCTAACATCGCTCAAAAAATCGGAGTACAGCGCTTTGTCTTCCGGCCGAAATCGGCGGATCACGATGTGCTCGCCACCGCGAGTCGCTTGGTGCCGTTCACTCGAGCCAATCTCTTTGTTCGGCATGCACGTTGCACGAATCAGGAAATCGATTGGGTCAGAATATCACAGTGGTGACCGACTACGCGCGGCTCGCAACAATTGCCGTTCGCTTGCTCGGTGGACCGTAGGCTTCCAATTCACGTCGCATTTCGACCTTTGAGGAAGCTCTCATCTGGGTTTTTGATCTAGGTCAAGCGTTTACAATGAGGCCAGCTGAATTCGCTCTTTGGCCCACGTAAGGTATAGACCTCAACGAACCGGAAGACGAAGACATGCATCCACGAGAACGCCTTCCATACTCGGCCATCGAGGGCCGCAGGCCATTGCGGCTGACGGATGGGCTGAGGTTGATCGTCTGGCCGGTGCTGGCGCTGGAAGAATGGGACCTGGCGCGCCCCATGGCGCGCATGGTGATTTCGCCGCCGCAAGGGCAGCCGATGCAACCGGACATTCCGAATTGGACCTGGCACGAATACGGCATGCGCGTCGGTTTCTGGCGTATCAAACGCATGCTCGATGCGCTCAAGATCACGCCGACGGTTACGCTGAACGCCCGGGTCTGTGAGACTTATCCCGCGGTCGTCCGGGCCTGCGTCGAGGCAGGCTGGGAGCTCAATGCGCATGGCTATGATCAGGTGCCGATGCACAAGCTTGAAGATCAGAAAGCGGTGATCGACAAGTCGGTGGCGATCATCGCAAAATTTTGGGGCCGACCACCGCGCGGCTGGTTTGGGCCGGGTTTGACGCAAACCTTCGATACGCTCGATTACTTATCGGCGGCGGGCATCGAATATATCGGCGATTGGGTGCTCGACGACGAGCCGGTGACGCTCAAGACCGCGCACAATTCCGTCGTGGCCTTGCCGTACAATTTCGAGCTTCACGACATTGTTTTGATGGCGCTTCAACATCAGACATCCGAGCAGATGCATCGCCGGGTCATGGACCAGTTTGAAACCCTTTACGCCGAATCGGCAGAGCGGCCGAAAATCATGGCTATCGCCATGCATTGTTATCTGTCCGGAGTGCCGCATCGGATCGCCTATGTACGCCGCGCCTTCGAGGAGGTATTGAGCAAGCCCGGCGTGGCGGCATGGGATGGTGCGCGAATTCTCGATTGGTACAAAAAGCAGGCCGCGTGAAAGACTCTTTCTTTGTTCCACATAATCTCGATGCGCCGATTGTTGGCGCGGAAACCGGACCGCTCGCCGGATTGACGGCCGTCGTCAAGGATATGTACGACATTGCCGGTTCACGGACCGGCGGCGGCAGTCCAGATTGGCTCGCGGCGCAGAAACCCGCCAGCCAACACGCCAGTGCGGTCGAGAAAATTCTCGCCGCCGGCGCCACGATCACAGGCAAAACAATTTGCGACGAGTTTTTCTACAGCGTGAGCGGCGTCAATGCGCATTATGGAACACCGCTGAATCTGCGCGCGCCGGGCCGGATTCCTGGTGGCTCCTCGAGCGGCTCGGCCGCTGCCTGCGGCGCCAATGCTTGCGACTTCGCATTGGGCAGCGATACTGGCGGATCGGTCCGCATTCCTGCGTCATTCAACGGTGTGTACGGGCTACGGCCGACACACGGCCGGGTCGATCTGACCGGCGCCATGGCCATGGCGCCATCCTTTGACGTTGCCGGCTGGTTCGCGAATGGCCCCGGCGTTTTGCGGCGCGTCGGCGCGGCGCTGCTGCAAGGGAGCGCTAGCAAAGAACGAGCCACGCGGCTGTTGGTAGCGACCGATACATTTGCTCAAGCTGACGCCGAGGTCGCGGCGCTTTGCCGGGAATTCCTCAATCGCGGCGCTCAGCTCTTGCCGCCGCGCGTCGAAGCGAACATCGCCCCCGCGGGTTTTGATGCGTGGCGCGAAGGATTCCGGGTCGTGCAAGCCAAAGAAGTGTGGGAGACCTTTGGCGCTTTCATTGCTCGGGTAAAGCCGAAGCTCGGTCCTGGAATAAAGGAGCGCATGGATTTTGCCGCGAGCGTTACCCGCGAGCAGGCCAATCAATCTCGTGAAACCGTTGCTGCTGCGCGTACCCATATTCGGGCAAGCCTGCCGCCCGGCACGATCACGGCCTCGCCGACAGCGCCTTCGATCGCGCCGCTATTGACGGCCACGGGCGAGGCGCTCGAATTATTTCGGGTGCGGACCATGCGATTGACATGCATCGCCGGTCTTGCCGGCCTTCCG
Source organism: Xanthobacteraceae bacterium (assembly GCA_049286035.1). Lineage (GTDB taxonomy): Bacteria > Pseudomonadota > Alphaproteobacteria > Rhizobiales > Xanthobacteraceae > BOG-931. The sequence goes on from JBAQBC010000042.1 coordinate 20,329, forward strand.
CAGATCAACATTCCGGTCGGAACCGTATCGGGTTGCCCCGCCGGCCTCTCCTTGATCGGTTGGCCTGGCGCCGATGAGGGTCTGCTCGATCTGGCCTGCCAGCTTGCCCATCTATGCGGAATCCAGGTGAGCTGAGAACGGACAGGGCCTTCACATCAATTCGAGGCTGGAGGAGCTCTCTCGTAGATGCCTTGCGTGGTGACGACGAAATCGATGCGGCCGTCTAACAGCGCGCGGATACACTCCGAAGGCTTATTGACGATCGGCTCCTCGTGCACATTGAAACTCGTATTGACGAGGACCGGAAGACCGCTCTCACGCTCGAAGGCGTTCAGAATATCATAATAGAGCGCGTTGGTTTCGCGTTCGATGATCTGCGGGCGCGCCGAGCCGTCGACATGAACGACCGCGGCGATGCGTTGCCGCCATTCCGGTTTCACATTGCAGGTGATGGTCATGAAGCGACACGCATATGCATTGACGGGACTGATATCGAAGACCGTGGCGGCCTTCTCGGCAGTGATCACCGGCGCGAACGGCATGAATTCGGAGCGCGACAATCGCTCATTGAGAAGATCGTGAGTCTCTCGCCGCGACGGATTAGCCAAGATCGATCGCGCGCCTAAGGCGCGGGGTCCGTACTCCATGCGTCCGACATAGATCGCGCCAAGTTGGCCGGCAGTGAGCCGTCTCGCCGCACCTTCGACCGGCGGCTCAGTCGTGCGGCGAATCTCGGCGAAGGCGTCCATGCTCTTGTCGATCAGGTTTGTATAATCCCGGCCAAAATAAACGTCGTGAAGCCGCCGGCGCTCGGAGAGCCAGCGTTTCATGCCGTCACGCTGCAGCAGATAGCAAAGGGCGCCGCCGGCCGTCATGCCCTCGTCGCCCATCGCCGGGAAGATGAAAATTTCGTCGATAGGGAGCTTCTCGGCGATCAGCCGGTTCAGCTTTACATTCGCAAATATGCCGCCCGCGAGACCTAAGTGGCGCGCCCTGGTGCGTCGCAGAAGCAGCGCAATCGAGCGTAGCATGGTGCGTTCCAGCGCTTCTTGTATCGAAGCGGATGCGTCCTCGCGGCTGACGCCTTTCACGATCGCGTGGATGAATTTCTCCATTTCCGGATAATCATGAAAATCCGAGAAAACTCGCCCGGAATCGTCAACCGAAAAGCGCGCTGCGATCTTGTCGGCCAAGATCGGCTGGCCATAGGCCGCGAGCCCCGTCAACTTGCCTTCATGTCGTAATGGCGTGAATCCGAGGGCTCCCGTCATTGTCATATAGGCGTAGGCAATGCTGTCGATCGGCAGCGGCGTGAGCAAACATTCCTCACCGCCATAGATGGTCGTTAGATTCCCATTCGCGAAATGGCGATGGCTGTAATTGACGGTATCGCCCCCGGCGTCCGCCGTGACCAAGAGCGCCTCGTCCCAATCGCTGTAGAACAGCGGCGCCAGCGCATGCGCCTCGTGATGGTTATAGAAAGTTACTTTGGTGTCATCGCGGAAACCGCTGGCGCGCCGGAATTTGTCGACCTTGAAGATGTCATCGATATTCGTCGTGTGGTAGCGCAGAAATTCCTTCGGCATGTGACGGCGGGTGCGTCTTTCGATATATTTGCGATATTTTTCCCTTATCCAGCGCACGCCGCGGATGTTTCGATAAAATATGGTTGGAAATTCGCAGCGGCTGAAGCCGGCGACGTCGACGTCCTGGCGCGTTTTCCCGGCGATCGACAAAACTTCGTCGATGGCAAGATCGGGATGGTCTCGCCCGTCGCATTTGAAGCGGGTCAGCCGTTCGAGCTGAACGGCAGCGAGCAGTTTGTAGTCCTCGAATAATGCGGCGCCCGCGTCGTGAATGCCGGTGTGAGCCGTGAGAATGAGTTGCGACATCTGTTGTATGCGTTTTGCTGGGAATCGCGCGAGCCGGCGTTTAAGGGATCAATAGCGCTGTCCCTTGAGCGCTATGCCCCACTTCGCCTCGATCTTTCGCGCTTCGTCTGGCGTAAGGGAGGAAGTAGGTGGGAATTTGTCCTTCCAGGCAAATGGCCGACAGGCATCGATGATCGCTTTCGAATGTGAGGTAATACCCGCCGTCTTCTTCTCGGGCGGTATACGCGGATCGAGTGTTGAACTCCAGGCATCGCGAATAATATCAATCTGCTCGGACGGCTCGCAACGCGTCGTGATCGCCCACAAGACTTCGGCGAGGTTCGAAGGATCGACATCATCGTCTACGACCACGATCAGGCGCGCCATGTAGCTATTGGCCGCCGCGATCAATCCGGCACGCTTGGCGTGCCCGGCGTAGCGCTGCCTGATCGCGACCACCGTCATAAGCTGAGAAACATGTTGCCAAACGCCGACCACGTCGGTGACGCCGACGTCATCAAGGTTGCTCCAGATCGTGGCGGCGCGCAGCGGTAGTCCGAAATGAAAGCGCGGCGGCTTCATCGGCGGCGAGCCGAGCAGGATCGCGTCGTTGCGAAAGTGAATGCCCTTTACCTCCATCACCGGGCACGGTCGCTGGTCGGCGGCATAATAGCCGGTAAATTCGCCGAACGGCCCCTCGGGCAGCATCTCTTGGGAACTCGGCAAAAGCTCGCCCTCCAGAATTATTTCGGCCAACGCGGGGAGCGGCAAACTGGTTTGCGGACCGGGAATGACTGCAAGCGGAGCGCGGCGGATTGCACCGGCAAATTCATATTCCGATTGACCCGGCGGCAAATATTCGAATCCGGCAACGAACAGGCTGGGATCCTCGCCGTTGACCACCGCGACCGGACAGGATTGGCCTTTATCCCAATATTTTTTGGCGATAATGGCGCCATGCCGGCCCTGATGGTCGAACTGGATGGTGACTTTCGTCTGATTTTGCACCTGCACCCGGTAAATCGATGCGTTGATCCAGCCCTCATCGGGATCGCGCATGACGACAAGTGAGCCGGAGCCGATGAACGGACCGCCATCTTGGCGGTGCCAATAAGGGGCAGGCAGCTTGCCAAGATCGACATCGTTATCCCGCATCGAATTTTCAAAAAACGGCGCGATTTTTGCCGCCACCGGCGGCAACGGCGTGAGGGTTTTTCGTATCTTCATCCACTCCTTGAGCGCATCGAGCGGCCGCAGCGCGGGATCGATGCCGAGCGCAAGCGCCGCGCGCGCGGGTGTGGTCGTTGCGTTTGTGAAAACGCGAAAGCCCGGCGCGCATCCTTGCATCCGTTCAAAAAGCAGCGCCGGGCAATCTGCCGAGCCGGCGGCGACTTCGGTGATGCCGCCAATCTCGAATTTTGGATCGGCGCCCTCTATTCGCCGCAACGCGCCGAGCTTGTCTACCAGCGTGATGAATTCGCGCAGATCCTGATACATGCCGCACTCGTTCGCGCGTGGGCGTTGCGTTGTTCAGGCGGTTTTGTGGACTTGTTCTTGAGGCAGCGCCAGCGTGTCGGCTTCCGGTAGCGGTTTCGCCCTCGTTTCGGGCAGGAACGGCACGGCGAACAGCCCAAGGATATAGAACAAGCCGATAATTGTGGCCGCCTTGCCGTAACCGCCGAGTCCGACAATCAGCGTACCGGCGAATAATGGTGCGATCGCCGAGATCAGCCGTGGCGTATTAAAGATAAAGCCTGCAGCTGTTGCCCGCATGCGCGTCGGAAACAGTTCCGGCAACCATATCGCAGTCCATGAGAATATGCCTTGGACAAAAAATCCGTAAACGGCAAAACTCAGCAGCAACAGATGAATGTCCTGCACCCATAGATAGACGATCGGGGTAAGGGCGAGGCTCATCAAATAATATAACAACGTCGTCGGCCTACGGCCGAACGCATCGGCGAGGAAGCCGAAGCTGATGAAGCCGAGCAGCGCGCCGATATTTTGCACAAGGCCGGCCAATCCCACCCAGCGCTGCGCAGCAAGTCCCGCGGCGGTGGCGACCGATCCGACATAGCTCGGGACAAAACTCGAGACGCCCCAATAGCCGATCGTCACCGACAGAGACATCACGAACGTCAAAAACAAGCGTGAGCGGACAGCGGGTTCGGCAAACATATCAACGAGCGTAAAGCGCACGATCGCCGCGTCTTCGCCTTGCAGCACAGCGCCCTGCCGCTTGCGATCGTGCGCGATGCGGCGCTGCCTGTTCGATTGCTCCCAGCGCGGCGATTCCGGAATATTGCGCCGAATCCAGAACGCCACGAGCGCCGGCAGAACGCCGACCAGATACATATAGCGCCAGGCATTCGGACCGAGCGTGCCGATCGCCACCCAGACGGCGGAGGCGAGAATGCTGCCGATCGGATAACCGGATTGCAGAAAGGCGCCGCCTTTGCCGCGTGCATGGTCCGGCCAAAGCTCGGCCGTGATCGATGCGCCCGTCGCCCATTCCGAGCCGATGGCGAGCCCGACAAGAAAACGAAACACGGCGAAGGACCACCAATTCCAGGACAGCGCGCTCAAGCCGGTCAGCGCGGAATAGGCAAGAATCGTAAGAGTCATCGATCGCTTGCGGCCGATATAGTCGGCAAGAATGCCGCCCAAGAGGCCGCCGGCGCCCCAGCCGAATACTGTGATTGCAATCACCGCCCCGGCATAAACGGGAATGTGCCCATACTCGGAGGAGTCGAGAAGTTCGTGCAGCGCGGCGCCGATGGTGAGAATGAGGGCGAACACCTCGAAACCGTCGAACGTCCACCCCAGGTTCGACGCGATCAACGCCTTCCATTGGGTC
>JBAQBC010000043.1:0-27902 GCA_049286035.1 Xanthobacteraceae bacterium
GATTACCACCGAGGCGATGGTTGCTGAGCTGCCCAAGAAGCAGAGTCTAATGATGCCCGGCGGTCCTGGTGGAGGCATGGGCGGAATGGACTTCTAAGACCGCTCGATCGATCATTGAGAACAAAGAGGGCCGGGCACGCCGGCCTTCTTTGAAACTTGACACTCGTCCCCTGCGATTCAGTTGGCAATGCGCGTGATTGCGGAATAGAGAGATGAAGGACCCTGCAACCAAAGCAATCATGCTTCGGATCGTGGATGAAATGACAGGCTCGCTAAGCGGGGCAACTTACGAACTGGTAAGGGCAGAATTTCAAACTGAGGCGTTTATCCGGGACTGCCACACGAGGTATTCATAAATCGTAAATCTTCCTACGTGGTTCAAAAACGAATAACCAAATGGCAACCCCAGACAGAGCTATCACGGCGAGCGTTATGAAAAATGTCTCCATGACCTACGCTCCATGTGATTTCTTTACTGGACGCCCCATTCGTCCGACTAGCAGCGTAGTGTTTCATCGTGCCACGACTGTTCAAAATTGCTCACAAATGAAAATAAACACAGGAACCGTTTCGCACTTACGGTCATTCCCAAACGACCTCAGTAACGGTTTGGACGACAACAGACGGCGATGGGCAATCAGGCAGTATGGCCGTCGAATATGCCTGTCTTGGGGATATTCTTTTCCTGTTGCGGCGTCATTGTCGCGAAATCCCGACCGCCCGGCACACCGCGAGGCCCGAGCTTTCTGCGAACGCTCTCGTCCTCGGTTGGTCTTTCTTCCTCGACGATCGCCGCCTTCATCTCATGCTTCCTTCCGGCACGGTTCGGCGAACCGTGCTTGCTTCCGTTTGATTATGAGCTGGACCAAGGATGGACCTGCAACTTGGCGGTTCCTTCCCAACAGCACTCTTTTGTAGACAGCCGCGTTGCGACAAATAACAGCGCTTCGATATCGGCGCTGCGCTGCAGTCGAGGTCCTACGTTTCAGTTCATTGGGTCGCAATTTTGACCTGGACCAACTTCTCTGCACACGCCCTAGCCAGCCGGTAGTCGGAGGAGGTAGCCCCCGGCCGTGTCGCCCAGCCGCCCTTCTCCAAGTACTGGCCTTGTCCCCAGTTCGAAGAGATCTTTTGCAGGACTGCCAGGTTCGCTTTCGCATCGTTGTTCAGCAGGAATTTCTCCACGCAGATCGGCGTGAGGGCGGCCACGACAGCGGTATTGGCCCGCTCATCCGCAAGTTTGATGGCGGTGCCGCCCGTCATCCAGCCGCCCCAAGAAAACCCGATGACCATCGACGCGACGGCGCCGACAACTATTCCTTGTAGGAGACGCTTTAGCGATTCTCCTTGAAGGATTGAAGGTACTTGCATGGTATTTCCTTTCGCCCGACTTGTTTCAGAGCCAGGCCACGGACACCCGGATGGGTTCCGATTCAACTTGAATTGAAGACCGAACGCCTTGGGATGGCGTATCGATTATTATTTGCCTACGCCTTTTTCCGTCCGGAATCTGAGCAAAATAGCTCACACCCGACGTTTCCGCGCGCCTCCGCAAGTGTCAACTGAGCCAAATAAGATTTTGTCGACCAGTAGCGTTTAGCCGCCGCAGAGCGCATGAATCACCCATGGACAAGCTGCGTTTCGATTCCTCTGACTATTCTGTTGTTGTGAAGAACAGGGGATCCCCGCCGAACGCGTGGAGGTGGGAGATTTATCGAGCTGGGAGATCGAGCCCGATAGGCCAGTCGCCGATCTTTTTCCGCACCGTGGCGGCCGCTAACAAGGCTGGGAAAGCAGAACTCAAGCAGCTATTGGCCAAGCTCAACGCCTAACCGAGAGAAAACGTCAATTGGAATAAGGGAGTTCGCAAGATGACTGACACCGGTGGGCTCAGTTGGGAAGCTCAAGAAGTTTTGCAGAAGATCAAGTCGTTTAACCGATTGCCCGGTGCTGGTATTGCGCTGATTCAATTGAACATGAGGGTTGGCAGCGCGAAGACTGTTAAGAAGGGCATCCCGGAATTAAAATCGGCTGGCCTCATCACTGACACCGCTTCGGGTGAGCCGACGCTTACTGATAAAGGCTACAAGACCTCGGTTTGACTTACCGCCACGATCAAACAAACTCTCCCGCTACACAGCCCAGGGTCCGGCCAGCGGCTTCACTCACGCGCCCCCGCTAATGCAGGAAAAATTCGATTTGGATGAGGGAACGGTGACGTTCAGTGTGCCGTCTGTTCTTTCCCCGAAAGCAACCAAGACTTGGCAGACCAGATTGAGATTTTCCCGCGCGGGCTTAAAGGGCCGCTCGGATGCCGAGGCCGCGCGCCAGTAATGAATGAGGCCACCAACCGAGGCGCCATCCTCGTCCGAATCAATGTGCTTGCGTTCGCGGCCGCGTGCGGCCTCGACGAAGAACATCTGCCGAACAAGGTCCGCGTGCAGAAACGCGGCGATGGCGTGCTCTTTACGACCTAGCGGCTTATCAACGACGAGTCCGTTCCATCCCTCGATGCCAGACATTGGGCGGCGCTGCTCGCAAGGCAGCTTCGGGCCAACATGCGACCATTGGCGTTGCAGCAATTTGCTGCTTATTCGATCACTTCGTCGGCGCGGCCAACCAGTGGCAATGGAACGGCAATACCGAGCGCCTTGGCTGTCTTGAGGTTTAGGATCAGTTCGACTTTCGTCGCCCGCTGCACCGGCAGGTCGGAAGGCTTTTCGCCTTTGAGGATACGGCCGGTGTAGACGCCGGCCAGCCGGTATGCGTCGACAATGCTAGTTCCGTAGCTTATGAGGCCGCCGGCTGCAGCAAACTCGCGGAACTCGTAGATCGCAGGCACCGCGTGATCGACCGTCAGCTTGGCGAGCTGTTGACTGCGGCTTGTGAAAAATGGATCGGCGCCGATCACGAGCGCGCCTGCCCGCAGTTGGGCTACCGTTGCAAAGACTGTATCGAAATCGCGGTCGCTGCTCGCATGCAGGACATGGAGTTGCAGCCCGAGGCCGCGGGCCGCTGCCTGCGCCTCTCTCGTTACAGTTTCGGCAGCGGGAGTGGTCGGGTTGACGAGTAAAGCAATTATAGTCGCCGTGGGGACCAACTCGTGCAGCAGCTCTAGCCGCTTCGCCCCGATCTCCACGTCCAAGACGCTCACACCGGTGAGATTGCCGCCTGGTCGGCTGAGGCTGTCGACAAGTCCGAAAGCGAGCGGATCGAAGCCTACCACGAAGACGATCGGCAGGGCCGAGGTTGCTGACTTTGCTGTTTGCACGGCAGGGCCATTCGCGACGATCGCGGCCACTTGGCGGCCAACCAGATCAGCCGCCAACGCCGGTAGTCGATCGTATTGGCCGTCCGCCCAGCGGTATTCAACGGCGACGTTCCGGCCCTTTACATAGCCGGCCTCTTCAAAGCCGCGACGGAACGCCGCCAAAATGGCTGGGTTCTCGCTGGGCGCCCTGCTGTTAAGAAACCCGATCACCGGAATCGCCGGCTGCTGCGCCCGCGCCACAGTTGGCCACCCAGCCGCAGCACCGCCGAGAAGCGTGATGAACTCGCGGCGCCTCATGGCTCCCCTCAGGCCGAGGAAGACACCTTACCACATCGTTGAAAGGGAGATGCGTTGTGCGTCACAGCAAAATCGGACGCTCATGTCCGAGATGGGTCAAAAGCAGACATTCGGGCAGCGCGGCGACGAGCAGGGCGATGCTGCGCGAAGTGGCGTAGCGAGCGAAGATGTCGCTGCCAGACGGTCCGAGCAGGCCGACGACCGAGAAGCCGGCGCTCACAAGCGCGCTGATGGTCGTGATCGTGGCGCAAAACCAGAAACGAAGAGCCATGGAGGATGCCTATGCTTCGGAGAAATTATCAGCGAGGTTGGCGAGCAGTCGCGCCATCGCGGCGTGCTGAGGCTCTCTTCCACAGAGCGCCAGCGCCTTTTCGCAAAACTGCGAAAACATTCGCACACCGCTGTTTTGGTTGCGCAGCCAATCCAAGAATTCTTCCATTGTTTTTCTCCATCATGCCGGTACTTTGTATTCGCCGCCGAGGCTGCGACCGATCGTAGGAGGCGCGATTCCCCGCGCCGACGGCTTTCGCACTGTCAGAACAAATGCCGCTGCGATGAGGCAGAGCGCACCGGCGACGAAGAAGGCCGGGAGATAAGTCGAATATTCCGTACGTACCAGACCGGCGCCGAACGCCGCACTGGCAGCACCGATCTGATGGCCGGCGAACACCCACCCGAACACCATGCCGGCCTTCTCCGGGCCGAAGCGGTCGGCCGTCAGTTTGACGGTCGGCGGTACGGTGGCGATCCAATCGAGACCGTAGAACACGGCGAACAGTGAAAGGCCGTAGAACGTGAAATCGGTGAAGGGCAGGTAGATAAGCGAAAGGCCGCGCAGCCCGTAATACCAGAACAACAGCCAGCGATTGTCGAAGCGGTCGGACAGCCAGCCCGAACCGATGGTGCCGAAGAAATCGAACAAACCCATCATCGCGAGCACGCTCGCCGCGGTCACCGCCGGCAAACCATAGTCGTGGCACAGCGTGATGAAGTGGGTCTGGATCAGGCCGTTGGTGCTGCAGCCGCAGACGAAGAACGTGCCGAACAGCACCCAGAAGATCGGGGCGCGCGCCGCATCCTTGAGCACAATGATGGGCGCCATCAGTAAGGAGATGAGCCCCACTCCTTCAGCCGGCCGCGGCGTGATCTTGCTCTCGCCATAGAGCGGCAGATTGAGGTCGCTCGGCCGGTCGTGCATCAATAGCGACGCGACAAGGGCGACGAAGACCAACATGCCGGAGACGAAAATGAGCGCCGCGCGCCAGCCGAAGCGGGTGGTGAGTTCGGCGATCAAAGGCAGAAACACCAACTGACCGGTGGCACTGCTCGCAGCCAGCATGCCCAGGACGACGCCGCGGCGGTGATTGAACCAACGGGTCGCCACCGTCGCCGCCAGTACCATTGCGGTCAGTCCGGTGCCGATGCCGACCACGATGCCCCACAGCAAAATGAGCTGCCACACCTGGGTCATCGCGAGTGAGGCAAGCAACCCGCTCGCGATCAGCGCCATGGCGAACATGATGACGCGGCGGACGCCAAAGCGGTTCATGAAGGCCGCGGCGAACGGGCCGAACAAGCCAAACAGCATGATGCGGATCGCCAACGCCGAGGAGATTTGCGCGTTGTCCCAGCCGAATTCCTTTTCGAGCGGCACGATCAGCACGCCGGGCGTGCCCATCGCCCCAGCGGTGACCAGGAGCGTGAGGAACGTCACCCCGACCACGACCCATCCGTAATGGATGTCGCGGCGGGACAGGACGGCGGCAAGCGCGGTGGACGCCATTGCGGTTTTCCCTGACTGACGTAGGGTTAGATGATGCCCATCATTAACGCTTGCGTATTGATGATGATCATCATATATTTTGTCAAGTTGTCGTTGTCCGCCTGCATGGCTGGGGTGCGCGAAAAGGAGTGTCAATGCGCGTGAGCCGACAGAAAGCCGCAGAAAATCGCGAACGCATCATCGATGCGGCCGGGGCCTTGTTCCGCGAAAAGGGGTTTGACGGCATCGGCGTCGCCGAGATCATGAAGGCGGCCGAGCTGACCCATGGCGGCTTCTACGGGCATTTCGAATCCAAAGACGATCTGGTCGCGCAAGCGAGCCAGCGTGCAATGGCACGTGCCGCCATGAATTGGACCAATGTCACTGCGGGGGCGCCAAAGAATCCCTACGCAGCCCTTCTTGAGCATTATCTCTCGCCGCGCCATCGCGACGATCCGGGCCACGGTTGCGCCTTCGCGGCGTTGAGCGCGGAGGCCGCGCGGTGCGGCAAGCCGGTTCGGTCGGCATTTGCACGCGGTCTCGAACCGCTGATCGAAATCATTGCTAAGGCCGTTCCGGGCCGGTCGAAATCGGGCCGACGGCGCAAGGCGGTCGCCGCAGTAGCTGAATTAGTGGGTGCCTTGATGCTCGCGAGGGCCGTGGATGACCCGGCCCTGTCCAATGAAATCCTCGACGCAGCCAAACAGGAGCTTCTAGCGGCCGGAAACCGGTAACTGCGTTGCTGCTCGCACAAATCGACAGCTCTCTGACCTTCGGGGGTAAAGCAAACATCGATCACGACGACGCTGAAATCCGCTTCTGATGCTGTGGACGGCGCCCGCCTTCGCCCGATCCTGATCACGCCGCCGGTCGAAAGCGTAGAGCATTGAAGGCCTACCAGCGAAAGCAAGAAGGAAGCTCCCATGCGTGCCGTCCACCTCACCGCCTTCGGCAATCCCGTCGAGTGTCTCGAATTCGTCCGGATCGGGGAACCCCCGTCGCCAGTCCCCGGCGAAGTCCTGATCGCCGTCGAATTCTCCCCGATCGATCTCAGCGACCTGCTGGTGGTCCGTGGCAACTACCCGCTTCGCCCGAACCTGCCGAGCGTCATTGGCAACGAGGGCGTGGGCCGAATCCTGGCCGTCGGTCCAGGCGTGGAAAATGTCACGGTCGGCGATCGCGTCCTGACCCCACTCTATGCCTTTTCCTGGGCCGAGCGGATCGTCGTACCCGCGGAAGGGCTATTCGCACTGCCCACCGATGTCGATCCGCAGCAGCTCGCCATGCTCACCATCAATCCGCCGACCGCTGCGCTGCTGCTGAGTGAGTTCGTCAACCTCGCGGCCGGCGACTGGGTCGTCCAAGATGCCGCCAATTCGGGCGTCGGTCGCGCGGTCATCGCCTTTGCCAAAGCGCGTGGCTTCAAGACGATCAATCTGGTCCGACGACCGGAATTGATCGACGAGTTGAAAGCGCGGGGCGGCGATCTGGTGGTCGTGGATACACCCGAAGGTCTGAACCTGGTGAAGGCCGCTCTCGGAACGGCCGCCCCTCGCCTCGCTATCGACGGCGTCGGCGGCCCCTCCGCTGCGACCCTGACCAATCTGCTCGGCCGCGACGGTACGATCGTGGCCTATTCCGCGCTGGGCAAGGCGCCCATTTCGATCAGCGCCACAGTGCTGATCTTCAAACGGATTTCGGTGCGTGGGTTCTTCCTGAGCGACACGGAGCACGCGGCAAAGATTCGGCCTGTCGTCGTCGAGGCAGCCGAATTGGTCCGATCGGGTCGGCTTTATGCCCCAGTGGCCGCGACCTATCCCTTATCGGCCATCAAGGACGCCGTGGCCCATGTGGAACGCGGCGGCAAGGTGCTGCTCGACGTCGGCGCTAGCTGAGCACGCGCTCGGGCGGGAGGAGACCGTCACGGTCGCCCGTGCCCGAACACGCTCTCAGAGGAAAACCGGCCAGTCTGTCAAGTTCGAGCTAACAGAACAAACCAGGCAAACGGTCGACGATTATTTAACGGCCGCCGGCAAAAAGCCCGGTGAATTTTTGTTCGCCGGGCGGCGCAGCACAAAGCGGAGTATAACGACACGCCTCGTTTCCGAATGGGTCGCCAGCATTGGCTTGGACCCGCACAACTTCGGGACCCACTCTCTTCGTCGAACCAAAGCGACGCTAATCTATCGCCGCACCGGCAATTTAAGAGCCGTCCAGCTTCTTCTTGGTCACAGGAAGATCGAGAGCACGGCTCGCTACCTCGGCATTGAAGTGCATGATGCGCTTACAATTGCCGAACAAGTTGACATCTGAAATGAGGGGCAGAGCGACATGCTCTGCCCGCCCTACCGGGTAAGCAAACTGATGCAATGCGACCCAAAACAGACATTCCTATCCCCTATCCTCCTACATCCTTGCTGATGTTTATTGGCCTCGTGGGATGACTTGTGGGGGAGTGGTAACATGTCGAATTAATACATTGAAAACACAATACTTTTTGTAACTGTGGGGGGACACCCCTTCCGCCAATCGCCTTCGCCGTCATGAGGGTGCTGGCCATTGATTGATTACCGGTCGAGCCTATTGTCGGATTCGACCCGCTCGCTAATCCTAAAACCCGTGTTCGCCCGATTTGGAGCGCCAGTCGTGATGATCACCGTTATTGATCAAACGATCGAATGACGGGGAGATTCGCACGACGGACGGCCATTGCCGCAGTCGGGGCGGCGATGTTGCCGCGGCACCTCAAGGCCCAACAAACACTCGCACCGGTCATTGGCATTCTGGATAGTTCAGCCGCGACGGCGTTAAAACTTTCGGCCTTTTACGAGGGACTGAAGGTCGAAGGCTTCTTCAGAAACCAAAACCTGACGGTCGAATATCACTCGGCAGAAGGCGATTATGCGCGACTGTCAGAACTTGCTGCCGACCTAGTCAATCGCCGGGTTGCTTTGATAACCGCCTTGGGGAATCCAGCAGCGCTAGCCGCCAAAGCTGCGACCACAAAAATCCCGGTCGTTTTTGCGGTCAGTGCAAATCCAATCGAGATCGGACTTGTCGCAAGCCTGAACCATCCCGGGGCAAATATGACCGGCGTGGCCGGCATGGCCGCCGGGCGAGAACAGAAGCGTTTGGAGTTGCTGTACGCGGCAATTCCAACCGCATCTGGGCTTGGATTTCTTCTCAATCCTGAGAATTCAAACCGGGATGCCCAAATCAACGATGCACTTGCGTCCGCTCAGAAAGTCGGCGTGCAGATAAAGCCCATCCGGGCAAGTACCGGACGTGACTTGAGCAATGTCTTTGCTGAACTCGTCCAATCGCGAGCAGGCGGCCTCGTCATCGCCGACGATGAGTTTTTTCTCGGCGCAAGTGCTGAACTTGGCTCGTTGGCGGCCCGCCACAGTACTCCTGCGATTTTCCAGGGAACTGCTTTTGCCGCCGCCGGTGGTCTGATGAGCTACGGCACCAGACTTGCGGAGCTGTATCACCAAGCCGGCGCCTACACCGGTTTGATTCTGGCCGGCGCGGCGCCGGCCGACTTGCCGATCTATCAATCAACCGCGGTGGAAATGATCGTCAACCTCAGGAGCGCAAAATCTCTCGGCATCACCTTGCCGCAAGCAATCATTGACCAGGCCACCACACTGATCAGATGAATAACAGCGGTCTTGTTCGATGCGCAACGGATCCGGCAGCTCGCAGGAAAGACGGCATGACCCTAGTCAACCGCTCATTCATAGCCCCGCTTGCCTTCGATCGCCGCCACGTAACGCGCGACGGAGGCCTCCAGCACGGCTTTGCCGTCCTTGGCGATAACGCGATCGAAATAGTGACCATAGATGGTCTCGAACGCGAACGGCTTTAACGCCGCGCCGATTTTATGAACTGCGCGCGCCGACAAGGGAATGAAATTCGGGTAGCTGCGCATAAATGACAGCCATTTGCGATCGGTTGCGACGGTAAGAATATCGCCGGAGCAAACGACCCCGCGGCCCCCTGCCCCGCCCGCCCAGTGCAGAACCGCGCCCCCTTCAAAATGACCACCGCAACGGACCAACGTGACCCCATCCCACAGCGCCTTGGTTTCGCCGTCCCATAGCTCGATGGCGGGATCGCTCCGCATGATCCACCGCTTGTCGGCGGCATGCAGGTGAATGCGCGCGGTGAACGCACGGGCCCATTCCACCATCGTCGTATAGAAATGCGGATGCGAGATCGCGATGGCATCGATGCCACCGAGTCCTTCGATCATCGTCACGGTCGCGTCATCAAGCGTGGCGATGCAATCCCACAGGATATTGCCGTGTTCAGTGCGTACGAGCAGCGCGCGCTGGCCAATGGCGAATGCAAGAATCGAACCGATGCCGATAATGCCTTTTTCGTATTCGCGGAATGTATTGGTATGGCTTTGCCGCAGCGCGTTAAGCGTGGTCCACGTTTGCCCTCGCGCGGGAATATATTGCCGCTCTTCTTCACAAATCACGCAATGAATAGGTGGCTGCTCGCTCTCGGCATGCTGCGTGCCGCAGGCGGTGCAAATGTAGAAGGCCATTAGTCCGATTCCTTTGGTTGGAAGGCTAAAGCGATGACGGATTAAATGTCGTCCGCCTTACATTGACTGGTCGTATCATTTACAGCTTTGATTGACATGATGTGGCTGATTGGGCGGGCTGGAGCAATGAACGGTGGACGATTGTGCACGCTGAAGAATAGCACGGCGGCCGCAAGGTCGTTCGCGGTCGTTACAACAATCTTGGCGGTTCTCTGTTCATCCGCAAATGCGGCACAGCCTCCCGCTGATCACTGCCGCGTCGCTTCCAAGATCGAATATGACAGCGCCAGAAAACAATTTCTGCTACGCAACAGATTTGGCGCCTATATCAGAACCGGATCGCTATGGCGTCGGCATTATTGGTATTGCAAGCTTTAAGCGGACATCCGAAACCTTCCAACCCCGCAATCCCGCCGTGCCGGAGCAAGGTTAAATCAGAACGTAACTGCTGTGATTAATCTGCATCTGCGGGACGACGCCTCTTGTGGCAAGCTTTTTGCCGGAATCTGACGTTTGTATTCTGTGAAATCGGCGAACAAAAAGGGAGTGCAAGCGAAACAAAGCGTCTACTGCTTAGGCCGAAAGGAAGTGGAAGTCTTAATAGTTTCACATGCGATCTAGCGAATCGGACGCTGCTTTAACCTTTTGCTTCGCACCCAGTAACCCGCGCGCTTGCGGTGTTTTCGCCACGGCACGCAGCACGCCGTACAGGCCTCGGCACACAGGCGACGGGCGTTTGCGTCGTGCGCCCCATTTTCGTGCGCCGGGAGTTCGAATTATGATGACACATGGACCTGCGGGGAAAAATCGTATTGGTGACCGGCGCTTCGAGCGGCATCGGCAAGGCGATCGCCCTGGCTTTCGCCCAGAAACACGCGCATGTGCTCGTGCACTATGGAAGGAATAAAGTCGGCGCGCAGGAAACGCTCAAGGGCGTTGAGAAAGTTTCAAGTGGCCGCCTCTACCAAGCCGACCTCATGGAATCCGACGCAATAAAATTGCTATTTGATGAAATCAAACGAACAACGTCCACGGTTGATGTCCTGATCAACAATGCCGGCGAAGTGCGGTCGGGGGACCTCAACGAGGACTCTATATGGGAGTACGAATATAAAAATATTTTGCTGTCGGCGATGCGTACGAGTGGCGAATTTGTCGCGATGCCATCGCCGCACTTGCGCAAGATTATAAATATCACCTCGATTTATGGAAATCTCGCTACCGGCGATCCGGAATATCTGCAATACTCCGCCTTCAAAGCGGCCCTGGCTAATGTCACTTCGACGTTGAGCAAATCGGCTGCTCCGCAGATCCTCGTCAACGCGGTTGCGCCCGGCTACACCGAAACGCCGGCTTGGGCGGGCGCATCAAACGAGAGCAAAGAGGCTTGTGCGCGCGCGACGTTGATTGGACGCTTTGTCCGACCTGAAGAGGTTGCTCACGCTGTAATTTTTATTGCCGAAAACGACGCGCTCGCGGGACAAGTGCTCACGCTTGACGGTGGGACATCGCTCAAAGGCATCGCGTGAGAGGCTTGTGGGCTGGCGCGTCAGGCCACCAGCCGAGACACGCACGCGGCAAGTTTGCCGTCCGGACTGGCGAGTTCTTCCAGAATTGAAAAATGATCGTGTCCGATGAGCGGCATCTGTTCGGACGGCAGTCCGACTTCCTTGCGAGCGGAATGATAGTCACGCGACTGTCTTTGCAATTCCGGCAATTCGCCGGTGCCGAACGCGATTACCAGCGGCGAAGCGGTGGCGGGCAGTTGCCGGATCGGGCTCAGTGCGATTTGCTCCTCCAGCGAAAGCTGAAGTTTATCGTTCAGATAATTGAGCCGGCACGGTTCCAGGTCGAAAATGCCGCTGATGGCGAGCCCAGCATCCGCTTCGGCAAGCGCGGTAGCAGTCAAGTGCCCGCCGGCCGACCAGCCGGATAGCACGATTTTTTTCGCGGCGATGCCGAGCCGCGGCCCATCTACCCGGAGCCAGCGAACCGCCCTTCGTACCTCGCCGACGATTTCAGTCAACGTCGCTTCGGGGGCAAGCGTGTAACCGACCAACGCGGCATCAAACCCATTTGCCAGCGGACCCTCTGCTATGCAGGCGAATATCTCCTTTGAGTTTCGCTGCCAATAGCCGCCATGGATAAAGACAAACAAGGGAGCTTGGGCACGGCCGCATTGAAAAACATCAACCCGATTTCGCGGCCGCGGCCCGTATCGAAAATCCAGAAAAGCACCAGGTCGTGACCGGATCCGCTCACTGCGTGCGGACCATTCGGCAAGCTTTTCAGCGCTGCTTTTGACCGCTGCGCTGTTGTTATAGGCGCCATCCAACTCGCGCCGAGTCATGCCTCGCCAGATGATCGAATCCATGACAGATCCGAAGCGCGATTGGCGTTCACCCGTCAAGCCGCCTTGCGAGGCTGATGGCTATGCAGTCTCAGCGCCAGCTGTCGGCGTATTTCATTGAAATCTGGCGCTACTACGTCGCGCGGCCGCGGTAGCAACACGGCGACCTCACTTTCGATCCGGCCGGGACCCGGAGACATCACGACAATGCGGTCAGCGAGGAACACGGCCTCCTCAATCGAATGCGTGACGAACAAAACCGTGAGCCCGGTGCGCTCCCAGATCTCCAGCAGTTCGTCTTGGAGGTGCTCACGCGTCATTGCGTCGAGTGCGCCGAATGGTTCATCCATCAGGACGACTTTAGCATCGTTGGCGAGAACCCGCGCGATGGCGACCCGTTGTTTCATGCCGCCCGACAATTGATGCGGATAAGCATCGGCGAATCGTTGCAGCCCCACGAGCTTAAGAAATCGATCAACGGTGCTTTCCACCTCCGCTTTCGGCCGTCGTCGTGAGATCGGGCCAAAGGCAATATTGCGGCGAACCGTAAGCCAGGGAAACAGACCGTAATCCTGGAACACCATACCGCGTTCCGGTCCGGGCCCAGCGATCGGTGCGCCCGACATCAATGCCTGCCCGCGCGTGGTGGTCTCGAAACCCGCTACGATCCGCAGCAAGGTCGATTTTCCGCACCCGGAGGCTCCGATCAGGCAGACGAATTCGCCCTTGCTGACCCGCAGATTAGCCTCACGGAGCGCTTCGACGCGCCGACCCGGCAGCGCAAATTCTTTGCACACCCCGCGTAGTTCCAGGAGCGGACCGTTGCCGTCAGGCAAAGTTTGGACTCCATTGTAAGAGTCGTTTCCCAAGCAACAGGACTATGCGGTCGGAAATAAACCCGGCGATGCCGATGACGATCATGCCGCAAATCACGATCTCCGTTCGCGACAATTGACGTGCTTCCATAATGATCGCGCCTAGACCGGTCGGCACGCCCGTCATTTCGCCGACGACAATCACAACCCAGGCGAAACCAAGTCCAAGCCGCAGCCCGGTGAAGATCGCCGGTAGGCTGGCGGGAAGCACCACTCGATGGAATTGAGCGGTGCTGCGGCAACCCAGCATGCTGGCCGCTTCGAACAAGCGCAGGTCGACAGAACGCACGCCGAAGATCGTATTGATGAGGATCGGATAAAACGCGCCCAGGCACACTAGAAAAAACGCGGAGCGCGGGCCCAACCCAAAGATGATCATCGACAACGGCAGCCAGGCGGTGACCGGAATCGGACGCAAGACCTGTAGCGTCGGATCCAGCAACCGCCGCATGATCGACAGGCGTCCGATCATCAGTCCGAGCGGTAACGCCAGTATCGCCGCGATGACGAAACCGCCATAAACGCGACTGAGCGAGGCCAACAAGTGCACATGCAGCGTTCGGCTGTAGGCGTCATCGTAAATACCGCCGAATGCCAAGTCGTACAGCGCGCGTGCAACCTCGGTCGGCGGCGGAATAAGGCTATATTTCCGTCCATAGGTTGCCAGGTGCCAGAACACCAACACCAGCGTCGGAAAAATGATTGCGAGCGCCGGGTCGCGTAGGCGCCGCAGCGGCGCGAAGCGGCGTGGCTGGGCAGGCTCGGCCACCGGCAGCGAAGTCAGTGCTCCTGGCGATATCGCGTCGAGCGACGCGCTCACACTTTCTTCTCCATTGCCTCCACGAAATGAGTGTCGAAGAAGGTTGCGAATTCCGGTAGCTGTTTAATCTGATGCAATGCAAGCATGTGCTCGGCGTAAGTTTCGGCCTCCTTGATCTCGGTCGGTCCGAACCGCCACGTCAGTTCTACATTTGGCACCGAGTACGCAATCGCCTCCTGCTTCTGGCCGAGCTTCGTCACCGCCATCTTCACCATTTCGTCGGGGTTCTTCATGGCGTAATCCGATGCCTGGCGATGAATGTCGAGAATTACGGTGGTGAGTTTCGGGTTGGATTTGAGAGTGTCGCGGTGTGCACCGAACACCATGTTCAGCGCGCCCATGGCCGTGCCATATGGATATTCGACGAGCTTGCCGACGCCGCTGGCCAAGCTCACGCTTGGGCCCGGTTCGGCGCCGACATAAGCGTCGATATCCCCGTGCGCGAGTGCGAGATGCATGTCGCTAAAAAACACCCGCACCGGGGTGATGTCGGCGATCGACATTCCTTCCATGCGCAACCGTTCGAGGATAAACACCTCCTGGGTCGAGCCGGGCCAGATTCCGACCCGCTTGCTCTTCAGGTCCTTGATCGAACCGATGCCGGAGTCTTTGGCCGCGATCACCGCCATTCCTTTGTTGCAGGCGCTGGCGATAACGACAATCGGCTCGCCTGCGGCGGCGCCAAGCGTTGCGGCTGCAATGCCGAACATGCCAAAGTCGACTGATTTCGTGACAACCGCATTCTTGCCGTCGGCGGGGCTTTCGAACGGGATCACCTGGACCTGGTAACCAGACGGCGTGAACCTGTCGTAGAAATAGGGCGCGATCGAGTGAATGAGCTTCAGCGCGCCCATCTTGATGACGATGGGTTCTTCAGCATAGGCAATGCCGGGAGCGGCAACCACAGCTGCCCCCGCGCCGATGATTAGATCGCGGCGCCGGATCATGGCAGGCCTCCTTTGCTGTTCACGAAGAAATCAGCAAGGATCGTGCCAGCAGAAGAACTGGATATTCAGACGTTTCGGTCGCTGTCTGCATATTTAGCGGGCAACGTGACAAGAAATGTTGCACTCAGTCAGTTGTCGAGGCCGCCGGTTTTGGCTCTGCCGAACGCTCCCGGAACGAGCCCGCTGTCCGCCTGAAATCGCTGCGCAATCGAAGCAACCACTGCATCGGCGCCGGCTGGCGCGAGAAGAGTGATACCAAACGGCGTTCCGTCGGCGTGCAGCGCCGCTGGCACGGCGACACCGCATAGTCCCAACAGATTCACGAAGTTCGTGTAGGTGCCAAGGCGTGAATTGAGGTTGATTGGGTCAGCCAGAACTTGCTCGCAGGTGTAAACGGTGGGCGCAGTTGGAAGCGCCAATCCATCCACATCCGCAAACGTATTGGCCGCGATCTTTCGTAATTCTTCAAGGCGATAGAAAGCCTCAAATGCCTCAGTCGCGGTCAATGCGGCACCTTTGGCGATGATCTGGCGGGTGATCGGATGAAGGGCAGCCGGGTCGTTTTCGATAACCCGCCGAGCGGCGATGTAACGCTCGGCAAGCCATGGACCCTCGTAGAGCAATCGCGCGGTATCGTAGAACGGCGTCATGTCGATCTCGGCGATCGTGCATCCGAGGCGGTTCAACCGGGCCAGCGCTTGATCGTAATCAGCTGCCGCACGCGCATCGCTGAAAAATTCGCGCTGTCGCTTCCGCGGCACGCCGAGCTTGGCCGCCTTCGCCTCCGAACGAATCGTGCCGATCGGCACGGCGCGTGAGTACGGATCAGCGTCATCATAACCAGCCACGACCGTCAGCGCGATCCAAGCGTCTTCGACGGTAAGCGCAAAAATTGTGACGCAATCGAGCGAGCGGCAGGCCGGGACGACGCCGCGGGCCGACACCATGCCAGGGCTCGGCTTCAATCCGACGACGTTGTTGAACATCGCCGGCACCCTGCCCGATCCCGCAGTGTCGGTCCCGAGCGCAATCGGCACGATGCCCCTAGCGACAGCGACAGCTGATCCCGAACTCGATCCGCCGGGAATAAGATCGCTCCGCAACGGGTTGCGCGGCACCGGATAGGGGGTGCGTGTACCGACCAATCCGGTGGCAAATTGGTCGAGGTTTGTCTTGCCAATGACGATTGCGCCCGCAGCCCTGAGCCTAGCCACAGCCATCGCGTCATGCGTGGCCGAATACGCAAATGCCGGGCATGCCGCGGTGGTCGGCAGACCAGCCACGTCGATATTGTCTTTCACCGCCACCGGCAAGCCGAACAACGGCCCGCGGGTTCTTCCAACGGAGAGCGATTGAGTTTCCACGAAAACGGCGGCTTCGTCTCGCAAGCTGATGAATATTCCCGGATCATCGATGGAGCGAATGCGTTCGTAGCACTGCCGGATTGTGTCGGTTGGCGCGATCACGCCTTGCCGGTGCGCCGCAACTATTTTGGCAATATCCGGTGTCATCCAATCGACGCGGTGACAAACGAGGTCTCCGCTCTCAGCTCCCCGCACATTTCCTCGTCTAATGGAGCCGAAAGCGTGTTGAAACTCAATCAGAGTTTGAAAACTCTGAATCGTCGCTCAGTTGCGGCCAGCGCCACACAGGCGGGACGAGAATGGATTAAGCAGGCGATGCCACGCTCAAGGCTTGGCGATAGGCCGCGTTGATTTTCTTGGTTTCAATTTCGGCCAGCTTCTTGAAGGCTTGCGACATGCCCTGCACCCGATCGGGGTGGTTTTGTTTGATCAGTGTTTTGTAGGCTACTTTAACCTCTTCGATCGTAGCTGACGCGGAAACTCCAAGAATGCGAATCCAATCTTCATCGTTCTCGATGCCGTCGATCGCCGCAGCAAAATCGTCAGCGGAGGCAATATCGGATTCGTAGACTGATTCGGTCGGTCCTATGTCGGCCAGATCCGCGAACACGCAGAACTCAAGGCTATAGTGCCAGCGCAGACTGTAGCGCCTGATAAAGTAGATGATCGGTGTGGCGATACCTGAAAACACAATTGCCGCAGCATTGACGTCAAAAAATTGTTCGTCGAACGGATACCAGACAGGTCCAGCATTCGCATCCGCCTGAAACTCTTGCATCCAGGCAGGCTGGTCAGAAACCGTAAACGCGAGCAGCCACAGAAGTATGAAGCTCACGCAATAAACCACAATGGCGAAGCCCAACGCGTATTGCACGCTTCTGCAGCTGATCCAGGATTTCAGCCGTGAAAGCGGTTGGCTTCTCAGGCGAGAGATCGTCGCCTGTAAATGCTGGGCGTAAGCCTTGAGATCTTCCAGTTCCTCATTTTGTTCGGGGATATTGTGTCGCCCCAACGCGCTACGCCAAAAGCTGTTTATGAGCTCATCGCCCTCGCGCATTTGCTCAAGCCGGTGGCGAACTTGTCCATAGAGCTCAACAGCGCGTTTGAGCTCGCCCCTTTCGGACCTCTTCAGCATGAATTCCGGCCGACGCCGTGGTGCAAGCAAAGACTGGCGCGCGTAAGCAACTGCCAAAGCCGGCAGAATTACCCACAGCGCAAGCAAAATCGCATTCACGATTGCCGCCGAAAAATCGCCCCCGCCGCCCGATTCAAGCATGGCACGCGACGCTTTGATGAGTGCTCCAGAATGCCCTTTTGGCCCCGCCCATTTCCATCCTGAATTTACATAAATGGTCGATTCAGACGACCTCGCGGCAACACATTGTCAAAAAATAGTCAAACCCGGCAAGCCTCGAGGTATGCTCAACGGGGGTAATTAAAACTCGAAGTAATGACGAGTCCCGAAGTGGTCACATTTTCATGTCGCCATCCACACGGGGACCGTCCGCGCGAACAGCGAACGGCCATCAGGGTGGTGTCATGAGTTATGTACAGCCGATTCAGTCATCCGCGGAGTTCAAAGCAACGGATCTCGACGTCAATGAAAACGTGCGCACGCTGGCAAATGGCGGCGCGGTATTTCGCCAGGACGATCATTCAAATGGCGATCCGACTGCCAACAGTTTGAGCAGCTTGCTCCGCCGAGTTTCCGGCAACTCGACACGCGAAATCGACACGCTCATCGGCGACTTGCGCGATTTACGGGAAAAGCTCCATTCCGACGGCGATCGCATCCATCGCGAGATCGTAGAATACGCAGCCTTAAGCCAGCAGGTGATGCAGCTTAGCAAGATCATTTCCGAAAGCGTGAAAAGACTGCCAGACGCTCCGGGCGCGGCCAGCTGACCGCGGGCGGCGCGATCCGGCGAAAAGGGTAGTAAAAGCGCCGCCGGATCGCGAGCTACGGAATTCAGGCCATTTACCCTCCGAGGCAGCCGCGCCTGCAATTTCGTCTCGATTTCGGGCGGCTATGAACGCCCGCCAATGCACGAAAGCGCGAAAAGGGCTCGTGCGCCATGGAATGATCGTACCGATAACATAGAGCTGCCCCAATGCTTGCCGATCTTTGCCAAAAGCTCGCGCGGGACATGTGTGGCAATAATAACGGGTCCGGTTAGCAAGCGCGGCGATGGTAGTGTGGGACGTTGCGGCTCCGCCGCGCCACTGTGTGTGTGTCGCGTAAGGCATGGGGTCCGCCGCTCGGGGGGTGTTGTGAGGGGACGCTTGCAGCGGCCGTACCGGCCACTTCAGGTCATTGGCGTATTGGCAGCGGTTCTGCCGGTTGCGGGAAAATCCCTGCGGTTCAGTCGTTCTGCCGAGCGCGCCGGTAGGCTGCCAACACCGGCCCAGATCAACGTCGCCAAGTCCGGCGAACGTCTGCACGCCAATACGGCCCGATCCTGTGGGCCGCTCTGAGTGCGAGCCAGTGTGCAACTAAGCCGCCAAGGGACAGCTATCGTACGAATTCGTCACGCCGCAACCAACGACTGTCAACGATTGGAGGCAGTCGACGGATTCCTTGTGCCATCGGAGCTTGAAAGCATGGGAGGCGATCATGAGTTCTCCGATACACCTCGACGACGACACCGACCCCACATTGATCTTCGCGCCGCCTTGGGCGCGCAAGCGCATTCTCGCGGTCGCGGAACCCACGGCTCGGCCTCGGGCAAGCACCGTAGCGGCGGCTGAAATGAGCTCGAAAAAATTCAAACCCAAATTCAGCGGTGACCGCGCCATGCTGACGCTGCAGCGCCAGCTTGCCCTTGACCCTGACCTGATCCCGGAGCCGTCATCCAAAGGTATCGCAGTAATCCGGCCACTCTTGATACGGCTCTGCAGTGTTACCGCTCTGGCCGCGCTTGTCGCTTGGGGTCTCGCGTCCTATTCCGCTGTGAAGAAAAATACCGAAATCACCACTTCCACCCCGGCGATTGCGAGCAAACATGTCAACGTCGTAGACGTGCAGCCATCGCAATTGCGGCCCACTCCATCGCAGACCGCAGAGGCGCTCAGCCCAGTCGCCAAGTCACAGCCGGTTGCCGTCGCGATGGCCGACACAGAGGTGGTTACGTCTGTGCCGATGTCCATCACAGCGCCCTCAGCTGCGGAAACCTCGGCGACGGCGCCCGCACCGGCGCAGCAAGCGAATGATCGCCGGGCCTTGCGACTTGACAGCGAAGAGATCGCAATCCTGGTCAAGCGCGGCAACGATTTCCTCGCCAATGGCGATTTCGCCGCTGCGCGCCTGCTCCTTCGCCGCGCCGCCGAGGCGGGCAGCGCTGAAGGCGCCTTTGCCCTGGGAACGACGTTTGACCCCGTTGTGCTCCAGCACCTCGGCGCGATTGGCGCGACACCGGATCTTGCCGAGGCGCGCCAATGGTATCAACGCGCCGCCGAGCTCGGCTCAAGTGCCGCCTCGCAGCAATTGGCGGGTCTCGCGGACGTTCGTTGAAGTTTGCGCGTCATCTTCCTGAACTAGATCGCGTAAATTGCTCGCTGTGGCGACTCCCCTTTTAGGAGAGCCGTTTGAGAACAATTTGCTGGACGTCAAACTCCCAAATATCGATGCTGAATAGCGGATGCCTGCGCCAATTCCTGTGAATTGCCGACCCACACCACACGCCCACGCTCGATAATGTAATGGCGATCAACGATGCGGGTTAGAGCTTTTACATTCTTGTCGATGACAAGGATGGATTGGCCGCCGGCGCGCAGACGCTCCAGCGAACGCCAGATTTCGTCGCGCACCATCGGCGCTAAGCCTTCTGTTGCCTCATCCAGTATCAAGAGACGCGGATTGGTCATGAGCGAGCGGCCGATGGCGAGCATCTGCTGTTCGCCTCCGGAGAGCAAATTGGCCATGCTGCCCGCACGCTCGGCAAGCCGCGGGAACAGCGCCAGTACTTTTTCCAGCGTCCACGGTTCGCTGGCGGACCCGTAATTCGCCGCGGTGGCGATCAGGTTTTCGCGAGCGGTAAGGTTTGGGAACACCTGGCGCCCTTCAGGAACCAGACCGATACCATGCTTGGCGATGCGATAGGCGGGAAGACCGCAGATTTCGTCACCATCGAAGCGAATGGATCCAGCCGCCGGCGGGGTCAAACCCATGATCGAGCGCACGGTGGTGGTCTTGCCCATGCCGTTACGGCCGAGCAGCGAAACCATCTCTCCGCGCCCGATATTGAGCGACAAGCCGAACAACACGCGGCTCAATCCGTAACTCGTCTCCACGTCACGCAATTCGAGAAGGGAAGTCGAGGTATCAGCCATCGGTCGCGCCTTCACCGAGGTAAGCTTCGCGCACAGCGGGATCGGAACGAATCGCCGCCGGATCGCCGGTCGCGATGATGCGGCCGTAGACCAGGACGCTGATGCGATCGGCCAAAGCAAACACTGCATCGATATCGTGCTCGATCAGCATGATCGTTATGGCGCCCTTGAGTGCCCGAAGCAGTTCCACGAGCCGGGCCGATTCCTCCGGCCCCATCCCGGCCATCGGTTCATCGAGCAACAGCATTCGCGGTCTGCCGGCAAGCGCCATGGCGATTTCCAGCTGGCGCCGCTCGCCATGGCTGAGGTCGGCGACCAGAGTGGCCGCGCGCTCTGCAAGGCCGACTTGGGCAAGCGCAGTTTGCGCCGGTTCGCGCAATTCGATTTCGCTTCGCGCGTTGCGCCAGAAGCGAAACGAGTGGCCGCTATGCGCCTGTACCGAAACAGCAACATTGTCCAGCGCAGTGAAGTCCGGAAACAGCGTCGTAACCTGAAAGGAGCGCGCCAGACCCAGTTGGCTTCGCCGATAGACCGGAAGATTCGTGATTTCCTGGCCGTCAAAAAGGATCCGTCCGGCGTCCGGCGCGACCTCTCCGGTTAATTGACCAATCAGAGTCGATTTACCGGCACCGTTCGGACCAATAATCGCATGCAGCTCGCCCGCCGCGAGCGCAAGCGAAATTCCGTCGGCCGCGACCACGCCGCCGAACCGCTTGGTCAGGTCGTCGATTTCGAGAAGGACCTCAGCCACCGCGCCGCCCCGCGATCAAGCCGTCGATACCGCCTTGCCACGAGATCGCTACCAGAAGGAGGAACGGCCCGAGGATCAGATTGGAATAATCGGTAACACGTGAAAGCCCCTCCTCCAGCAACAAAAATGTAAGCGCACCGATTAGCGGGCCGAATATCGCCCGCATGCCGCCCAGTACCACCATGACGATGAGATCGCCCGAGCGCGTCCAATGCATCATGGCCGGACTGATAAAGTCGGTGTGATTGGCAAGCAGCGCCCCGGCGAGTCCACACATCGCTCCCGCGATCACGAAACAGACGAGTTGGTATCGAAATGTCGGAAAGCCGATCGCGCGCATCCGCCGTTCATTCGATCGGGCACCTTGAATGACCATGCCAAAACGCGAATTGACAATACGCCAGACCAGATAAACACTGACAAGCAGCAGCCCGAAACAAAGATAGTAGAATACCGTGCGATTGCTGAGATCGATCAGCCTGCCGAACCCGCTACGATGATAGATGGTGAGGCCATCATCACCGCCGTAGCGATCGAGCCCAATGGCGATGTAATAGATCATCTGCGCGAATGCCAATGTGATCATGATGAAATAGACGCCGCGCGTGCGCAGACTGAGCGCGCCAACGACGAGGGCGTAGAGTGCGGCAGCGCCAACCGCGATCGGCCACTGCACAAAGCCGGAGCCGATGCCTTCTTTTGCCAGAATCCCAACCGCATAACCGCCGATACCCAAATAGGCGGCATGGCCAAAGCTCACCATTCCGCCAAATCCCATGATCAGGTTGAGGCTCAGCGCGGCGATTGCCAGAATGACGACGCGCGTGAACAAAGTCAGCGCAAAGGCATTGCCCGTCAGCGCGGCATAGGCCGGCACGACCGCGAGGGTGGCAATCACGGCTATGTTCAACCCAACGCGCGGAGTGACGATCCCGCGTGACCAGCCCGTCTTAACAGGCGGCTTGGCCGTAGCGCTCATTTACCTGCCGCCGGAAAAAGACCTTCGGGGCGTGCGATCAGCACAAGCGCCATCACCAAATAGATCATCATCGAAGACAGCGCCCGGCCAAGACTTGAGGACGCGCTATCACTCAAAAAAGCATGCAGCACATCGGGGACGAAGGTGCGCCCGATGGTATCCGTTAATCCGACAAGCAGGGCGGCCACGAAAGCACCGCGGATCGAGCCGATGCCGCCAATGGTAACCACGACAAACGCGGCGATCAGAATGTTTTCACCCATCCCGATCTGGACCGTGAGGATCGGCGCCTGCATTAGGCCTGCGAAACCGGCAAGCGCCGCGCCCAGTCCAAACACCATCGTGTAAAGAAGCTTGATGTTGACGCCGAGTGCGCCGACCATTTCACGATTGGACGCGCCGGCGCGGATCAGCATGCCGAGACGCGTGCGCATGATCAGCAAATACATCAGCGCCGCCACAGCAAGCGTAACGCCGATAATCACGAGGCGGTAAAGGGGATAAAACAGGCCCGGCAACACTTCGACCGCATTGAGCATTTCACTCGGCAAAGGCAGCGTCATGCCGGCCGGTCCCCAAATCAGCCGCACCAGTTCGTTGAAGAACAGCAGCAAGCCGAACGTGCCGAGCACATGATCAAGATGACTGCGGCCATATAGCCGCCGCACCGCGATCACTTCGAGCAGCATCCCGGCCACAGCGGTGGCGGCAAGCGCAAGCAGCGCGCCGAGTAGGAAGCTGTCGGTCCAATCCGCAAAAGTGGCGGCGAAATAGGCGCCGAGCATGTATAGCGATCCGTGCGCCAGATTGACGAGATCCATGATGCCGAAGATCAGCGTCAGCCCCGCCGCAAGCAGGAACAGCAGCATTCCAAGTTGGATACCGTTGAGAAACTGCTCGAAGAAATAGAGCATGATTTGCAGTTATGCCGTTCGTCTACGCCCCGTTTTCGGCGCGGGTACGCCCGCTACGCCCATCCAGTCGAAACAGATGCGGATCGTGGGCCTGAGCGCACCGCCGTGTCAGGCCGCGGCGAGCTCAAGCCAGCTGTGAGGCTACCGAGCGGACCGCATGGTCAGAAGCGGTGCGCGCTTATTTCATCGAACAACGATCGTGGAAGTGATCTTGATCATCCTTGACGATGGTCGCGACGGTATGAAGCGAATAGCTGCCATCAGGGTTCTTTGCAGCATCCTGTAAATAAAAATCTTGGATCGGGATGTGATTGTTGCCGAACTTGAAATTGCCGCGGACCGATTTGAAGTTCGCTTTCTCCATCTCCTTACGCATGCCTTCTTTATTGGTGAGATCGCCTTTGACAGCCGTAACTGCTGAATCGATCAAGCCCACGGCATCATAGGTCTGCGCGCCATAGAAAGAAGGTGACGCGTTGTATTTCGCTTTATAGTCCGCGACGTATTTCCGATTGGCAGGATTGGGAAGGTCGTTGACCCATTGCTGCGCGCCGGGGACGCCGACGGCAAGATCCTTCAAGCGCGGCAACGACAAATCGTCGATGGTAAACGCCGTGTACAGCGGAATTTGTCCCTTCAGCCCAGCCTGGACATATTGCGTGACAAATTGGACGCCGGCGCCGCCCGGATAAAAAGCAAAGATCGCATCCGGCTTCGCGGCGCGCGCCTTTGACAGTTCGGCCGAAAAATCGAGTTGATCGGGCCAGCGCGTAAGTTCCTGACCGACGATTTGACCCTTGAAGGTCTGCTGCACACCCGCCAGCATGTCTTTTCCGGCGGCGTAATTCGGTCCGATCAGAAAGGCAGATTTTACACCCTTCTGGTTCATGTAGAGGCCGACCGCTGCCGGCGTCTGATCATTCTGCCATGACGTCGAAAACGCGTACGGCGAACACAATTCGCCGGCAAACTGCGACGCGCCGGCATTGGTCACAACCGTCATGGTCTTGGAATCGATCAATGGCTTGAGCGACGCGAGCAGTACGTTCGACCAGATATAGCCCACGACGAAATCAACGTGGTTGGATTCGATAAGCTCTTGGGTTTTCTGTACCCCGACTTCCGGCTTGGTTTGGTCGTCCGCGTAAATCACTTCGACCGGCAAGCCGCCGAGCTTGCGGCCATGATGATCGAGCCCGAGTTCGAATGAATTCTTCATATCATTGCCGATCGCAGCGGGTGGACCGGTGAATGTTGAAATAACACCGATCTTGATGGCTTTGTCCTGCGCCAATGCCGGTCCCGAGACCAGCGCCAGTGCGGCCCCCGCCGCAATCCATAATCTTTTCATTTCAATCCCTTCCTTTGGTGGGCAACGGCCGGTGCGTCAGAGCATATCAAAGTACTCGCGGTGCTCCCATTCGCTGACGTCGGCTTGTTCTAGATTATTGGTCGTTTCCTTGCGACACCGGTCGATCTCAGCTTCCTTCATGCCAGCGTAATAGTCCACAAAGTCTTCGCCAAATCCGGCACGAAAACAAGCGCTCGCGCGTAATGCCGCAAGCGCCTCTTCAAGCGTTCCGGGTAGAGCAAGTCCGGAGCTCTTTTGATACGGCGCCTGGGTCGGCGGGCCGGGGTCGAGATTGCGATTTATTCCGTCGAGGCCCGCGTAAATTTGCGAAGCCATATAGAGATACGGGTTGGCCAGCGGTTCGCCGCTGCGATTCTCCAGATGGGTTCGAGTATCCCCGGCCTCACCTATGACACGGATCATGGCTCCGCGGTTATCCTTGGCCCAAACCGCTTGGATGGGAGCCATTGTGTTGACGCCCTGATAGCGCTTGTAGCCATTGATGGTTGGCGTGGTGAAAGCTGTACTTGCGTCGGCATTGGCTAATAGCCCCGCCAAAAACTTGCGTCCCAGCGGCGACAGCACGTCTTTCTCATTCTGCGATACGAAAGCGTTGGCCCTCGATTTCGTTTCAAGCAGCGACTGGTGCAGGTGCCATCCGCTGGCAAGCGTATTGGGCAGGCGCGGGCGGCACATGAAGCTCACAAGATAGCCATAACGCCGCGCCACCTGTTTGAGCGCGCTGCGAAGCAGCACCATGATGTCGCCAGCGGTAACACCGATTTCGGCAGCGAAGGTGAATTCATATTGGCTAGGCCCGAATTCAACTTCGAGCGATTGCAGCGGTAGCCCTAGCGCAACGACGTTCTTGCGTAAGATGTCAAGGACGGGCGCGATCTGATCGTAACGGCCTTCCGTCAGGTATTGATAGCCATGCGTCGTGTGGCTCACCAGCGGCGGCTCCGCCGGCCAGTTCAGCGTATCGGCACCAAGCCGCGCGTCTTCGATCTTGAAGAGGTGAAACTCGATTTCGATGCCGGCGCCGTAATCAAAACCGGCCTTCTGAAGTTTGGCAAGCGCGTCGCAATAAAGCTGCCGGGTTGCGATCGGGACTTTCCTGCCGTTGGCAAAATAACAGTCACATAACACCCAGCCTGTATTGTCAGCCCATGGCAGGGTGCGGAAGGTTCGCGGATCGGCCACCATGATAAAGTTGCCGGCTCCGCCCATCTCCGGTACGCCTATCCCGGCGCCAGAATTAAAGACGGGAAAAACGGTGCGATGCGCAGTGTCCTTGGCAAGCAAGGTGCTGGTCATTGTGACGCCGTTGCGCAACGCCTGCGATGCTTCCCCCGCAACAAGCGTTTTGCCACGCAAGACGCCGTGTTGATCGGGAAATGAAAAGCGCACCAGCTCAAGGTTCTTCTGAACGATTGCTTTGTCGACGGTCGCAGCGGCGCGGGCTTGCGCTTCGCTCCATAAGCCGTACCGATCGACGAAGCTTCGAGCCACCGACCGGCGTTTGTGCGAGGACATGCTGCTGCCCGATGTGCTTCCCGGCTTCCTGTCGGCCCCGCGGCGCTTAGAGCAAATCGGCCCAGCTGGCGGCGCTGCGCTTGTTGGCATCGGTTCGCTGCCAGTAGCCGCGCCAGTCGTCGGTCGGACCGATACCATCAATGGCTGGCGGCCCGGTCATTGCCTTGGCCGCGGTTGCATCGAACGCGATTGGCGGTGGGCCGCCCTTCTCCACGGCATCGAGCGCGGCCCGCAACAGCCGCCTATACGCGGTGATTGCTTGGTCCGATTGACCGAGGTGCTCCTGGGTGCGGTCGGCGATCGGGCCCATGGACTCACAAGCCCACTGATCGTGAACGTTAATGTCGGCGCCCATCCCGGTATATGTCTCGTGCTCCTGCTCGTGCGGATCGAAACCGTAATTGTTGTTCTTGTTCTTGCGCGGCACGTAGTCCGGCAACTCATAGAGCTGCAGGCGCTGGCGCCGCATCTCGTCCTTGTCGACGGGCGCTCCGAAGCTGGTGAAGATGGCGTACCAATAATGCGTGGTATCGTCGATCGGCACGTGCCACTGCGTGATCGTCATTTCGCGGCTCATCGGAATGACGAAAGCATTTGGAAAAACCAAATTCGTCACGCGAATATGGGTGTTTTGCGCATCGATCTGACGCAGCGCCAAGATGCGCAATCCAAAATCGGTCGGCTCGACGTCGATACGCGGTCTCGGAAACTCGCGCATGATTTTTGTCATCGGTACCGCGGAATCGATCGACGTATCGCGAAACAGTTTGCCATAACCTTGTTTTGGATCCTCATCGTGAAAAAAGCGATGCAAGAAAGATGTGTGCGCCGGATCAATCCCGACTTCAAGCGACTGAAGCCAGTTACACTCGATCCTTCCCTTGAAAGCAAAGGTGTGTGAATTCGGGGCAATGAAGCAATCGAAGCGCGGAAATTCCGGCGGCGCATCGTGTCCCAAATAGGCGAACAAAATCCCGCTACGTTCGATCACCGGATAGGCCTTGTGCCGGATATTGCGACACAGATTGCTATCCGCCGGCTCGGCCGGTGTTTGCAGGCATTGGCCCTCGATGTCGAACAGCCAACCGTGGAACGCGCAGCGCAAACCGCCGTCCTCGAGACGTCCGTAGGCAAGATCGGTGCCGCGATGTGGACAGGACCGGCCGAGCAGCCCGTAGCGGCCCTTGTCGTCGCGGAAGATCACGAGCTCTTCCCCTAGGAGCTTTACCGCCTTCATCGGCCGGTTACCGCTGAGTTCGTCGACTAACGCCGCCGGCTGCCAATAACGCCGCAACACCTGTCCGGCTGGTTTGTCGGGACCAACGCGGGTGATGCGATCATTTTGTTCCGCGCTGAGCATAACAATCTCCAAAAAATCGGGGGCTTCGAAACCAACGGCCCAATCACGAGTGACGACTGCGTTCAACGCGATGAATAGCCGATTTTGTCCAAAATTGCAGTCTGGAGTTTTGGTGTGTAGCAGCAATTGATCTGAACCGATCCTAAGGCCAGTGTAACCCCGCCGAGGTAGCGGTCGCTGTTCTAGCGAATACGCGCCGGGTGAGTAATCACAACAGACATCGATGGACGGAGCGATGGCGCAACAAATCGAACTTGGTCTTGACACCTTCGGCGACATTCAGGCCGGTCCTGACGGGCAAGTGCTGACCCATGCTCAGGTGATCCGGAATGTGATTGATGAGTCTGTGCTTGCCGACGAGGTCGGCGTGTACTGCATCGGGCTGGGTGAGCATCACCGGCCCGATTTTGCCATATCCTCCCCCGAAGTGCTCCTCGGCGC
>JBAQBC010000044.1:0-1906 GCA_049286035.1 Xanthobacteraceae bacterium
CGCCTTCGGCGAGATATTCGATGATGCCGCCGGCCATGGAACCGGCATTGCCGAGCGCATCGACGAGCTGGCGCGGGGAAAGGCCGAGCGCGGCGCCGACGCCGGCGGCCGCGCCCATCGTGCCGAATACCGCGGTCGGATGAAATCCGGCTTTGTGCGTGAGCGTCGGCGCAACGAGACTCAAGCGGCACATCGTCTCGACGCCGACCGCGATGCCAAGAAGCGCCGCGCGTCCGTCGCGCTTATGCCGCTCGCAAGCCGCGAGCACTGCCGGCACGATCACGGCGCCGGCATGAACTGGGCCGCCTTCAAAGGTGTCGTCGAAATCCTCGCCGTGAATCGCGGTGCCGTTGACCAAAGCCGCGGCGACGGCGGAGAGCATGCGCGTGTGCCCGATCGCGGTGCACGGCCCGTCGTCGTCGCAGGCGGCGATGACGCTCTTCACATAATCTTCGTTGCGCGCGGTGACGGCGAGCCCGACCACGTCGATCAAGAGCTCCTCGCATTTGCGCCGCACCGCTAGCGGCAGCTTCGCCGCGTCCAGCGTGGCGATCTTTTGCGCCAGCTGTTCGGCGACGCCGATTTTGGGGAGTGAGGGGGAGGTCATTGCGTTGTCACTAATTGCGTTTCCCGGACGCGGTGCAGCGCGTCAGCGGTGCACCGCAGATCCGGGATCGTCCCAAATTCGGCGTTTGGAAAGATCCCGGGTCTGCAGCGCACCACTTCGCTTCGCTTTGTGCTGCGCTGCGCCCGGGAAACAATAAGATTTCGCTCAATACTTCGCGGCGATCGGCAATTGCTCGGCCGGGAACAGCGAGATGATGGCGTGGCCCTTGTCGGTGACCACGACCTCCTCCTCGATGCGCGCAGCCGAGTAACCATCCTTCGCCGGGCAATAGGTCTCGAGCGCGAACACCATGCCTTCCTTGATCACGGTCGGATGGTCGAGCGAGACCACGCGGCTGATGATCGGCCGTTCGTGCAGGTTCAAACCAAGCCCGTGGCCGAATTGCAGGCCGAACGCCGAGAGCTCGTCGGGGAAGCCGAATTCGGGCGCCTTGGGCCACACCGAGCAGACCTTGTCGGTGGTCACACCCGGCTTGATCAGCTCGATCGCCTTATCGAGCCATTCGCGGCAGAGCTTGTAGGCATCCTGCTGCGCCGGCGTGGCGCGGCCGACATTGAAGGTGCGGTAATAGCAGGTGCGATAGCCCATGAACGATTGCAGGATGTCGAAGAACACCTGATCGCCGGGCCGCACCATGCGGTCAGTGAAATTGTGCGGATGCGGATTGCAGCGCTCGCCGGAAATGGCGTTGATCGCTTCGACGTCGTCGGAACCGTGGCGATAAAGAAATTCGTTGACCTTGCCGACGATCTCGTTCTCGCGCACGCCTGGCTTTAACTCCTCGTCGATCAGCTGATAGGCGCCGTCGACCATCGCCGCGGCGCGGTTCAAGAGCGCGATCTCGTCGGCCGATTTCACCTCGCGCGCTTCCAGCATCACCTGCTGGCCGTCCTTGACCTTCAATCCGGCCTTTTCCAGTTCGAACATCATCGGCGGCTCGATGATGTCGACGCCGATCGGCATTTTGGCGACGCCGGCAGCTTTGAGGATCGAGGCCATCTCTTCGGCATGATGTTTCATCAGGCCGAAGGCCGGATCGACGGTGCCGCGCAAACCGACCAAGCCGGCTTTGCAGTTTTCCGGCTTGAGCCACGGCGAATAGAGCTTGTGATGGACCGCGGCCGAGCCGAAATCCCACAGGATCGGATCGCCGCCGCGCGGGAGCAGCGTCCAGCGCGAGAGCTTGTCGCGCGCCCATTCGCCGATCTTGGTCGAGGTGACGTAACGGATATTGTTGTCGTCGAACAGAAGCAGCGCGCCGAGATCGGAGGCTTCCAG
>JBAQBC010000045.1:0-4878 GCA_049286035.1 Xanthobacteraceae bacterium
GGTCGTGGTCGCGATCTTGGCGCCGGCGACCGCGCCATAGGTAGTATCTGCGAGGAGATAATAGGCTTCCTGCGCGGCATAGGCCTCGGCGATCGAGGCGGGGCGCAACTCGTCAGGCAAATTGCGATAGGGCAGGCGGCGCGCCCGCGCATCCCACATCGATTGTGCCATTGCTTGCAGACGCGCGCTCTCAGCCATTGTCATTCCTGCTCATCAAGCGGCCCCACCATGCGGGCAGACCCGCGCACGCGCAAGGTTGAAGCGGCGGCGCGCAAGATCAAAGCATGATCCCGAAAAGTGGACACCGGTTTTCGGAAAAGATCATGCTCAAACAACAAGCTAAAGCAAAATACCGAATCAACCCAAAATCATTTCACTTTAGCCCGACATCGATCAAATCAGCCCGGTGAGCCCGAGCAGCGCTGCGGCGGCGAAGGCCCAGAGCGGGTGCACGCGCATGAACAATGCGACGCACGCGGTGCCAAGTGTGATCGCCGCCGCCACCCAGCTGTAATCGGCGACGCTGGCGATCACGGTGGCGCTCGCCGCGGTCAGCCCGAGCGTCACCGGAATGAGGCCGCGACTGAGCGCGCCATGCCAGGCGGCGCCGGTGAAGCGCTCCGAGGCGCGGCCGACGACAAAGGCCAGCACCGATGTCGGGCCGCACATCGCCAGCGTCGCCACCACCGCGCCGGCAATGCCGGCGACGTGGTAGCCGATCAGCGTGACGATGATCAGGTTCGGTCCTGGCGTGAGCTGCGCCAGCGCGAAGGAATCGGCGAACTGCCGGTCGGACAGCCAGTGTTGCACGTCGACCGCGTAGCGGTGCATTCGGAATCGCCGAATTGCCGCCGCCGACCGCGAACAGCGATGTTACGGCGAAGAACGCCGCCAGCGTCAACAGTGAGCCGCTCTCGGATTTCATCGCCGCATCCCATCGTCGCAAAAAGCGGCGCCGATGCTCACCGGCACGATGACGAGCAGAACGAGCGGCAGCGGCCAATGCAGAATGCCGATGGCGACGAAGGTCGTGACCGCAATCACGGGTGCGACCACGGCGCGGTTTTTGAATAATGGCCGCGCCATTTTGGCGACGGTGGCGAGCATCAGCCCGGCGGCGGCTGCGGCGACCCCGGTCAGCATGCGGCGCAGTGCCGGCAGATCGCCGTAATGCGCGTAGAGCGCGCCGACGACGATGATCAAAATCATCGGCGGGCCGAGTAGCCCCGCCACCGCCGCCAAGGCGCCGAGCGGGCCGCGCATGCGCGCGCCGAAAATCACCGCGAAGTTCACCATATTGCCGCCCGGCAGAAAGGCGCACAGCGCAAAGGCTTCGTTGAACTGTTCCGCGGTGAACCAGCGTCGCCGCTCCACCATGATCCGCCGCGCCCAGGCCAAGACGCCGCCAAACCCGGACAGCGAGATCGCGGCGAAGGCGGTGAACAGCTCGGCGATGGTCGGCTGCGGCGGGGCTGCAGCGGCTGGGGCGTTGGCGGCTGGCGGGGCGGGGGCGGAGGGACCGGCGGGGGAACTCATGGAAGTCGTTTAACCCACAGCGGTTTTCCCGGCCAGCCAGCCGGCTATGCTTTCACCGCTGGTCTTTTTTCGACAACCATTTGCGCTTATATTCTGTGTGCCGGCGCAAGCCGGCTATGGCGATAAATGGCCGTCGTAATAAACCTTTCGGACCCGGGGGCAGTACCCGGCGACTCCACCAATTCCAGGAGTCGGTAATCGGATGACAGTAATCAGAGGACGCTTCTGGTTACCGATTACTGATTACTGATTCCTGCTTACGGGGTCGAAATAGGATCGACGAGGGCGTAAAGGGCGTGCTTTTGCTCGGCATGGTTCCGCCGTTATCGGGCCGAACTCATAGTTGATAACGACAACTATGCTCCGGTTGCTCTGGCTGCGTAAGCAGCTCGAAAGACCGACTTGAAGCCCTAGCGTCTTAGCAGCGCTAGGCGGGGTTCGGAGGCACCTGGCAACAGAAGCCTCCACTTCCTTCAGTGATCCGTGAGCAATAATCAGTGTCAGGCGACAGAATCGCTCTGGATCATTATCATTTGACGCTTATCTTTTTGGTTATCCCGATTCCTGATTGCTGATCCCTGATGCCTGACGATCACATCCGCTATGACCTCCTCGCGCAGCAGGCGCTGCGCGGCGTCGTGCGCACCGTGCTTGCCGACGTCGCCAAAAAGGGCCTGCCGGGCGAGCACCACTTCAAGATCACCTTGAATACCGGCGCGCCGGGCGTGCGGATGTCCGATCGGCTGCGCGCGCAATATCCGGAAGTCATGACGATTATCCTGCAGCACCAGTTCTGGGATCTTGCCGTCGGCGAGCGCGCCTTCGAGGTCGGGCTGTCGTTTGGCGGCATCACCGAGCGCCTGGCGGTGCCATTCGATTCGATCGTCGCATTCTACGATCCGGCGGTGCAGTTCGGCTTTCAGTTCGAGGCGGTCGACGAGGCGGCGGCGGCTGAGGGCGGCGAGGCCGCCAAAGCTGCACCGGCGGACGAGGATAAGAGTGCGCAGAAACCCGCGGCCCTGCGGCCTGGGAAGAGCGCGGCCGGCAAGAAGTCAGAACCCGCAGCCGCTCCCGGCGAAACTGCCGAGCCGCCAAGCGGCGGCGACGACAAGCCCGACGGCGGCGGTGAAGTCGTGCGGCTCGACCGCTTCAGGAAAAAATAAGCGAGTGACTTTGATCCGTCACCCTGAGGTGCGAGCCAACGGGTCCGGCCCGAAAGTGGCCGGCCCGATGACAAGCTCCGCGAGCCTCGAAGGGCGACGGCCGATCATCCTTCGAGGGCCGCTTTGCGGCCACCTCAGGATGACGGCATGGGTCCAGAGATAATGAAAACCCGCACCGAAACCGATTCCTTCGGTCCGATCGAAGTGCCGGCGCAAGGCTATTGGGGCGCGCAGACCGAGCGTTCGCGGCATAATTTTGCGATCGGCGAACAGCGCATGCCGCGCCCCTTGATCGCGGCGCTGGCGCTTGCCAAGCGCGCAGCCGCCGAGACCAATCGCGCGCTCGGCCTTCTCGACGCGCGCCGCGCCAAGGCCATCGTGCAGGCGGCGCAGGAAATCCTCGACGGCAAGCTCGACGAGCATTTTCCGCTTTCGGTCTATCAGACCGGCTCGGGCACCCAGACCAACATGAACGTCAACGAGGTGATCGCCAATCGCGCCAACGAAATCCTCGGCGGCGCGCGCGGCGCCAAGGCGCCGATCCATCCCAACGACCACGTCAATATGAGCCAGTCGTCGAACGACGTGTTTCCGACCGCGATGCATATCGCCGCCGCGCAAGAAATCTCGCACCGGCTCATTCCGGCGCTGCAGCACTTGCACGCGGAGCTCAACCGCAAGACCAAGGCGTTTGCCAAAATCGTCAAAATCGGGCGCACGCATACGCAGGACGCGACGCCGCTGACGCTCGGCCAGGAATTTTCCGGCTACGCGGCGCAGGTCGCCTCCGGCATCGCCCGGCTCAAGCTCGGCTCGCGCGAGCTTTATCCGCTGGCGCAAGGTGGCACCGCGGTCGGCACCGGGCTGAATGCCGACCCTCGTTTCGCCAAGCTGTTTGCCAAAACCATTGCCCGCATGACCGACTTGCCGTTCGTCAGCGCGGGCAACAAATTCGAGGCGCTCGCTTCGCACGGCGCTTTGGTGTTCGCCCATGGCGCGCTCGATGCGCTCGCCGCCGATCTTTTCAAGATCGCCAACGACATTCGCTGGCTCGGCTCCGGCCCGCGCTCGGGACTGGGCGAATTGATCCTGCCGGAAAACGAGCCCGGCTCCTCGATCATGCCGGGCAAGGTCAATCCGACCCAGGTCGAGGCGCTGACCATGGTGTGCTGCCGCGTGTTCGGCAATCAGACCACGATCACGGTGGCGGCGAGCCAGGGCCATTTCGAGCTCAACGTGTTCAAGCCGGTCATCATCGACGCCATGCTGCAGTCGATCCGGCTGCTCGCCGATGCGGTGCGCTTGTTCACCGATCGCTGCGTCGCCGGCATTCGCGCCAACACGCCGCACATTCGCGCACTGATGGAGCAATCGCTGATGCTGGTCACCGCGCTCACGCCGAAGATCGGCTACGACAAGGCCGCCGAGATCGCCAAGGCCGCGCACAAGAACGGCACGACGCTGCGCGAAGAAGCAGTGCGCCTCGGCTATGTCTCGGCCAAGGAGTTCGATCGCCTGGTGCGGCCGGAGCGCATGACCCGGCCGGGCCGGTGAATCTGTTGGCGCTTCGATGGTGCAAGATGATTTCTCAAAATCGAAACAAGTCGCATATTTTGATCCCTCCCCCCTTGTGGGGGAGGGTAGGGAGGGGGGTTCTAAAAAAGTTACCCCCCTCCGGCTCACTACGTTCGCCTGCCTCCCCCATCAAGCTTGCACTCGGGCGCGCGGAAGCGCGGCCCGGGTGGGGGGAGGCAACAACTGCTCGTCGGCGCCAGTGATCGAAATGATCATGCTCCGATGACATCGCCGGTGATCAAGCGCTCGATCGTCATCGCGGGCCACAAGACCAGCGTCAGCATCGAAGATGCGTTCTGGACGGCGCTGAAGGAAATCGCGCAGGCGCGGCGGCAAAGCGTGGCCGAATTGATCGGCGCGATCGACGGCGCGCGCCGCGGCAGTAATCTGTCCTCGGCCATCCGCCTCTTCGTGCTGGATTATTATCGGAGGCGATAGCTCCTCGTCATTGCGAGGAGCGCAGCGACGAAGCAATCCAGTCCGGCCAACCTGGATTGCTTCGCTTCGCTCGCAATGACGAGCGAATCATTTGGTGGCCGGCTCACGCGGCGAAAATCTTGCCGGGATTCATAATGTCGAGCGGATCGAGCGCGCGCTTGATCGC
>JBAQBC010000046.1:0-16229 GCA_049286035.1 Xanthobacteraceae bacterium
CCCCACCCGCTCGCTTTGCTCGCGACCTCCCCCTTTCAGGGGGAGGAAAAATAATGAATTAGTCTCGCATGACCCACCGCACCGTCCCACCGTTTCGCGCCGACCATGTCGGCAGTCTCCTGCGCACGCCGGCGCTCAAAGCGGCCCGCGAGCAGCGGGCGCGCAACGAAATCGCCGCCGAAGGCCTCAAGGCAATCGAAGACCGCGAAGTCGCCGGCGTAATCGCGAAGCAGGAAGCGGCCGGGCTGCAATCGATCACCGACGGCGAATACCGCCGCGTGTCGTGGAACATCGACTTCCTCGAACGGCTGGACAACGTCGAATCCTATGCCGGCGAACGCAAGATCAAGTTTCAAACAAGCGGCCGGCAGCCGCGGCAGGTCCTGCTGCGTCTCATCGGCAAGCTCGGCGGCTACAAGCCGCATCCCATGATTGAACATTTCAAGTTCCTGCGCGCCCACACCAAACGCACGCCGAAAATGACCATTCCGTCGCCGTCGTCGCTGCATTTCCGCTACGGCCGCGATGCGGTGCCGGCGACGCTCTATCCGACAATAGAGGATTTTTATCGCGATCTCGGGCAATCCTACCGCAAGGTGGTGGGCGCCTTCGCCGATGCCGGCTGCCGTTATCTGCAGCTTGATGAGGTCAATCTCGCTTATCTCTGCGATCCGTCTTTGCGCAAAGTAATCGCCGACCGCGGCGAAGATCCGGGGCGCTTGCCGGCGACTTATGCCGGCATGATCAATGCCGCGATTGCCGACATTCCGTCCGACATGACCATCACCATGCATCTGTGCCGCGGCAATTTTCGCTCCAATTTCGTCGCCAGCGGCGGCTACGAACCGGTCGCGGAGCTGTTGTTCAACACCATCAACGTGCACGGCTATTTCATGGAATATGACAGCGCGCGCGCCGGCGGCTTCGAGCCGCTGCGTTTTGTCCCTAAGGGCAAGACGGTGGTGCTTGGGCTGGTCACGTCCAAGACCGGCGCGCTCGAGAACAAAGACGCGATCAAACGCCGGATCGACGAGGCGGCGAAATTCATCGATATCGATCAGCTTTGTCTCTCCCCGCAATGCGGTTTCGCCTCGACCGAGGAGGGCAATGTTCTCGGCGAGGATGAACAATGGGCGAAGCTGCGCATGATCGTGGAGATCGCGGACGAAGTGTGGGGCACATAAATC
This sequence comes from Xanthobacteraceae bacterium, assembly GCA_049286035.1. Taxonomy (GTDB): domain Bacteria; phylum Pseudomonadota; class Alphaproteobacteria; order Rhizobiales; family Xanthobacteraceae; genus BOG-931. The sequence continues at coordinate 1,188 of JBAQBC010000046.1, forward strand.
CCTCCCCCTGAAAGGGGGAGGGTTAGGGTGGGGGTCACTTCCGGGTTCAACGCTGCGACGCTAGTGACGGACCCCCTCCCGCTCGCTTCGCTCGCGACCTCCCCCTTGTAGGGGGAGGAAAGGAATTAGGAGCAGAACCATGACGCAACGAACCAGGCCGCCGTTTCGCGCCGATCATGTCGGCAGCCTGTTGCGGCCGGCGGCGCTCAAAGCCGCGCGCGAGAAATGCGCCAAAGGCGAGATCGGCGCCGCGGAGCTCAAGGCGTTTGAGGACCGCGAAATCAAAGACGTCATCAAGAAACAAGAGGCGGCCGGATTGCGGTCCATCACCGACGGCGAGTTTCGCCGATCATGGTGGCACCTCGATTTCCTGTGGGGCCTCGACGGCGTCGAGCGGCATGTCATGGATACCGGCATCGCCTTCGCCGCGGTGACGACGCGCAATGAAGGCGTAAAGGTCACCGGCAAGCTCGGCTTCTCTTGCCATCCGATGATCGAGCATTTCAAATTCGTCAAAGCCAATACCAGCCGCACGCCGAAAATGACTATCCCGGCGCCGTCGGCGCTCTATGGCCGGCCGGTCGCGACCCCGATCGATAAATCCATCTATCCGAAGCTCGACACATTCTTTGCCGACCTCGGCCAGGCTTATCGCAAAGCGGTGCGTGCCTTCGCCGATGCCGGCTGCCGTTACCTGCAGCTCGATGAAGTCTTCATCGCCATGTTGTGCGACCCGAAATATCGCCAGCAGATGAAGGATCGCGGCGACGATCCGCAGGCGCTCGGCACCATCTACGGCGACCTCATCAATGTCGCGATTTCCGACATTCCGCCGGACATGACCGTGACCATGCATCTGTGCCGCGGCAACTACAAATCGACCTTCATGGGCGCGGGCGGCTACGACGCAATGCAGGAAGTGCTGTTCGACCGCATCAGGGTGCACGGTTATTTCATGGAATATGACACCGCGCGCGCCGGCGGCTTCGAGCCGCTCCAACGTCTGCAGAAAGGGCGCGTCGCGGTGCTCGGCCTCGTCACCACCAAGACCGGGGCGCTGGAAGGCAAAGATGCGATCAAGCGGCGCATCGAGGAAGCCGCCAGTTTTGCCGATCTCGATCAGCTTTGTTTCTCGCCGCAATGCGGCTTCGCCTCGACCGAGGAAGGCAATATTCTCGCCGAGGACGAACAATGGGCGAAGCTGCGCATGATCGGCGAGGTCGCGCGCGAGGTTTGGGGCTGATAAATCTTCCTCCCCCGCAACGCGGGGGCGGATTTTAAAGGGGGCTAATTGCAAATGCCGAACATCGTTGCGGGCAAGGTCGCGATCGTCACCGGCGCGGGACGCGGGATCGGCCGCGGCATCGCGCTGTTATTGGCGCAGGAGGGCGCACGCGTCGTGGTTTGCGACATCGGCGCCAGCCTCGACGGCGCCGGCACCGATACCGGCCCGGCACAAACAGTCGTCAATGAAATCAAAAAAGCCGGCGGCGAAGCGATCGCCTCGACGCTCTCGATCAGCGATCCGGCCAATGCCGAGAAAATCGTCGCCGCGGCGCGCGAGCAGTTCGGCCGCATCGACATCCTCGTCAACAATGCCGGCATTTTACGTGACCGCATCTTTCATCGCATGAGCTGGTCGGACTGGTCGGACGTCATCAACGTGCATCTGCATGGCAGTTTCGCCATGAGCCGTGCCTGTGCGACGCATTTTCGCGAGCAGAATTCCGGCAGTTTCGTGCATATGACGTCGACTTCCGGGCTCGTCGGCAATTTCGGCCAAGCCAATTACATGGCGGCGAAGATGGGCATTGTCGGACTGTCGCGCGGCATTGCGCTCGACATGGAGCGGTTCAAGGTCCGCTCCAATTGCATCGCGCCGTTCGCCTGGACGCGCATGATCGATTCGATTCCGGCGGAGACCGAACAGGAAAAAGCGCGCGTCGCGCGAATCCGCGAAATGACGCCGGAGAAGATCGCGCCGCTGGCGGTCTATCTCGCCTCCGATCGCGCCGAAGGCATCACCGGACAGATTTTTTCGGTGCGCAACAACGAGATTTATTTGTTCAACCAGAACCGGCCGATCCGCACGATCCATCGGTCCGACGGCTGGACGCCGGAAAAGCTCGACGCGCAGCTCAAGGGCGCGTTCGCGCCTTCGTTTACGCCGCTGGAGCGTTCCGGCGACGTGTTCTCCTGGGACCCGGTGTGATGGCGATCGTCTACGATAAGCTGATGGCGCTCGAGGTGCCTCCGGCCGAGCAAAGCTACGGTCCGAAGGATTGCATTCTCTACGCGCTCGGCCTCGGGCTCGGCCACGATCCGATGAACGAAGACGAACTCGCCTTCGTTTACGAGAAGAATCTGAAAGTGCTGCCGACCATGGGCACCGTGCTGGGCCAAGGCTTTTGGGCGCGCGAGCGCGATACCGGCATCGATTGGGTCAAAATCGTCAACGGCGAACAGGGCATCACCCTGCACCGGCCGTTGGCCGTAAAAGGAACCGTGGTCGGCCGGCTGCGCATCATCGAGGTCATCGACAAAGGTCCGGGCAAAGGCGCGCTCGTGCTCAGCGAACGCAAGGTGACGGACAAGGTGACCGGCGAGGCGGTCGCAACCGTGACGCAGACCACGTTCTGCCGCGGCGACGGCGGGTTTGGCGGGCCGCCGCGACAGGCGCCCGAGCCGCACCCAATTCCGGCGCGCGCGCCGGATGCGGTTTGCGATCTCGCCACGCGCCCGGAAGCAGCGCTGATCTATCGCTTGAGCGGCGATCTCAATCCGCTGCACATCGATCCGGCGGTGGCGAAACAGGCCGGCTATCCGCGGCCGATCATGCATGGCCTCAGCAATTTCGGCATCGCCGGCCATGCGGTGCTGCGAAGCTTTTGCGGCTATGATCCAGCGAAGCTTGTCGCTTTCGCGTGCCGCTTCTCGGCGCCGGTGTTTCCCGGCGAGACGCTGCGCACCGAAATGTGGCGCGATGGTAAAATCGTGAGCTTCCGCTCGCGCGTCGTCGAGCGCGACGTGATCGCGGTCAATAACGGCCGCGCCGAGCTGCGCTAGCGCATGATCACGAAAAGTGGGGACCGGTTTTCGGATAAGATCATGCGCAAAGCAAAATTCCGATCACGCATTAGATGACCACGACGCCCGCTCCTCACGACGACCTTGCCCCGATCCGTGAATCGGTGCGGGCACTGTGCGCGGGTTTTCCCGGCGAATATTGGCGCCGCCTCGATCGCGAGCGCGCCTATCCGGAAGAATTCGTCGCCGCGCTGACCAAAGCCGGCTTCCTCGCCGCGCTTATTCCGGAAGAGTACGGCGGCAGCGGGCTGACGATGACCGCGGCGGCCGCAATCATGGAAGAGATCCAAGCCTCCGGCTGTAACGGCGCCGCCTGCCACGCCCAGATGTACACGATGGGCACGCTCCTTCGCCACGGCAGCGCGGAACAGAAAAAGCGCTACCTGCCGGGGATCGCACGCGGCGAGCTTCGCCTGCAGGCGTTCGGCGTTACCGAACCGACCTCCGGCACCGATACGCTCAATCTGCGCACCACCGCACTGCGCGACGGCGACACTTACGTCGTCAACGGCCAGAAAATCTGGACCTCGCGCGCCGAGCACTCCGATCTGATGCTGCTCCTTGCCCGCACCAGCCCGCGCGAGCAAACGGCGTCGCGCACCGCGGGACTCACGGTGTTTCTGGTCGATATGCGGCAAGCAAAGGGCCATGGCCTGACCATCCGGCCGATCCGCACCATGATGAACCACGCCACGACGGAGGTTTTTTTCGAGAATCTCCGCGTGCCGGCGCAAGCCGTGATCGGCCGCGAAGGCGAGGGTTTCCGCTACATCCTTTCCGGCATGAATGCCGAGCGCATCCTGATCGCCGCCGAGTGCATCGGCGACGCCAAATGGTTCATCGCGAAGGCGACCGCCTATGCCGGCGAACGCGTGGTGTTTGGCCGGCCGATCGGTCAAAACCAGGGCGTCCAGTTTCCGATTGCGCGCGCCTATATCGCCATGCGCGCCGCCGAGCTGATGGTGCGCGAGGCGGCCGCGCTCTACGAAGCCGGGCGCGACTGCGGCGCCGAGGCGAATATGGCGAAGCATCTCGCCGCCGAATCGTCTTGGGCCGCGGCCGACATGTGCCTGCAGACGCACGGCGGTTTTGGCTTTGCCGAGGAATTCGACATCGAACGCAAATTCCGCGAGACCCGGCTGTACACGGTGGCGCCGATTTCGACCAATCTCGTGCTGTCCTATATCGCCGAGCATGTGCTGGGCCTGCCGCGATCGTATTGAGCGCACATGACTCTCCCACTCTCCGGCCTCCTTGTCGTTTCGCTCGAACAGGCGGTCGCGGCGCCGATGTGCACCTGCCGGCTCGCCGATGCCGGCGCGCGCGTCATCAAGATCGAGCGGCCGGAAGGCGACTTCGCGCGCGGCTACGACGATCTCGTGCACGGCGAGTGCAGCTATTTCGTTTGGCTCAATCGCGGCAAGGAATCGGTCGTGCTCGATCTCGCCAAGCCCGGCGACAAGGCGCTGCTTGCTGCGATGATCGCCCGCGCCGACGTGTTCGTGCAGAATTTGAAGCCGGGCGCGATCGCCAAGCTCGGCTTTGCGATCGATCGGCTCTGCCGCGACCATCGGCGGCTGATCTGCTGCTCGATTTCGGGCTTCGGCGAAACCGGCCCGCTGGCGGCGCGCAAGTCCTATGACATGCTGATCCAGGCCGAGTCCGGTCTCGCTTCGGTCACTGGAACGAGCGAGCCGTCGCGGGTCGGCGTTTCGGTCGTCGACATCGCCGCCGGCATGAATGCCTATGAAGCGATCCTGGAGGCGCTGATCGCGCGCGACCGCAGCGGGGAAGGCGCGGCGCTGTCAATCTCGATGTTCGATGCCATGGCCGATTGGATGACGGTGCCGCTGTTGCAGCAGGAAGCGGGAGCGCCGCCGCGGCGGATCGGGCTCGCGCACACGTCAATTTCACCGTACGGCGCGTTCCGCAGCCGCGACGGCGTCGCCATTCTCATCTCGATCCAAAACGATCGCGAATGGCGTGTGCTCGCCGAAAAGGTTCTCGGCGATAGCGCGCTCGCCGCCGATCCGGATTTCGCCACCAATGTCGAGCGCGTCAAGCGCCGCGCCGAAACCGACGGCAGGGTCGCGAAGGCCTTCGGCATTCTCGATGCGGCGCTCTTGGAGCAAAAGCTCGCCGCCGCCGACATCGCGTTTGCCCGCGTCAACACGCCCGCGGACCTGTCGCATCATCCGCATCTGCGCCGCATCACTGTCGGCACGCCAAGCGGGCCGGTATCCTATCCGGCGCCGCCGCGGCATGATGCCGACGCGCGCCGCTACGGACCGGTGCCGGCCATCGGGCAGCACACCGATAAAGTGCGCGCGGAATTTTCAAGTAAAGGGAGCATCTGATGGATATCGGCTTTATCGGTCTCGGCAATATGGGCGCTCACATGGCGCGGCGGCTCGTTGAAGCCGGGCATAAAGTCGTGGTCTACGACACCCGTCAGGAAGCGATCGGCAATCTCGCCGCGCGCGGCGCCGTCGCGGCGCGCTCGCCGAAGGAAGTCGCCGACATGGTCGAAACGGTGATGGCGAGCCTGCCCACACCCGACATCGTTCTCAAAGTCGCGACCGGGCCCGACGGCGTGATCGAAGGCGAGCGCGTGAAGCGCTTCGTCGACCTTTCCACCACCGGCGCGGTGATGGCGCAGCGCATCTTCAAGGCGCTTGCCGCCCGCAACATCGTGCAGATCGATGCGCCGGTTTCCGGCGGCGTGCGCGGCGCCGAGAAAGGCACGGTCGCGGTGATGGCGTCCGGTCCGCGCGCGGATGTCGAGGCGGTCGAGCCCGCGCTCAAGGTAATCGGGAAATTCTTCTACATCGGCGAACGGCCGGGCGCCGGCCAGACCATGAAGCTCTGCAACAATGTGCTGTCCGCGGCGGCGATGGTGGCGACCTCGGAGTCGATGGTCGCGGGAGTCAAAGCCGGCCTCGATCCACGCATCATGCTCGACGTGATCAATGCGAGTTCGGGCCGCAGCACCGCGACCGAGCAGAAATTTCCCGAAGTGGTTCTGCCGCGCAGCTTCAATCAGGGCTTCACCGCAGGCTTGATGTTAAAAGACGTGAACCTTTTCATTTCGGAAGCCAAAGCGCTCGGCATCCCGATCCAGGTGATCGAAGCGGTGGCCGCCATCCTCAAACTCACCTGCGACGAGCTCGGTCCTGACAAGGACATCACCCAGGTCGTGCAACCGATCGAAGCCCGGGCCGGGGTCGAAGTGCGCGCGCGAAAGAGCTGATCACACTGCGCCGGCCGACAAACCCCCGCCTCCGGGGACGTACGCCTTCGATATCAATGGTTTATGAAAAAAGCGACGTTCTGTGACACCGGTCACTTCGCGGTTTGCGCGAGGCGCTACATTCAAGTGCGAAAGCAACAACAAACGGTGGCGCCAAAGACTGATCTGAATTCGGTTCGATGTCAGCGGGTTTCCCCCGTCCCCAAACCTCCAATGACCCGCGTGATATCCAAGGGGTGATGCACGTCCCCCATACACCCCAAGAACCCTGCCACGGGTTCACCTCGCCCGCTCCGGACTAAACGTCCGGGCGGGCTTTTCCTTTCTGCAATTCTGCCGCATGCTTTGCCAAGCGAAAGGGACGGGATCGCGGCTGGAATGAGCCGCGAGACGCGCCATGGCTGCGCCACGCAACAATCCGAGTCTGCTGTCGGGATTGCCCGAGCATCTTTCGGGTAGTCTGTTCAGCAACACGACACCGGCCCGGCTTAAAGCCGACGAGGTCCTGTTCCTCGCCGGCGATGCCGGCGACGGCTGCTATCGCGTCGACGATGGACTGCTCAAAGTCACCATGGTGTCGCGCGCCGGTACCGAGCGCATCCTCGCTTTTCTCGGTTCAGGCGCCATCGTCGGCGAACTGTCGCTTATCGACGGGTTGCCGCGCTCAGCGTCCGTGGTGGCCGTGCGCCCGGCGCAGTTAAGCTTTCTCAGTCGCGGCGCGTTCGAGGAATTCGCCAATAAGCATCCTGAAGTCTACAAGTCGCTGCTGACATTGATCGCCGCGCGGTTGCGCGAAACCGACGCGACGGTGGCAGCCGGAAGCTTTTTGCCGCTGCGCGGCCGCGTCGCCTGCACGCTGCTCGAACTGGCGCAGGAGTTCGGCCAGGATGTCGGTGCCGGCCGCATCGTCATCCGGCAGAAGATCGGGCAAAGCGATCTTGCCGCCATGGCCGGCATTGCCCGCGAGAACATCAGCCGCATCCTCAACGACTGGAAGCGGCGCAAGTTGGTCAGCCGCTTGTCCGGCTACTATTGCCTCGAAAACAAAGCGCTGCTGCAACACGAGGCCGAGCTCTAAGTTCATTGCGAAGCCTGCGCGCAAGCCATCGCGCAAGCGTGAAAAGCGGTATCCACCCCCGGATCACATCCGGAGGGCGGGCTTTTTTGCGAGTCCTGCGGTAGAAACCTGCCATGAATACGCCTCGGCTCACCGATTTCCGCCGGATCGTCGTCAAGATCGGCTCGTCGCTCCTGATTGACGCTCAGGGCGGCCGGCTCAACGAAAAATGGCTGACGTCGCTCGCTGCCGACATTGCCGCGCTGCACGCCGACAAACGCGACATTCTGGTGGTGTCCTCCGGCGCCATCGCGCTCGGCCGCACGGTGCTCAAGCTCGCCGCGGGCGAGCTTGCGCTGGAGGACAGCCAGGGCGCCGCCGCCGTGGGGCAGATCGCGCTGGCGCGTACCTGGACCGAGGCGCTGTCGCGGCACGGTATTACCGCGGGCCAGGTGCTGGTGACGCCCGGCGACACCGAGGAACGGCGGCGCTATCTCAATGCACGCTCCACGATCGATCGTTTGCTGCAGTGGCGCGCGGTGCCGGTTATCAACGAGAACGATACGGTTGCGACCAACGAAATTCGCTACGGCGACAACGATCGGCTTGCCGCGCGCGTCGCCACGATGGTGAGTGCCGATCTTCTGGTGCTGCTCTCCGACGTCGACGGACTTTACGACGCTCCGCCAGGCACCGGCGCCACGGCGCGTCACGTGCCGCGCGTCGAACGGATCACGCCGGAGGTCGAAGCGATGGCCGGCGCCGCGGGATCGGGACTGTCGCGCGGCGGCATGCAGACCAAAATCGAAGCGGGAAAAATCGCGACCGCCGCAGGCACCCACATGGTCATCGCCTCGGGTCATCTCGATCATCCGCTGCGCGCGATTGAGGATGGCGCGCGCTGCACCTGGTTCCTCACCGCCGGCAATCCGGTGACGGCGCGGAAGAAGTGGATCGCCGGCTCGCTCGAGCCGAAGGGCACGCTCACCATCGATGCTGGCGCGGTCGCAGCACTGCGCCGCGGCAACAGTCTTCTACCGGTGGGGGTGGTCCGGATCGAAGGCGGCTTCGCCCGCGGCGACGCCGTGATCATCCGCGGTCCCGACGGCGTCGAGATCGGGCGCGGCCTGTGCGCCTATGACGCCGAGGACGCGCAAAAAATACGCGGCCGATCCTCCAGCGATATCGACGCGATCCTTGGCTTTTCCGGCCGGGCCGAGATGGTCCACCGCGACGATCTGGTGGTCGGCCGGGAGTGATGATGGCGGCTCCGGCCGTGCTGAAAGATTTCGAGCAGCCCTTCGCCCCGCTCCGCGTACCTTCGGCGCGCGACCTGCCCTGCAGGGGAGGGTCAGTGCAGTTGTCCCACGCCGCGCTCCCCTTGGAGGGGGCCATCGTCATCGTGGCGTGCCGCCCAAAAGATGAACCCCGGCCGCTAATGCGACCGGGGCTCGACGCCGAGTGATTGAGGGTGAGGGGCTGGGGGGCTTCGCCCGGCGTCTACCCCGTTAACGACCTTGCTGAAGGGTTGTTCCGCGCCCGCTAACTATTTTTTTCGCCCCGGCCGAGGCCCGGGGGGCGGCTTGCCGGCTGCGGGTTCGGCGGCTGCGGGTCACAGCCGCGGCATCCCCGCCGAGATCGATGCGGCGGCCGCCTGGCAGCACGACAAATCGGGAAAACACCCGCAAATTCTCATCATTTTTGCCATCCGCGATGGCCCGGCCTTCGACCACGAAAGTGGTTCCGACCGGGAAGCGCTTCGGCAAACGACTAAGCTTACGACGCTCAGATAAAGGCATGGCACCCCGCTCCACGTGAAAACTTCTTGCTGCAACTCCCCATATTTCGTGGAGGTTCCGGATATTCGGTGACACGCTCACGAATGTTGTGGATTGCTGTGCGTATCTTCAGCGGCGGGCCAACTCGCTCGGCTTGGCCGGGCATGTTACAAACGCGACGAATGCAAGACGGATCAAGGCCATGAATGCTCCGCTCCAAGCGCTGGACGGTTCCAGCACCCGGTCGTCCGTCAAAGGCGGTGCAGCTAAGGCTGGCGCAGCTGATGTCGCCCCGCTTGCTGCGACGATGCGGGTGCTTGGCCGTGACGTCCGGGCCGCGGCCCGGGTGCTGGCGCTGGCCCCGACGGCGCAAAAGAACCGGGCGCTGGCCGCCATGGCCAAGGCCCTCCGCGCAGCATGCCCGGCCATCTTGGCAGCGAATTCACAGGATCGTGACGAGGCCAAGACTGCCGGCGCGACGCCTGCCTTTCTCGATCGCTTGGCGCTCGACCGCGGCCGGGTTGCGGCCATGGCGGACGGAATCGACGTCATTCGTAAGCTTAAGGACCCGGTCGGCGCGGTGATGGCGTCATGGCGCCGTCCGAACGGTATGCGAATCGAGCGCATCCGGGTTCCCCTTGGCGTCGTGGGCGTGATCTATGAGAGCCGGCCAAATGTGACCGCGGATGCCGGCGCGCTATGCCTCAAGGCCGGCAATGCGGCGGTCCTGCGCGGCGGTTCCGAGAGTTTCCGCTCCTGCCGCGCCATTCACGCCGCGATGGTCGAGGGGCTGTCCGAGGCCGGGTTGCCGGCATCGTCGATCGCGCTGGTTCCGACCCGCGAACGCGAGGCCGTGGGTATGATGCTCGCCGGGCTCGATGGCGCCATCGACGTGATCGTGCCGCGTGGCGGGAAAAATCTGGTCGACCGCGTGCAGAGCGAGGCGCGCGTGCCGGTCTTTTCCCACCTTGAAGGCGTTTGCCATGTCTACGTCGATGGCAAAGCCAAGCTTGCGATGGCCAAGTCGATCGTGCTCAACGCCAAAATGCGCCGCACCGGCGTGTGTGGCGCCGCCGAGACGCTGTTGGTCGATCGCGCCGGCGCCGACAAGCTGCTCAAGCCGCTGATCACGATGCTGCTCGACGCCGGTTGCGAGATCCGCGGCGACGCCGCGGTGCTGGCGGTGGACCGGCGCGTCAAGCCGGCATCCGAACAAGATTGGGGCACCGAATATCTGGACGCCATTCTTACCGCTGGCGTCGTCGACGGCGTCGACGCCGCGATGGCGCATATCGAACGCTATGGCTCGCATCACACCGACGCGATCGTGACCCAAGACCGCAAAGCGGCGGACAAATTCTTGCGTGAGGTCGATTCGGCCATCGTGTTGCATAATGCGTCGACGCAATTTGCCGATGGCGGCGAGTTCGGCTTTGGCGCCGAGATCGGCATTGCTACCGGACGGCTCCACGCCCGTGGACCGGTCGGGGTCGAACAGCTGACCAGCTTCAAATATCGCATCCGCGGCAATGGACAGACGCGGCCGTAATTGATTGCCGGCGCGGCTGGCGGCGATGCGCGGGAGGGGCCTCGTTCCAAAATCATGAGCGGCGAGTTGCTTGCCTTGCGCCCGGTCGCCAACCGGTTCGACCGGCGCGGCCGTCCGGTTTTGCCTCCCTATGCCCGCGGCATGCGCATTGGCTTGTTTGGCGGCACGTTCGATCCGCCGCATGCCGCGCATCGCGCCGCTTGCCTGTTGGCGTTGCGGCGGATCGGTCTCGATCGGGTCTGGTGGCTCGTCACTCCCGGCAATCCGCTCAAGGACACAAGCGACCTGGCGCCGCTCGCCGAGCGCCTTGCCGCCGCGCGCAAACTCGCCCGCCATCCCCGTATCGACGTCACCGATCTCGAGGCCGATCTCGGCATTACCTATACGTTCGCCACCATCAGCTATTTGATCCGGCGCTGTCCCGGCGTGCACTTTGTCTGGATCATGGGCGCCGACAATTTGCGCAGCTTTCATCGCTGGCAGCGCTGGCGCGACATTGCCCGCTTGGTGCCGATTGCGGTGATCGATCGCTTGGGGCCGAGCCTTTACTCAGCGGCAGGTGCCGCCGGGCAAGCCCTGGCCTGGGCGCGGCTCCCCGAATCGGCCGCCAAAACCCTGCCGCAACGCCGCCCGCCGGCCTGGATCTATCTGCACGGGCTCAAATCGCCGCTGTCGTCGACGGCTTTGCGCGCCGCGCGCGCTGCGGCACGATAAATGACAGTTGTTTGAAGGAAGCGGGTTGAAACTGTTAAGGCCACGTGACTATCTTTAGCCGGCATGGATTCGCGGATTGAAGTGATTCCACGGCGCGGTGCCGATTTAGCGTCACACGAATGCGGTAAGCTTAGTTGGAAGGTTGGATAAGGAAACCGGAGCGAAAGGATCACGAACCCTGTCACAAGTCGAACTCTCACGGGGCGAACGTCGCGCGCCCGAAGCGATCTCCAGAATGCGTCTTGACGCCGAGGAGATCCTCCGAGTGGTCCTCCATCGCCTCGACGACATGAAGGCCGAGGACACCCTCACCATCAATCTCAAAGGCAAATCTTCGATCGGCGACTACATGGTCGTGTCTTCCGGCCGATCGCATCGCCATGTCGGATCGGTAGCCGACAGAGTGGTCGAAGATTTGCGCAAGGTTGGCGTTCGCGCTCAGGTCGAAGGCACGCCGCATTGCGATTGGGTGCTGATCGACGCCGGCGACGTGATCGTCCACGTTTTCCGACCGGAAGTGCGAGATTTTTACAATCTCGAAAAAATGTGGATGTCTGGGCCGGCGCGGCGCGCCAGCTAGGAGCGCGTGCCGTATCGTGATGCTCCGGCCCGGCCGGCCGCCGCGCCTTCGCTATGGCCGGTTCACCCTTGCCGCAAATTATCCAGGCGGCGGTTCACCTGCGATCCTTCACCTGCGATCCTGATCCAGCCTATCATGAGCGCTAAAGCGAAATGATTTAGGGTTGATTTTCGTATTTCGCTTTAGCTTGTTCTTTAAGCATGATCTTTTCCGAAAACCGGCGTCCACTTTTCGGGATCATGCATTAGCTGCGGGCCTTTTCCCGCGGCGCCTGACAATGACGGACGGCAAGAGGTCCGCTCATGCGCGTGATCGTCGCCGCGGTCGGCCGGCTGAAGCAGGGAGCCGAGCGGGAACTCGCCGCGGCCTATCGCAAACGCGCCGAAGCGCTCGGCCGCTCGCTCGGGCTGCGCCAGATCGAGGTCATTGAAATCCGCGAGAGCCGCGCGCGCGAGCCGGAGCGACGCCGTACCGAAGAATCGATTGCAATCGCCAACATTCTCCCCGATGGCGCCGTGATTATTGTTTTCGATTCCGCCGGCGAGAATATCGACAGCCCAGGATTGGCCGCATTGCTCAAAAAATGCCGGGAGGAGAACCGCGCCGCCCTGTGTTTTGTGATCGGCGGGGCCGACGGCATTACGCAAAGCCTGCGCGGGCGCGCCAGGCACGTCTTGGCCTTTGGCGCAGCGACCTGGCCGCATCAGCTCGTCCGCATCATGCTGCTGGAGCAGCTCTATCGCGCTGCTACGATTCTCGCCGGCCACCCTTACCATCGGGGCTGAATGGGTTAACGGCGGCTCGCGTAAAGGTTAGCGGGCAAATTGTGACGGCGACATCCCGCAGCTGTCGCATTCCGGTCGTAACTAAAGCGAAATGATTTTAGGTTGGGTCGCTATTTTGCTTTAGCTTGTTGTTTGAGCATGATCTTTTCCGAAAACCGGCCTCCACTTTTCGGGATCATGCTTTAGCCCGCTTTTTCCGTTTTACTTGCGTTCCTGAGGGTCGCCTCTACCTTGCAACCGATGATTCTCCGACGGTCGAGCCAAATCGATCCGCGCCTGGTGCTCGGCTCGGCGTTGGCATTTTTGCTGCCGATCGGGATGCAATTGGCGCTCAATTCCAGCGCCGGGGCGCAAGCCCCCCCGCAACCCGCCGCCGACCAGGCGCCCAATCCGGCCGACGCGCTCAAGCAGCGCGACCAGGAATTGGACGCGGCACTGGCGCGAGCGCGCAATTCCGCCGAAGCACAGGCCAAGCTGCGCAGCGAAATTGAAGCGCTGGGGCAGGATCGCCGCAAGTTCAATGCGCAACTGATCGATACGGCAACGCGCGTGCGCGACGTCGAGGCCAATATCAATGGGAGCCAAACCCGGCTCGATACGCTCAACGAGCAGGAGCGCGCGTTGCAAAAAACGCTCGACCAGCGGCGCGCCGTAATCGTTGAAGTGATCGCCGCGTTGCAACGCATGGGCCGCCAGCCGCCGCCGGCTCTGGTCGTCAGCCCCGAAGACGCATTGCGCGCGGTCCGTACCGCGATCACGCTCGGCGCCGTTCTACCGGAAATGCGCAGCCAGGCCGACGCGCTCGCCGGCGACCTTGCGGCGCTTTTGAACGTGCGCAAAGAGATCGTCGCGCAGCGCGACCGGCTCACGAACGAGCTTGATCTGCTTGGCCGCGAACAACTTCGCGTGAGCCTATTGATCGATCAACGGCAGAAAAAGCAGACCAATACCGAGCTGGCGCTCGCCGGCGAGCGCCAGCGGGCCACCGACGTTGCGCGCCAAGTCGATAACATCAAGGACCTGATAGCCAAGCTCGAAGCCGGGCTCGACAGCGCAAAACGCGCGACGCGGGACGCCGATCGGGGAATTGCCAACGATGCGACGCATCCGGAACTCGCCGCGCTGAGCGACCCGGGGCGTCTGACACCGGCGGTTGCGTTCACCGATATGCGCGGGCATCTGCGTTTGCCGGTCAATGGCGCCCGGATTCGGGAATTCGGCGGCCCCGACGGCTTGGGCGGAACTCAAAAAGGCCTATCCATCGCCGCCCGGCCGGGCGGCGAGATTACCGCGCCCTGCGACGGTTGGGTTGTTTACGCCGGACGATTTCGCAGCTATGGGCAACTCTTGATCCTCAATGCCGGCGGCGGCTATCATGTGCTGCTGGCGGGGATGGAGCGGATTTCCGTCGATCTCGGGCAGTTCGTCCTGACCGGTGAGCCGGTAGCGTTAATGGGTGGCGGATCACAAGTGTCCCCGACCGGCACGTCCGGTCCCAAGCAACCCGTACTCTATGTGGAGTTCCGCAAGGACGGCGCTCCTATCGACCCCAGCCCGTGGTGGGCGACTAACGAAGGCGAAAAGGTTCGCGGATGATACGCAAAACTACACTGCTCTTTCTTGGTGCACTGGCCGGCGTGTTGGTAACGCTGATGATCACGCAGCCGCACGCCTTGCTGGCTGGCTCGGCGGCGCGCGCGGCGGTTTCCGACACCTACCGTGAGCTCAATCTGTTCGGCGATGTGTTCGAGCGCGTGCGCGCCGATTACGTCGAAAGGCCGGACGACAGCAAGCTCGTGGAATCGGCCATCAATGGCATGCTCGCCGGACTCGATCCGCATTCGAGCTACATGGACCCGAAAAGCTTCCGCGACATGCAGGTGCAGACCCGCGGTGAGTTCGGCGGGCTTGGCATCGAGGTCACGATGGAGGACGGCCTGGTGAAGGTGGTCGCTCCGATCGACGATACTCCCGCCGCCAAAGCCGGCGTCATGGCCAATGACATCATTACCCATCTCGACGACGAAGCTGTGCAGGGGCTCACCCTCAATCAGGCCGTCGACAAGATGCGCGGCCCGGTGAATACCAAGATCAAGCTCACGATCATGCGCAAGGGCGCCGACAAGCCGATTGACGTCTCGATCGTTCGCGACATCATTCGGGTGAAGTCGGTGCGCTGGCATCCGGAAGGCGGCGACGTCGGTTACATTCGCATCACGCAATTCAACGAACAGACCACCGA
>JBAQBC010000047.1:0-59375 GCA_049286035.1 Xanthobacteraceae bacterium
TTTCGCGCGACAGAGGCAACTTGCGTGCGTAGAAACGATCGAACCTGGTCAACGGATGTTCCCAAAGCTCTTGGCAAGAGTGAAGAATATCGACCTATAACGCGTCCAGAGACTACGGTTCTTACTACCAGCACGGCGTTAGTTGATAAGGTTATTGAGCTAACGAAAGGAGTTTTGTGCCGACGAGAGTGCGCGTACGTCCCATTACATCAAAAGAACTGAAGCAGAAGCTACGGAATTCAAAATCCAAGAAACGCGCGAACATTGCGATGTCGATTGGCATCAGTATAAAAGACGAAACCCGCGCCCATTAAATGTGCCATCTACCAGCAGCAGGTGCGTTCGAATAGAATACGTGGATGCTGAAAATACTCACATTTCTAATTGTGATCGCAATCGTTGGTGTGTTCGGGCGAATGGCATTTCGAAAATTCAATCCTAGCGAAGCTGAACAATCAAAATCCGATTTCAAGCGTCAAATGGACATCATTCTCTGGGCTCTCCCAGCGATAATCGCATTGAGCGTTGCTTGGTACCTGGTCGAAGCGATTTTTCAAATATGGCATCGGTGACATAGGAGACTGACAGCGCAGTTAGATTAGCCGAAGAAACAACCATACTGATCCGTCTGAACGAGGGCGAGAAAGTCTTCGATGGATTCTACTTCGGGGCTGGGCTCGAAGCTGTGCCATTTTAAATCAGCCCTTTGCCAATAGACCTTCCAATTTCGTTTGCTTTTGTTGTAAGTCGCCTTGGCGATAGGGTGTTCCAGCATCTTTGTTTTGTCTTGCCAATGGCGGCGGACTTCATAAATCTCGATACTCTGTCCTTGTATGCGGAATGTTAAATCAAGCTCCATACGAACGTGTGGCGGAGGACGTCGCTTTTCGACGAATTTGGCGACTAATTTTTCGTATCTCTTCGTTTCAAATTCACTGAGTGTCATGGTCGGTCTTACGAGTTCTCTCCGCTTCCGAAACTCTGCAAGTTCTTCGCCATCTCCTTCGATAGCGGTAGATTGCGGGCATAGAAGCGCTCAATCTGGTCAACCGATGTACCATATGGCTCGGAGGGTAGGCTTTCAGTCCGTCATTAGGATTTGAGGCTGTCAATGTTTTGTGAAAATATTCAAAATCGCGTTGCTATAACTCCTTGGAAATCCACCCAACTTCCAGATTTGTAAATGTTCTGCGAATTGGACAACGTTAGTTATAACAGAGACTTAGATGAATAAATGGGAATTCTGGATCGATCGCGGCGGCACTTTTACCGACGTGATCGGCAGAAAGCCGGACGGCGCGCTGGTCACGCACAAGCTGTTGTCCGAAAACCCGGAAGCCTATCGCGACGCAGCCGTCGACGGCATCCGGCACTTGCTTGGATTGCCGGCGGGCGCCGCGATTGCGAGCGAGCGCATCAGCGCGGTGAAGATGGGCACGACGGTCGCGACCAATGCGCTGCTCGAGCGCAAGGGCGAGCGGACGCTGCTTTTGGTCACCAAGGGATTTCGCGACGCGCTGCGCATTGGCTACCAGGCACGGCCGAAAATCTTCGCCAAACACATCGTCAAGCCGGACATGTTGTATGAGCGCGTGGTGGAGGTCGATGAGCGCGTGCGCGCCGACGGCACGATAGAGCGCGAACTCGATCTCGAAGCGGCGCGACGCGCGCTCGAACGCGCCAAAGCCGACGGCATTGGCGCGGTCGCGATCGTGCTGATGCATGCCTATCGCTGCCAAGCGCACGAACAGCGGCTTGCCGCGCTGGCCCGCGAGCTTGGGTTTCCGCAAGTGTCGGCCAGTCACGAAGTGTCGCCGCTGATCAAGCTCGTCGGCCGCGGCGATACCACCGTGGTCGACAGCTATCTGTCGCCTATTCTGCGCCGCTACGTGGCGCAGGTGGCGGGGGAGTTAAGTGCTGCCTCCCCCCTTGGGGGGGAGGGTCAGGGAGGGGGGTCGAGCGGTAAAGCGCATGGATCGATGCGTCCCTCTGACCTCGCGACCCCCGCCCCCAACCCCTCCCCACAAGGGGGAGGGGAGCTGCACCCCCGCCTGATGTTCATGATGTCGTCGGGTGGTCTCACCGCGGCCGATCTGTTTCGCGGCAAGGATGCGATCCTCTCTGGTCCGGCGGCTGGGGTGGTCGGTATGGCCGAGACCGGGCGCGCGGCCGGGTTCTCGCGGCTGATCGGCTTCGACATGGGCGGGACTTCGACCGACGTGTCGCATTTCGCCGGCGAATACGAGCGGGCATTCGAAACCGAAGTCGCCGGCGTGCGCATGCGCGCGCCGATGATGCTCATTCACACGGTCGCGGCCGGCGGCGGATCGGTCTTGCATTACGACGGCGCGCGCTTCCGCGTCGGTCCGGATTCGGCGGGCGCCAATCCGGGGCCGAAATGCTACCGGCGCGGCGGGCCGCTGGCGATGACCGACGCCAACGTGATGGTGGGAAAACTCATTCCGGAGTTTTTTCCGCAAATCTTCGGGCCGGGGCAGAATTTGCCGCTCGACGCCGCGGCGGTTCGCAACGCCTTTGCCGCGCTTTCGAAACAGATCGGCGACGGGCGGGGCGCCGAACAGGTCGCCGACGGTTTCATCAAGATCGCGGTCGAAAACATGGCGAACGCGATCAAGAAAATATCGGTGCAGCGCGGTTATGACGTGACCCGCTATGCGCTCAACTGCTTCGGCGGCGCCGGCGGGCAGCACGCCTGCTTGGTCGCCGATGCACTCGGCATGACGAACGTATTGATCCATCCGTTGTCGTCGCTGCTGTCGGCGTACGGCATGGGCCTGGCCGACATCCGCAGCGTCCGGCAGCAGGCCATCGAGGAACCGTTCGGGAAACAGGCGCACGCCACGCTTGAAAAAGTGGCGAGCCGGCTCGCCGAGACGGTGATTGGCGAAGTCGCAGCTCAAGGAGTCGACGCGAAAAAGATCAAGCTGCATGTCCGCGCCCACATTCGCTACGCGGGGACCGATACCCCCTTGATCGTTAATGCAGGAAGCTTCAGGCCGACGTGCGGCAAGAACCGGCCGCTCGACTCGCTTACAAAAATGAAATCCGGATTCGAGCGGGCCCACAAGGCGCAATTCGGCTTTATCGACCGCAGCAAGGATTTGGTGATCGAAGCGGTCTCCGTCGAAGCGATCGGCGGCGGCGCCAGATTCAAGGAAAAAGTCGGCAAGACAAGGCGACGCAAACTGCCGGCGCCAGCGCAACGGACGCGCTTCTTTTCCGGCGGCAAGTGGCAGCGTGCGAACGTTTATCTGCGTGCCGTGCTTGTCCCCGGTGACAAGATCAAAGGTCCGGCCATCATCGTCGAGCCGCATCAGACCGTGGTCGTCGAGCAAGGTTGGCAGGCCGGGCTTACCGCGCGCGATCACCTGGTATTGCGGCGCGTGCAAAAACTTGCCCGCGCTCGCGCCATCGGCACCCATGCCGATCCGGTGATGCTCGAAGTGTTCAACAATCTATTCATGTCGATCGCCGAGCAGATGGGAGTCGCGCTGCAGAACACCGCCTATTCGGTGAACATCAAGGAGCGGCTCGATTTTTCGTGCGCAGTGTTCAACGGCGACGGCTCGCTGGTCGCCAATGCCCCGCACATGCCGGTGCATCTCGGCTCGATGGATCGCGCCGTCGAGACCGTCATTCGCGAGAACAAAGGCAAGATCCGGCCTGGCGATGCCTACGCTATCAACGCACCCTATAACGGTGGCACGCATTTGCCCGACATCACGGTCTGTACGCCGGTTTTCGACGGTCGCAAAATCTTGTTCTGGGTCGCCTCGCGCGGGCACCACGCCGATGTCGGTGGGATCTCGCCCGGCTCGATGTCGCCGAACGCCACTACGATCGAACAGGAAGGCATCTATATCGACAATTTCAAGCTGATCGACCGCGGGCGTTTTCGCGAACGCGAGCTCTATGCGCTTCTGATCGGCGGCCGATACCCCGCGCGCAATCCGTTGCAGAACGTCAACGATATCAAAGCGCAAATCGCCGCCAACGAAATGGGCGTGCGCGAACTGCACAAGATGGTGCGCTATTTCACGCTTCCGGTGGCGCGCGCCTATATGCGCCACGTGCAGGACAATGCGGCGGAGAGCGTGCGCCGGGTCATCGATCGACTGCACGACAGCGCGTTTATGGTGGAGACCGACCAGGGCAACAAGATCACGGTGCGCATCGCGGTCGACAAGACGCGGCGCGAGGCGACCGTCGATTTCACCGGCACGAGCCCACAGCAACCCAGCAATTTCAATGCGCCTGAGCCGGTGACCCGCGCCGCCGTGCTCTACGTGTTTCGCGTCATGGTCGATGACGACATCCCGATGAATGGCGGCTGCTTGCGTCCGATCCGCATCATCATTCCGAAAAAATCGCTGTTGTCGCCGGAATTTCCCGCCGCGGTCGTTGCCGGCAATGTCGAAACCTCGCAGGAGGTGACGAACTGTCTGTTCGGCGCGCTCGACGCCATGGCGGCGGCGCAAGGCACCATGAACAATCTCAATTTCGGCAATACGCAGTATCAGTATTACGAGACGATCTGCTCGGGCTCACCCGCGGGTCCCGGATTCCCCGGCACCGATGCCGTCCATACCCACATGACCAATACGCGGCTCACCGATCCGGAGGTGCTGGAATTTCGCTACCCGGTTCTTCTCGAAGACTTTCATATTCGAAAAGATTCCGGCGGGCGCGGGCGGTGGAAAGCGGGCGACGGCATCCGCCGCACGATCCGGTTTCTGGAAAAGATGGAGTGCACCATTCTTTCGGGCCATCGCCGCGTGCCGCCATTTGGGTTGGCTGGCGGCGGCGACGGGCAGATCGGCGAGAACTGGGTACGGCGTAAAGATGGCCGCATGGAGCGATTGCGGGGTTGCGACGCAACCATCGTCGATGCCGGCGAAGCGATCATCATCCAGACACCGACCGCCGGCGGCTATGGCAAGCCCGCTTCATGACGCGCGACAGCTTGCGTTTTTCACTTCCGCGTCACCGAATATCGGATATTGGCTTGGCTGCCCTGCCAGTAAAAGCTGTAATCGATCACGACATTGCCGCCATCCGGCAGTGGCAAGGTCGCGTTGCACACAACCTGCGTTTTGCTGCTCGACACCGTTGTGATCGGCGCGTACCGGCTAGGCTCAAGCTTGAGCTGCCTGAGGATGTCGGCAAGCGTGCGCTTGGCATCAGAGTCGCACTCGGGCAGAAAAAAGCGGTCGTGCAGGCCGTAGTAAAGCAAACCGGCCACGACACCGATAAGCGGAATCGCAATCAGTCGCGCCGCCGAGCGGGAGCGCGGCACGCGCGGCGTCAGTTGCGGAGATGGCTCGCCGCTCCGGTGGGAAGAGGGGCTTTGCGGCGAAGCGTCTTGCGGCGAAGCGTCTTGCGGCATGCTCGCGCGCCTGTTCAGACCAGCCCCGGATTGCGCCGCGCCCGTACGTCGTGCCGATTAGATCGATTTGACGATCTCCTCGGTCATTTTTTTGGCGTCGCCGAGCAGCATCATGGTGTTGTCGCGATAAAACAACGGGTTGTCGATGCCGGCATAGCCGGACGCGAGCGAGCGCTTGTTGAACATCACGGTGCCGGCTTTCCACACCTGCAGAACCGGCATGCCATAGATCGGCGATTTCGGATCATCTTCAGCGGCGGGGTTGGTGACGTCATTGGCGCCGATCACGTAAGCGACATCGGCTTGGGGAAACTCCGAATTGATGTTTTCCAGTTCAAATACTTCGTCGTAAGGGACGTTCGCCTCGGCCAAGAGCACGTTCATGTGACCCGGCATGCGGCCGGCGACCGGATGAATGGCGTATTTCACCTCGACGCCTGCCGCCTTGAGCTTGTCGGCCATTTCGCGCAGCGCATGCTGCGCCTGCGCCACGGCCATGCCGTAGCCCGGCACGATGATGACCTTGCCGGCATTCTTAAGAATGAAAGCTGCATCCTCCGCCGATCCGATCTTGACCGGGCGGTCGGCGGCATGCGCGGCCGGGCCCGCGACTTCGCCACCGAAGCCGCCGAGAATGACCGAAATGAACGAGCGGTTCATGCCCTTGCACATGATGTAGGACAGGATCGCGCCCGAAGAGCCGACCAGCGCGCCGGTGACGATCAATGCCGGATTTCCAAGCGTGAAGCCGATGCCCGCGGCTGCCCAGCCGGAATAGGAATTGAGCATCGAGATCACGACCGGCATGTCAGCCCCGCCGATCGGCACGATGATGAGAACGCCAAGCAGCAACGACACCGCCGCGATCAGCCAAAACGCGAGATGTTGCTGCGCTTCGAAAAACCACACGATCAACGCGACCAGTCCAAGCCCGAGCGCGATATTGATCGCGTGCCGTGCCGGCAGAATGATCGGCGCGCCGCTCATCCGCCCCGAGAGCTTGAGGAAGGCGATGACCGAGCCGGTGAAGGTGACGGCGCCGATGGCGGCGCCAAGCGACATTTCAATCAGGCTTTGGCCGTGGATCGCGCCTTCGCTGCCGATGCCGAAAGCCGACGGTGCGTAGAGCGCGCCGGCCGCGACCAGCACCGCCGCCATGCCGACCAGCGAGTGGAAAGCGGCGACCAATTCCGGCATCGAAGTCATCGGTACGCGCCGCGCAATTATCGCGCCGGTGCCGCCGCCGAGCGCCATGCCGAGCGCAACCAGGCTCCATGCCGAGTAGGTCGCCGGCGGATGCAACCCGAGCGTAGTGGCGATCGCGATCGCCATACCGAGCATGCCGAAGAAATTGCCGCGCCGGCTGGTCTCCGGATTCGACAGGCCGCGCAACGCCAGGATGAAAAGCGCGGCGGCGACCAGATAGCAAAGCGCGGCGAGGTTGGCGCTCATCACTTCTTTTTTCTTTGGAACATGCCGAGCATGCGTTGCGTCACCAGAAAACCGCCGAAAATGTTGACCGAGGCAAAGACCAGCGCCACGAAGCCCAGCGCGCGCGCCCAGATCGGACCGGCATCGTTGGCGACAAGTGCGACACCGACGGCAAGTAGCGCACCGACGACAATGACCGAGGAGATGGCATTGGTCACCGACATCAATGGCGTGTGCAGCGCCGGCGTGACGGACCAGACGACGTAGTAGCCGACGAACACCGCGAGCACGAAAATCGACAGGCGGAATACGAACGGGTCGGGAACGTCGCTGGCAGCGACAGGCGCGTTGCCGGTCGCCGCGGCAATCAGATCGAGCTGACCCAGAACCGAAAGCGTAATCATGACCGGATGCCGTTCCTTGGATTTAAGCTGCGCTTTTGGGTCTAAAGCTCGGATGCACGACCGCGCCGTCGCGGGTGAGCGCGGTAGCTTTGATGATTTCATCGTCCCAATTGACGGCCAGCGCTTTGCTCTTTTTGTCGATCAGGAGCTCCAGGAAAGCAAAGACGTTCTTGGCGTAGAGGCTCGAGGCCGTCGCCGCGAGCCGACCCGGCACGTTGCGATAGCCGACGATCTTGACGCCGTTGATCTCGGTCACCGCGTCAGGGCTCACGCCCTCGACATTGCCGCCGCGTTCGACCGCGAGATCGACCACCACCGAGCCAGGTCGCATCGAGGCAACCATCTCTCTGCTGATAAGCCGCGGCGCCGGGCGACCGGGGATAAGCGCGGTCGTGATCACGATGTCCTGCTTCTTTATATGTTCGGCGACCAGAGCGGCCTGCTTGGCCTGATACTCTTTCGACATTTCCTTGGCATAGCCGCCGGCCGTCTCTGCGGCTTTGAATTCCTCGTCCTCGACCGCGATGAATTTCGCACCGAGGCTTTCCACTTGCTCTTTGGCCGCCGGCCGCACGTCGGTCGCGGTGACGATGGCGCCGAGCCGGCGCGCGGTCGCGATTGCCTGCAGCCCGGCCACGCCCGCCCCCATGATGAAAACCCGGGTGGCGGGAACCGTGCCGGCGGCTGTCATCATCATCGGCATCGCGCGGCCGAACTCGGCGGCGGCGTCGATCACCGCGCGATAGCCCGCCAGATTGGCTTGGCTCGACAACACATCCATGACTTGCGCACGGGTGATGCGCGGCAAAAGCTCCAGCGCGAAGGCGATGATGCCGGCCTCCGCCATGGCGCGAACCGCGTTGTCGTGGCCGTACGGATCCATTATGCCGACGACGATGGCGCCTTTTTTCAGCTGCGACAGTTCGGGCCCTTCCGGCCGCCGCACCTGAAGCACGATGTCGGCGTCGTTCAAGGGATCGGCCGCGACGGCGGCGCCAACTGCCGTGTAATCCGCGTCGAGGATGCCGGATTTGACGCCCGCGCCCACTTGCACGGCAACCGTAGCCCCGAGTGCGACCATCTTCTTGACGGTTTCGGGAGTTGCGGCGACGCGCGGCTCGTCCGCACCGGTCTCGGCAATCACCGCAACCTTCATAAGTCCTCCGCCGGCGCGCCGATCAGATCACGTCAGGAAAACTGCCATGAATATGAGGATCACGACGATGATTGCTAGCGACACCTTCACCAGCGTCACAAAATTGCGATATGTCTGTTCGTGAGCGGAATAATCATTGCCCGTTGCGGTCGCGTATTGGACCTCGGCGTGATCGGCCATTCCCATCTCTCCAAACGGCAGGCGTGTTGTTCGAGGATGATCTTTCGAAAAACATACCACTTTTCGGGATCATGCTTTAGCGGCGGACTTAGCGTAATTGCGCTGGCAGAGCAACCGCGGTCCTTCATGCGGTTTCGCCTGCCGCGTATGCCAGCGAAGTCGCCGCTGCGCCTTGCTCGGCCGACTTCGAATCCCTACTCTTTCCATTACAATCGCCATCAAGGACGGAGTCATGCTCAGAAAAGAACAAAATGATCTTCTGACGCAGACCGGTCCCGGTACCCCGATGGGCAGACTGTTTCGCTGCTATTGGCTGCCGGCGCTCCTGGCCGAGGAACTCCCTGAAAACGACTGCCCGCCGGTGCGGGCGAAATTGCTCTCGGAGCGACTTCTCGCGTTTCGGGACTCCGAAGGCCGTTACGGCCTGATCGATGAGTTTTGCGCCCATCGCGGCGTGTCGCTCTGGTTCGGCCGCAACGAGAACGGCGGCCTGCGCTGTCCCTATCATGGCTGGAAATACGACGTGACCGGCCAGTGTATCGAAGTGCCGTCCGAGCCGATGGAGAGCGGCTTCTGCAACAAGATCAAGCTCGCGTCGTATCCCCTGGTGAAACGCGGCGACGTGCTGTGGACCTACATGGGTCCGCCGGATCAAAAGCCGCCGTTGCCGGAATGGGAATTCGCGCTCGTGCCGCCGGAACAGACATTCGTCTCCAAACGCTTGCAGGAATGCAATTGGCTGCAAGCGATGGAAGGCGGGGTCGACTCGAGCCACGTTTCATTCTTGCATCGTGGCGACCTGGGCTCCGACCCCTTATTCAAGGGCGCCAAAGGCAATCAATACAATCTCGCCGACATGCAGCCGCATTTTGAAGTGGTCGGGCAGCCGGGCGGACTGTTCATCGGCGCGCGGCGCAACGCTGAGAATGGAAAATATTATTGGCGCATTACGCCGTGGGTGATGCCGTGCTTCACGATGATCCCGCCGCGGGGCGATCATCCGATCCATGGCCACTTCTGGGTGCCGATTGACGAGGAGAATTGCTGGGCGTGGTCTTACGATTTCCACCCGGTGCGGGCGCTGACCAAGACCGAGGTGAACGCCATGAAAGATGGCGCCGGCGTGCATTGCAAATATATCCCCGGCACCTACCGGCCCCTCGCCAACAAAGACAATGACTACCTCATTGATCGCGCGGCGCAGAAGGCGGGCAAAACCTTTAGCGGTGTTGCCGGTTTTGCCATGCAGGATGCCTCGTTGCAGGAAAGCATGGGGCCGATCTGCGATCGCACCAAAGAGAACCTGGTCTCGACCGACAACGGCATCATCATGGCGCGCCATCGGCTGATGCGCGCGGCCAAGGCGTTGGTCGACAAAGCTGTAATGCCGCCCGGCGTCGATCCGGCGCACCACAGGGTGCGCTCTTGCTCGGTAGTTCTGCCGCCCGAGGTGCCTTTCAAAGAAGGCGCCAAGGAAGCGCTGTACGCCGAGCGCGGCGTGGCCCACACGACGGTGTAGCGGACAACAGATATCGGACGACAGCGGACGGATTAAGTTAGAAGCGCGCTCCTATTTGTCGTCCGTCCTCTGTCATCCGATTCAGCCGCTGCATTTCGTCCCGCGATAAAGCCCTGACAAATTGCGCGCGGCAGGCCGTGCATGGAAAACCCGCCGCCCGATTCGCCGCCGCAATAGAGGCCGGGAATCGCCGCCCCGTCCATGTCGATCACTTGACAGCGCGCGTTGATGCGCAGGCCGGCGCGGGTGTCGTGGATCACAGGTGTCGCCCAGGCGGCGTAAAACGGCGGCCGCGCGATCTTGTAGCGCGGGGCAGGCTTGCCAAAATCCGCATCCTTTCCGGCGTCGACGAATGAATTGTAACGCGCGACCGCCTCGGCGAGATTCTGCGGCGGCATCGGCACGCGCTGATAGTTCATTACGATTTTGCGTGCGAGCTCCGCGAGCGTGTCGGCGGCGAAGAAGAAGCCGGCGTCGATATCGACGTGCGGCGGCGTCGGGTGCCATTGCTCGCGCGCGACGGCATCGGCGTCAAAAATCGCCCAGATCGGTCCGCCGCCGTTATGACCGTCGCCTATGCCCGCTAAGGCCGCGTTGATGAAATTGCTCGGATTATATTTCGCGTTTTTGGTGTTGAGGTAGTTGTGCGGCTCGTAAGGATTGACGCTCAGATAGGTGTTGTAGCCAAAGTGTCCCGCGGTCTCGTCGTAGAAGCGCCGGCCCAGCATGTTGACGAGAATGAGATCCTGCCAGTCCTTGACGGAAAGCCCGATGGCGCGCGCCTTGGCGAAAACCGCGCTGCCTGGATGCCATCGCACGTTGACATAGCCGTACTGGCAGCCGATCGCGCCCGGCTTGGTGATGCCCGAACCGAATTCGCCGGTATAATTGAACAATCCCCAGAGCGCGGCGCCAATGTCCATGGCGGCAAGCTCGCCGCTGGCGTCCTGATCGGACCATGGCATGCCGGCGAGCCCGCAATATTCTTCCGTGAGCCGCGGGTCAAACATGCGGCGAAAGTTGACGTTACCGGTCGAGCCGCCAGTCGCGACGATGACCGCTTTGCGAGCGCGGATGTTGCCAACGGCGCCTCTATGATCGACCGCGATACCGAGAACGCGACCGGACTTTGGCGCTTCGCGATGAATCGCGGTCATGCGGTGTTCGAGCAGAATGTCGACACCGGTTTTGCGGGCGGCGGCTTCCAATGGCCGCATCAGGCCCGCTCCAGCCCTGATTTCTGGGTCGTTTGGATCGGCCGGCTTGCCGGTATGGACCATCGGCCAATCGGCAACGTCGATCTGCATGGTTCGCTGTACCGACACGCCGATCTCGTGGCCGACACTGTTGGGCGGCCGGTCGATGACCCTCACCCCGTGGACGAGCAGGAATTCGAACGCGGCCACGCTGTTGTCGACAAAGGCGCGGATGATGTCGCGATCGTTGTAGCGATAGGGCGGGAAGCCGTTGTTCTCGACTACGGACCAATCGGTCAAATCGCGGAAGAATAGTTCCGGCGAATCCTCGATTCCGTATTTTCTCTGATAGCGGGTGCCGCCGCCGAGCGGCAGGTTGCCACCGCTGGTGATCGCGTGACCGCCGATATGCGGCTGCGCCTCAACGATGATGACCGAGGCACCGGCCTCGCTGGCGACAATCGCCGCCGGCATGCCAGCGGCGCCCGAGCCGATCACGACAACATCGGCCTCGCGGTCCCAAGATGGTGACACGCCCGATTTGCCCACGTTTTATGCGTCCCTACCTGTTGGCCGCAATCCCTTCCTTTGTCACGGCCGGGCGCGTCCCGGCCATCCACGTCTTTGGTTTGGCCCGCAACTCAAGACGTGGATGCCCGCGACAAGCGCGGGCATGACGAGGCAGAAGCTCCCATCTCGGCTATAACAATATTAGCGCTCTTTTACGCAGCTTAAGGATTATCGTATGGCCGATTTTGTTACCACCCGCCGGCTCACGCATAAAGCCAGCCTGAAAATGATCGAGGCCGGCGTCGCCAAAGCCGAGGCGCTCGGCTGCAAGGTCTCGCTCGCGGTGGCCGATCAGAGCTGCCGGCTGATCGCTTTTCTGATGATGGACGGCGCCCGGCATTTTTCGATTATCACCACGCAGCGCAAGGCCATCACCGCGGCTTCGCAACGGCTACCGACGGGTTACGCGCCGGAGGAGAATGCGTTGTCGATGTCGGTGCGCATGGGCGACTTCACCAACGTGCCGGGCGGGTTTCCGATCGAGATCAATGGCGAGGTGATCGGCGCGGTCGCCGCCGGCGGCGCCAAGATCGAACAGGATGTCGAAGTAGCGAAGGCGGCGCTGGCAGCGCTGGTGAAGTAGGGTGGGTTAGCGAAGCGTAACCCACCGAGAAATAGATACTGTCGACTTTGCGAACGGTGGGTTACGCGGCTTCGCCGCTAACCCACCCTACGTTATCGCGCCCCGCGCATCTCGTCGCGCGCGGCCCGCACCGCCTTGATGATGTTTTGGTAGCCGGTGCAGCGGCACAGATTGGAGGCCAGCACGTCGAGCAATTCTTCGTCGCCGATATTCGGATTCTTCTCCAAAACATTGGTCGCAAGCATCAGAAAGCCTGGCGTGCAATAGCCGCATTGCAGTCCATGATTCTCGATGAAGGCGCGTTGCAGCGGATGCAGCTCGTCGCCGTTCGCCAGCCCCTCGACCGTGCGGATCTTCTTGCCTTGCGCCTGGATCGCAAACATCAAGCACGAGCGCACCGCTTCATCGTCGACGATGATGGTGCAGGTCCCGCAGACGCCATGCTCGCAACCGATATGCGTTCCGGTTTGTCCGCAATCGTCGCGGATCGCGTCGACGAGCGTTTTGCGCGGCTCGACCCGGATCGGATAATCGCGGCAGTTGATGTTCAGGGTGATGTCGAATTTTTCGTTCATGGCCATTTTCAGCAAAGAAATTCAGCGCGGTAGCACGTCCGAAAACTTCTTACGCACCAGATCCTCGACTTCTTTGCTCAGCCGCACCTCTTCGGGGAAGCTGTCGCGCCGCCGAAACGGCTTGCAAGCATCGATCACGACCCGCGCGTTGCGCGGATCGTCGGCGGCATAGGCCATCGGGTCGAGCGCCGTCGACCAGCAGCCGCGCAGCGTCTCCATACCCTCGCGCGGATCGAACCGCGTGCACATCGCCCATATCACTTTATCTGTGTCGGCCGGATCGATGTCGTCATCGACCACGACGACGAAACGGTTGGCGTAGGCGCCGGCATGGCATTGCGAGGCGATGAGGCCCGCTTGCTTGGCGTGACCGGCATATTGCTGCTTGATCGCGACGGTGAGCCATAATCGGCTGCCGCCGGCGGGATGCGCCCAGACGCCCTTCACTTCGGGCACGCCCGCAGCTTCGAGCTGATTCCATACTGCGCCCGCGCGATAGGTGCCGCGATAGAACGAATCGTCGTCGGGCGGAATGCCTGGAATCGCCCCAAGCAGGATCGGATCGTCGCGGTGCATGAATGTTTCGATCCGGATTGCCGGCTCTTTCTTGAGCCCGCCGGCGTAATAGCCGGTCCACTCGCCGAGCGGACCTTCGTCGAGCAGATCATTCGGGTGGATGAAGCCTTCGAACGCGATTTCCGCGTGCGCGGGGATCGGCAGGCCGGTGCGCGGCCCGGCGATCACCTCGACGGCTTCGCCGATCAGCCCGCCCGCGGCTTCGAATTCGTTCTTGCCATACGGAATTTCCAGGCCGGCGATCATGAACAGTGCCGGATGCATGCCGCAAATCACCGCGATCGGGCACGGCTCGCCGCGCTCATGATAGCGCCGGCGAATGAGATCGCCGTGCTTGCCTTTCGAACACATGACGGTTGCGGCATCGCGCGCCTGCGCCTGCACGCGATAGGCGCCGTAATTGATCCAGCCGGCGTCCGGATCGCGCATGATGACCATGTCGCCGGTGCCGATGTAATAACCGCCGTCGTGCTCGTGCCAGCGCGGCACCGGGATTTTGAAGATATCGATGTCGTCGCCGGTGAGGACGTTCTCCACGACCGGCCCGCCCTGTACCGTGACGGGCGCGATCGCACGCGCTTCCTTCATGTGGCGGCGCCAGTATTGGATCAGATCATTGGGTCTTGCATCTGGATCAAGCCCGAGCGTGATATTGATCCGGCGCAGCGAGGTCAGAATGTTGGCCAGGATCCGCTGGCCGCGCGAGTGTCCTGGAATGTCGTCAAACAGCACGGCCTTGTTGCCAATGCGGCGCTGATAAATATCGACGATGCCGCCGATTTCGCGCTCGCGCTCGGCGCCTTTGATATCCTGTAGCTCGCCGGCTTGGCGCAGTTGCGCGATCCAGGCGCGTAAATCCTGCTTTTCTTTTGCGGGACGGCTTTTCTTGGTCGGCGATCTGACGGCGGCGTCCATAGCGCGGTTATAGACCGTCGCTCGTGGCGTCGCCAGCGTTCGAATTGCCGAATTTTTACGACTGCGCAGTCGCCGCGTGGCTACATGTCCAAGACTAGCCGCTCGCTCTTGCAGCCGCAGCAGCAGATCATGACCTTCTCGTTCGTAGCCTGTTCTTCCTCGCTCAGCACCGAATCGTGATGCTCGGGAATGCCGGAAATCACTCGCGTCTCGCAGGCGCCGCAAATGCCAAGCTCGCAGGAATAGTCGACGTCCACGCCGGCCTCGAACAGCACTTCGAGAACTTTCTTGCCCTCGGGAATGAAATATTCCTCGCCGGACCGCGCAAGTTCGACCCAGAAGCCGCCCATGTGGCCGGTCGTTGCATCGTCCTTCGGCGTGAAATATTCGATATGAATATTGCCGCGCGGACGGCTTGCCGCGGCCGTCTCGAATGCTTTGAGCATCGGGTTCGGTCCGCAGCAATAAAAGTGCGTGTTTTGCGGCGCTGCTTCGATCGCTCGAGCGAGGTCGAGAAACTTGCCGTCGGCCTCGTCGTCGAAATGCAGATGCACCGCTTGCGGATCGTGCTTTTTCAGTTCCTCCAGGAACGCCATGTCCTGGCGCGACTGGCAGGCGTAATAGAGTTTCCAGGGCCGGTTGAGCGCGGCGAGCTGTTGCACCATGCACCAGATCGGCGTGATGCCAATGCCGCCGGCGACGAGCACGACGTGCTCGGCATTGTCCACCAGCGGGAAATTGTTGCGGGGCGGGCTGATCTTGATCTGATCGCCGACGCGCATTTCGTCGATGATGTAGCGTGAGCCGCCGCGGCTTGTGGCATCGCGCTTGACGCCGACGACGTACTTGTCCGGGTTCGAATCCGGCACGACCAATGAGAATTGGCGCACTAATCCATTGGGCAGATGCAGATCGATGTGCGCGCCCGGCGCGTAAGCCGCCAGCTTGGCGCCATCGACGCGCGCGAAAGTATAGAGCTTGGTGTCGCGGGCGACGTCCTCAATGGCCGTGACGCGCGCGTCAATCAGGCCCGCCTGATGGGGCGGCAAATGCGCGGGATTCGCGACGGAGGGCGGGGCGGTCAGACTGTCCATGCAGGAGATAGATAGGCGGCGAGGGCGGGTCTCTGCAACCTTCGGAAAATCATTTGGCTAATGGCAGCGGGCGCTGGAAAGGCGCCATAGCCGCTTCATTGGCGCCGCCTTGCAGGTGTTTGAACACGCGTCCGATCATTACCACAACCGGCCCCGCGAGCGGATCGGCGGCGAGCCGTCCAGGCAAATCGGCGATTGTCGCGGCGATCACGCGCTCGTCGGCGCGCGTTGCCGATATCACGGCAACCGCGGGAGTCTTTGGCTCGAGACCCGCTTTGAGCGCGGCGTCCACCAGTCCAGGCAAGGTTTTAGTCGGCATGTAGACGACGGTCGTCACGGTGGGATCGGCGAGACTTGGCCAGTCGATATCTTCCGGCAGTGCGCCCCCGCGGCTGTGACCGGTGACGTATTGCAAGCGCCGCGCTTCGCCGCGGCGCGTCAATGAGACCAGGAGCCGGCTCGCCGCGCCTTGCGCGGTCGTAATACCGGGAACGACTTCGATCGGAATTCCCGCCGCGCGGCAGGACGCTATCTCCTCATCGGCGCGGCCGAATATCATCGGATCGCCACCCTTTAGTCGCACCACGGCGCGCCCGCTCTTGGCGAGCGAAATCATCAGCGCGTTGATGTCGTCCTGGCGGCATGACGGCGCATGCCCAGTTTTGCCGACGAGCATCCTCTTGGCCTCGCGGCGCGCGAAATCGAGAATATCGGTCGAGACGAGATCGTCGAACAGGATCACGTCGGCTGATTGCAGCGCGCGGACCGCGCGCAGCGTCAATAATTCCGGATCGCCCGGTCCGGCGCCGACCAGCGTCACCGATCCGCCGGCACGCGGTGCTTGAGCAAGCAACGCATCGAGCTCCGCCTCGTCCGGCGTTCGATCCGGAGCAGCCATGGCACGGGCGGTGAACCTCTCCCAGAAGGTGCGGCGGTTGCGAAACGACAAGGCGAGCGTGCGCAAGCGCGGCCGCCAAGCCAAAGCCGCCGCCGCCCAGCGCGCGAACCCCTGCGGGATCAGCGCTTCGATCTTGGCCCGAATCGCCTGACCGAACACCGGAGACGCGCCTTCGGTAGAAATGCCGATCACGAGTGGAGAGCGATTGACGATCGCGCCGAACGAGAAATCACAGAATGCCGGCCGGTCGATGACATTGACCGGCACGCCGGCATTGCGTGCTGCCGCCGCAAATTGTGCGGCGGCTTCGTCATTTGGACAATCAGCGACCGCGACGGCGGCGCCGCTAAAATCGTCCGCGGACCAATTTCGCCGCGCGATAACGACGGAACCATTCGGCGGGGCGATTGCTAGCGCCAGCATGTCGGCACCGGGCTCCGGCGCCAACACGTCGACCCGCGCGCCGGCCGCGGACAAGAGCTCAGCTTTCCAGGTTGCGGCCGCGCTGCCGCCCGCGACGATGACGCGCTTGCCATTAAGCGCAAAGAAGGCCGGCAGCCGCGACAATGGCGCGATCCGGGCCGTTCCGATTTGTTGAGGTGTTCGAGTCATGGCCGCTCGCTTAGACATAGAATGTTATTTCATATTCTGCAATTTCGGTCTCATTCTTTGGAATGATTCACTCTAAAAGATCGAAGATTAAGAACAGAATCCGCAATATGCCTCAAACAGAGGCATCGCCCATGCTGTCCCCGGTTTGCCAGTGTCCATTCAAGAGCCGTGCCAGAGTGGTGCGCAAAATTGGTGGGCGCCCGGCGGGGTTCCACCGAGCGCCCTTATTCGCACGTCAGCCGGCCTATAAGCCGGGTTCTGGACGGCATGCGAACGCATTCGCATGCGTGACGGCCATTCCTCTGGGGCTCCGGTCGCCCGGCGCCTCAAGCAACCTACCCGGACAGCTGGATCCGGACACCATCCCGAAGCGCTTGCTTGCGCATGGCTTCGCGCCGTCCCTATTCGGTCTTGCTCCCGGTGGGGTTTGCCGTGCCGCCGGCGTTACCGCCGGCGCGGTGCGCTCTTACCGCACCATTTCACCCTTGCCGCGGCTAACTCAACATGCCGAGGCGGTATGTTTTCTGTGGCACTGTCCCTGAGTTCGCACCCGCCGGATGTTATCCGGCACCGATTGTCCGTGGAGCCCGGACTTTCCTCTCCGGCAACCTTTCGGTTTCGCCGGAGCGGCCGTCCGACCGACTGACGCCTTCAGGGATGGGGATATTGAGGGGGGCCGTCAAGGGTCGAAGGCGGACGATTACGCCGCAAGCTTAAAGTTTAGGGCCCCACGCGCAGTATCGCCGTCCGGGCCCGAGCCGCGATTGTCCTGGCACGGCCGCGGCTGGCAAGAAGCTCCTGCAATGTGCTTCGCGTCGACGGATCGGCATGGCCATCGACGCGTTCGGGGCGGAAATGGCGTTGGAACGCGGTCACGACCTCCACTGTGTTCGAATCGTAGTCGCCGTTGGCCTCAATTCCATAGCCATACTCGCGCAGAGATTTTTGCAGCGCGATCACGGCGTCTCCCCGGGAGGCCGGCGCAAGAACTTGGCCAAAATTCATGATCGGCGCCGGCTTCACCCAATGGCCGACGCCCGATTCATGGAGCGCACGCCAGGGAAATTTCTCACCGGGGTCTTGCTTGCGAGCGGGCGCAACATCGGAATGAGCCAATACGCGCGCCGGCACGATCGCGTTGCGGGTCTGGATGCTGCGGCAGAGCGTCGTCACAGCGGCGATCTGGCGTTTGGGAAAATCAGGGTAGCCGTGGTCGTGGCCGGGATTAGCGATTTCGATTCCGATCGAACAGGAATTGATGTCGGTTTCTCCGGCCCATTCTGATTTGCCGGCATGCCAAGCGCGGCGGCTTTCCGCCACCATTTGAATGATCCGGCCGTCCTCGAATACGAAGTAGTGCGCCGAGACATTGCTGCCCTGAGCGCACAACAGCGCCAGCGCGGAATCCGCGTCCGCCATCCCGGTGTAGTGCAGCA
Organism: Xanthobacteraceae bacterium; assembly: GCA_049286035.1. Lineage (GTDB taxonomy): Bacteria > Pseudomonadota > Alphaproteobacteria > Rhizobiales > Xanthobacteraceae > BOG-931. Next base: position 18,553 of record JBAQBC010000047.1, read on the forward strand.
AGATCATATCGGGCCGCCGGCCGTCGCTCCGCTCGCCGTGATTGGGCGAGGGCGTCACCTCGGCGACAACGGAGGAATCGGGCGCAAACGCAGGACGCGACATGGGAGCCGACATGGGACCGACTTTAGGAGAACATCGCTTGCCGACAAGGTGATTTGCGCACCGGGTCACGGGAAAAGTTTCAACAAAGGCCAAGCGCGTTGCTCAAAGAACACGGAAAACGTCGGCGATCGTACTTTGGAGAAGGACCGCACCGCCTGCCGGCATCTGGACCGGTCGGACAACGCCTGAAGGTGAGCCTGCGCGCTTCAACGGTTCTTTAAGCTTACCCCTCGTTAATCAGAGGGCTTCGAAGCCAGCCACGGCGCCCGCTTGGCCCGTTGACGACCATTATTGCCCATGATAGCCCATCATTTCCCACGACGGCGATTGACGCCCAGTTGGTGGCGCAGATCGCAGAAGTCGGGCGCACCGCGCGTATCGCGCCGGCCTTCGGGCGAGGGGCAAGATGGACCAGTTTGTGTCCAACTACGTGCTCCGTCTCGATGCGAAAGGACGCATTTCGGTGCCGGCATCATTCCGAGCGGTACTGGCGCGCGACGGCTTCGATGGACTTTATTGCCATCCCGCGCTCGACCGGCCAGCGCTCGATGCCGGCGGCAATGCGCTTCTCACCGAAATCCAAGCGCTGATTACCGGCTATCCGCCCTATTCGGAACAGCGCGAACAATTTGCCCTCTCGCTCTATGGCACAAGCGAGACGCTCAAGATCGACAGCGAAGGTCGCGTGGTCTTGACCGAGAGTCTCAAGGCGCATGCCGGCATCGCCGACGCCGCAACCTTTGTTGGTCTCGGCCACAAATTTCGAATCTGGGAACCCGGCCGCTTTCGCGCGGAGCTCGCGGAGGCCACCGAGAGGGTCCGCGCTTTCAAGCAGGAACTGGGCGCCCGGATGACGGCGGCAAAACCGCTCGGAGCACGGGAATGACAACGGGCAGCGGCAGCGGTGCTGTCGCTGGCGGACCGGCTCGTCACATTCCCGTGCTCGCCCGCCCCGCGGTCGATTGGCTCGCGGTCAGGCCCGGCGGCCTTTATGTCGACGCCACGTTCGGCGGCGGCGGCTATGCGCGGGCCATCTTGCAAACCGCCAATGCGCGCGTGATCGGCATCGACCGCGATCCGGTTGCGATTGCGCAAGGCGCATCACTCGCCGCAGCGGCACAGGGCCGGCTCGAGCTTTTCGAGGACCGTTTCTCCAATCTGGAGTCGATCGTAGGGGGTGCGAACCGGGTGGACGGAATCGTGTTTGATCTTGGTGTCTCGTCGATGCAGTTCGACGAAGCGGCGCGCGGATTTTCTTTCCGCCTCGATGGACCACTGGACATGCGCATGTCAGGCACGGGGCCGGCTGCGGCCGATGTCATTGCGCGCGCCGGCGAGCGCGAACTCGCCGCCATCATCGCCGAATTAGGAGAAGAAAAGCGCGCCCGCGCAGTCGCGCGAGCGATCGTCCGGGCGCGCAACAAGGGTGCTATCGACTCGACCCGCGTGCTCGCCGAAATCGTCAGTGCGGTGATGCCGGGGCGCGATCGCACGATTCATCCGGCGACCCGAACCTTCCAGGCGCTGCGTATCTTCGTCAACGGCGAACTTTCCGAACTCGCCCTGGGCCTCGCCGCCGCGGAGCGGGCGCTTAAAGCCTCGGGCCGGCTGGTGGTGATCGCGTTTCACTCGCTTGAGGACCGCATCGTTAAAAATTTTCTGACCAGACATAGCCGCGGCCCAGCCGGGTCGCGGCATCGGCCGGAAGCCGCGGCGCCGCCTCCAACATTCCGCGTGCTGACACGGCGTCCAGAAACTCCGGACGAATCTGAATTGGCCTCTAATCCACGCGCGCGCTCAGCCAAGCTGCGCGCCGCCGAGCGAACCGAGGCGCCGGCGCGCGGTGAAGACCTCGACGATCTTCTGCCACGGCTGCCGCGGCTTGCCGACATCATGCGAGGTCCGGCGTGATTCTGCGGGTATTGAACCTTGTTGTGATCGGCATCCTGGTGCTCGCCGCCGCCTATGTTTACCGCATCAAATTCGATGCCACGGTGCAAGCCGAGCGGCTCGCCAGGCTGCGCGGCGAGCTGCGTCATGAGCGCGACAAGATCGCGGCGCTGCGCGCGGAATGGGAGCAGCTCGACAGTCCGGCGCGGATCGAAACGCTCGCGAAGCGCTACTTGCCGCTGCGCCCGATCGCGCCGACGCAGTTCGACGCGCTCGATCGCTTGCCCGAACGTGCGGCCCAAGACCTCGCGACGCGTGCCGACCCGATCGGCGGAATGATCGAGAACCTCGAACAGCCGACTAGGGTCGAGGTGACCGGAACTGTTCCGGCGGCAAATCCGAACCGAGCGGCCGATCGTCCAGCCGGCGGCATCGCAACCGGAGCATCGTCAAATGAGCGCAGCCGCTGAATCGCTACTCGCCGCGCCGATCGCACGCGGAACGCGCACGCCGTGGCTGCAATGGCTGATCGGCAAGATTCTTTATGGCGCTGCGGCGGATCGCCCTGCCAAGGCACGGGCGCGCATCGGTCTGGCCATTATTGCCTTCGCCGCCGTCTATTCGGTCATCGCTGCGCGGCTGGTCATGTTCGCGCTGGCCTCCGACAGCCATGCCGCCCATCGTGTCGTATCGAGCGACGCGATCGCGACCGCACGGCCCGATATTCTCGACCGCAACGGCACAGTGCTAGCGACCGACGTGCGCGTGCCGTCACTCTATGCCGAACCGCGTCGCCTGATCGACGTCGATGAGGCGATCGAATTGCTCACAGCGGATCTTCCCGATGTCGATGCCAACGAACTGCGCGAGCGGCTTTCGTCCAAGCGCGGATTTGTCTGGCTGCGGCGCGATATTACCCCGGAACAGCAGCGCGAGATTTATCGCCAAGGCCTGCCCGGTATTGGTTTTCTCAACGAGAACAAACGCGATTACCCGGACGGCGCCGAGATTTCGCATCTGATCGGCCACGTCAATATCGATAACCAGGGCATCGCCGGGATCGAGAAATGGCTCGACGGCCAAGGATTGGCCGCCTTGCACATGGCGGGTTTTGCGACCGATCGCCTGCAAAGCCCGATCGAGCTTGCCGTCGATTTGCGCGTCCAGCACGTCCTGCATGATGAGCTGGCCGCGGCACGCGCAAAGTTCGGCGCCTTGGCGGCGGCCGGCCTCGTGCTCAACGTCCGCACCGGTGAAGTGCTGGCGATGGTCTCGGAGCCGGATTACGACCCGAACAATCCACGCCAGGCGCTCGATCCATCACGTATCAATCGGCTGACCACTGGCGTGTTTGAAATGGGATCGACGTTCAAGGCATTCACCGTCGCCATGGCGCTCGATTCCGGCAAGGCGACGCTCAAATCGACCTTCGACGCGCGCATGCCCTTGCACATGGGGCGGTTCGACATCCACGATTTCGAAGCGCAGCATCGCATCCTCTCGGTGCCGGAGATCTTCACCTACTCCTCAAATATTGGCGCCGCGCGCATGGCGCTCGCGGTTGGGATCGACGGTCATAAAGCGTTCCTGAAAAAAATGGGCCAACTCGACCGCTTGCGCACCGAGCTGCCGGAAAGCGCCGAACCGATCGCGCCCAAGCGCTGGGCGAACCTCAATACGGCGACTATCGCCTTTGGCCATGGCCTCTCGGTCGCGCCGCTGCAAGCCGCGATGGGCATTGCCGCGCTGATGAACGGCGGCGCTCTCATTCCGCCGACATTTCTCAAACGCTCGGAAGCCGATGCGCAGGCGCTCGGCAAACGCGTGATCAAACCGGAAACCAGCGCCATCATGCGCTACCTGATGCGGTTGAACGTAGAAAAGGGAACCGCAGCCAAAGCCGACGTGCCCGGCTACTATATCGGCGGCAAGACCGGCACCGCAGACAAAGTGGTCAATGGCCGCTATTCGAAAGCCAAAGTGCTGACCGATTTCATGGCGGTGCTTCCGGCCGATCAACCGCGTTATTTGCTCTTGATCATGCTGGACGAACCCCACGCGACCCCCAATACGCATGGTTTCACCACGTCCGGCTGGAACGCCGTTCCGACCGGCGGCGCCGTGGTCGCGCGGATCGCGCCGCTCCTTGGAATTGAGCCGCGTCAGGGCCTGCCAGGCGCCGATCAGCTGATACTGGCCTCAGTGAAGGAAAGCAGGTAAGGCAGCATCCTCCACCGAGCCGCGGAGAGTCTGACCCTAGTCGGAAGCTTGTTTGACATGAAGCTTCGCGAGATTGCGCCCGCTGATGCGGAGCTCGATGCGCGTCACGCCGACATCAAAGTGAGCGGGGTGACGGCGGATAGCCGCACGGTCAAGCGTGGCGATGTGTTCGTCGCCATCGCCGGCGGCAAGGCTGACGGCGCGCGCTTCATCGATCCCGCGATCGCTGCGGGCGCCGCCGCGATCGTCGCCGAGCGCGCGCCGGCAACGCCGTTGCCGTCCGGGATTGCGTTTATGCGGGTCGCCAATGCGCGGCGCGCCATCGCTTCGATTGCGGCCAAATTCTTCCCGCGCCAGCCGCGCACGATCGCGGCGGTCACTGGAACGAGCGGCAAAACTTCGGTCGCGGCGTTCACGCGGCAGATCTGGGCCGCGAACGGTCATCGCGCCGCGAGCATTGGCACGATTGGAATCGTATCGCCGCGCGGCGAAACATACGGCGCACTGACGACACCCGACCCCGTCGAGCTGCACCGCTCGCTCGACGCGCTGGCCGCGGATGGCGTCAGTCATCTCGCGATCGAAGCTTCGTCGCATGGCCTTGACCAATACCGACTTGATGGTTTGCGCATCGCGGCCGCTGGATTCACCAACATCACGCGCGATCATCTCGACTATCATCAGAACTTCGAGTCGTACCTGGCCGCCAAGCTTCGGTTGTTTGAAGAATTGCTGCCGCAAGGCGCAGCCGCGATCATCAACGTCGATCACGAAAATGCGGACGCAGTGAAAAGCGCCGCGCAATCACGCGGTCTTACCATCACAACGGTCGGTCGCAACGGAAGCGGGATTCGGCTTCGCGAATCGGTGCGCGATGGATTTGGGCAAAAACTTGAGCTCGAACATGAGGGCAAGCTCTATCGGGTCCACTTGCCGCTGGTCGGCGAGTTCCAAGCGGAGAATGCGCTCCTCGCGGCGGGCCTCGCCATCGCGACCGGCGACGATCCCGGCGCGGTATTCGCCGCGCTCGAACGCCTCGACGGCGCCAAAGGACGGCTTGAACGCGTCGGCGAAAGCCGCGGCGCGCAAATTTTTGTCGATTACGCGCACAAGCCGGATGCCCTGGCGAAGTCGCTCGAGGCGTTGCGTCCGTACGCCGCCGGACGTTTGCTCGTCGTGTTCGGCGCCGGCGGCGATCGCGATCCCGGCAAGCGGCCGCTGATGGGCGCGGTCGCTGCAGCCAAGGCCGACCGCGTGATCGTCACCGACGACAACTCCCGCAGCGAAGATCCCGCGGCGATCCGCGCCGCGATCATGGCCGCAGCGCCGGGCGCCGCTGAGATCGGCGATCGTCGCGAGGCGATCCGCCGCGCCATCGCCGAATTGCGGACCGGCGATATCTTGCTCATCGCCGGCAAGGGCCATGAAACCGGCCAAATCATCGGCGACCGGATCATGCCCTTCAGCGATCACGAAGCGGTCGCTGCCGTGCTCAAGGAACTCGCCGCATGACCGCGCGCGCGCTGTGGACCGTCGAAGCAATGGCGAGCGCGATGGGAGCGCAGCCCCAAGGACCGCTTCCGGAATCGGTTTCCGGCCTTTCGATCGACAGCCGCACTGTTGCGCCGGGAGAGGCTTTCTTCGCGATCCGCGGTGATCGCCGGGACGGCCATGACTTTGTCGTCGACGCCTTGGCGGCCAAAGCGGCTTTGGCAGTGGTGGCGGCCGACAGGCGCGCGCAATTCCCGGCTGACGCGCCATTGCTGGTTGTGAGCGACGTGCTCGGCGCGCTACGTGACCTCGCCGCGGCCGCTCGGGCACGGACGCACGGCAAAGTCATCGGCGTCACGGGTTCGGCCGGAAAAACTGGAACCAAGGAAGCGTTGCGCCTGGCACTGTCAAAGGACGGCAAAACGCATGCTTCGTCCGCCTCCTACAACAATCATTGGGGCGTGCCGCTGTCGCTGGCGCGTTGTCCTGCAAGCGCGCGCTATGCGGTGTTCGAAATGGGGATGAACCATCCGGGCGAAATCGCGCCGCTGTCTCGCCTGGTTCGGCCGCATGTCGCACTGATCACCACGATTGCACCTGTGCATCTCGAATTTCTTGGTTCGCTTGCCAACATTGCCGATGCCAAGGCCGAAATATTCCTCGGCGTGCCGCCCGACGGCGCTGCCGTAATCAACCGGGATATCGGCCAATTCGCACGGCTCGAAGAGCATGCGCATAAAGCCGGCATCGCGCGCGTGATATCGTTCGGCGAACATGCGCAAGCCGACGCGCGTCTGATCAAATGCGCGCTGCACGCGCGTTGCTCGACGGTCGAAGCGGAAATCCTCGGCACCCGATTCAGCTATAAGATCGGCGCGCCGGGACGGCACCTCGTCATCAACTCGCTTGCGGTCTTGGCCGCCGCCGAACTGGTCGGCGCCGATATTGCGCTTGCCGCATTGGCGCTTGCCGAGCTGCAAGCGGCGTCAGGTCGCGGCGCGCCGATCACGATCGAGCTTTCCGGCGGTTCGGCGCTGCTTCTCGATGAGAGCTACAACGCCAATCCTGCCTCTGTGGAAGCGGCCTTGGCGGTGCTTGGTCGATCGGTCATTGGGCCGCAGGGCCGGCGTATCGCCGTACTCGGCGACATGTTGGAACTCGGCCCGAGCGGTTTGGATTTGCATCGTGGGCTGGCCGATGCAGTCGTTGCCAATGGCATTGATCTGGTCTTTTGCTGTGGTCCGTTGATGCACGCGCTCTGGCAAGTTCTTCCCGCAAACTGCCGCGGCGGCTATGCAGAGGACTCCGCCGCGCTTGAAGCGCAAGTGCTGCCGGCAATCCGTGCCGGCGATGTCGTGATGGTGAAGGGCTCGCTGGGTTCGCGTATGGCGTTGATCGTGAAAGCTTTGCAGCGCGCTTATCCGCGCCACGAAACGCTGGAAGACGCTTCCGCACAAGGTTGATGGCAAATGCTGTATTGGCTGGTCGATCTGTCGGACAAGCTGTCGGTGCTCAATGTTTTTCGCTACATCACCTTTCGCACCGGCGGGGCGGTTATAACGGCACTGTTGTTTGTTTTTCTGTTCGGCCAAAACATCATCGACCGGCTGCGGCTCCTGCAAGGCAAAGGCCAGCCAATCCGTACCGACGGTCCGAAATCGCACATTATCGCCAAGGCCGGTACGCCGACGATGGGCGGGTTGATGATCCTGTCAGGGATGCTGGTATCGACGCTGCTGTGGGCAAACCCGACCAATCCATACGTCTGGGTGGTGCTGTGGGTGATGCTCGGCTTTGGCTTGGTGGGTTTCTACGACGATTATCTAAAGGTCACGAAGCAGTCGCATGACGGCTTTCGCGGCCGCACCCGGCTCATCATCGAGGGCTGCATTGCCGGCTTGGCCTGTCTCGCGCTGGTGCGGCTCGGCCACGCGCCGTTCTCGACCTCACTGGTATTTCCTTTCTTCAAAGAGCTGGTGCTTAATCTCGGCTGGTTTTTCGTGCTGTTCGCAATGTTCATCATCGTCGGGGCGGGAAACGCGGTGAACCTTACCGACGGGCTCGACGGTCTCGCCATTGTTCCGGTGATGATCGCGGCGGCGAGCTTCGGGATGATCTCGTACCTCTCGGGCAACACCGTTTTCGCCGATTATCTGCAAATTCATTATGTCGCCGGCACCGGCGAGCTGTCGGTCCTGTGCGGAGCAGTGCTCGGAGCCGGCCTCGGTTTTCTGTGGTTCAACGCGCCGCCGGCGTCGATCTTCATGGGCGATACCGGCTCGCTCGCGCTCGGTGGCATGCTCGGCGCGGTGGCGGTCGCCACCAAGCATGAGATCGTGCTTGCTGTGATCGGCGGTTTGTTCGTGCTGGAAGCGGTCTCGGTGATCGTGCAAGTGGTATCATATAAACTGACCGGAAAGCGCGTATTCAAGATGGCGCCGATCCATCATCATTTTGAGCAGCTCGGCTGGACCGAGCCGCAGATCGTGATTCGGTTTTGGATCGTGGCGGTCGTGCTCGCCCTCGCCGGACTTTCCACCTTGAAGCTGAGATAGGCGGCGTGATTCCGATCACGACCTTTGCCGGCAAAAAGATCGCGGTGTTTGGGCTCGGCGCTTCGGGCCTCGTCAGCGCCAGTGCGCTGTTGGCCGGTGGCGCCGATGTCATCGCATTTGACGACGATACGGCAAGCATCGCCAAAGCAAGCGCCGGCGGAATTCCCACGGCCGACCTGCGCCAGGTCGATTGGTCGAAGATCGCCGCGCTTGTGCTCGCTCCTGGCGTTCCGCTCACTCATCCTTCGCCGCATTGGGTGGTGCAGCTTGCCCGCAACGCGAATGTCGAAGTGATCGGAGACGTCGAGCTATTCTGCCGCGAGCGACGGCACCACGCGCCAAGCGCTCCGTTCGTCGCCATCACCGGCACCAACGGCAAATCGACCACGACCGCACTGATCGCGCATCTGACGGCTTCGGCCGGCATGGACACCCAGCTTGGCGGCAATATCGGCACCGCCATCCTTTCTTTGGCGCCGCCGCTGCCTGGTCGCGTTCATGTGATTGAATGTTCGTCGTATCAGATCGATCTCGCTCCGTCGCTCGACCCGTCGGTCGGGATCCTGATCAATCTCAGTGAAGACCATCTCGATCGTCACGGTACGATGGAAAACTACGCGGCGGTGAAGGAGCGTCTGGTCAGCGGCGTGCCCGATGACGGCACCGCGATTATTGGCGTTGACGACGAATGGTGCGAGAAGACAGCGGCGCGCCTTGTGCAAGCGGGAAAACGCGTGGTGCGGATTTCGGTCCGCCGTAAGCTAAAGGACGGTCTCTACGTCGAGAGGGGCCGGATCCTGCGCGCACAGGCTGGGGAGCCCTCCCTCATTGCCGAACTCGACGGCATTGGCTCTTTGCGCGGGTTGCATAACGCGCAGAACGCAGCCTGCGCAGCCGCCGCCACGCTCGCACTCGGCCTCGAGCCGACGACGGTCCAGGCAGGACTGCGATCGTTTCCCGGATTGGCGCACCGGATGGAAGAGGTCGGACGGCGTGGCGCCGTTCTCTTCGTCAATGACTCCAAGGCCACCAACGCCGATTCGGCCGCCCAGGCGCTGGCCTGCTTCCACGACATTTTTTGGATCGCCGGGGGACGGCCCAAGACCGGCGGCATCGAGAGTCTCCGCTCCTTCTTCCCGCGCATCTGCAAAGCATATCTGATCGGCGAGGCGGCCGATCAGTTTGCCGCCACTCTGGCCGATATGGCGCCCCACGAGATCACCGGAACGCTCGACAAGGCGCTTGCCGCTGCGGCAAGAGATGCGGCTGCGTCCGCGGCCCAGGAACCCGTGGTGCTACTGTCGCCCGCCTGCGCTTCGTTCGATCAGTATCGGAATTTCGAGGTGCGGGGGGATGCCTTTCGGGCGCTAGTGCAAGCGCTGCCCGGGCTGCAGAAGATAATGAACGGATGCCGGTCACGATGCCCAGCCGGACAACCATCTTAATGGCCTGGAAACCATGTCCGATGCAGGACTAGTGTCCCGATTCCGAAGTTTGCACGAATTTGCGGCTGCACTAATGCAAACTTCGGGATCAAAGGGACACTAGCAAACTTACGATTCTAGTGTGGGTTTTGGATTTGAAGTTCCTATACGAGCTAGCCGCTTTTTCGTAGGAATTTCAAATCCACCACACTAGCCGTGGAATTTTGCGGACCGACATCGCTCATCATGGCTTCCCGCGCGCGACCGACCTTGTTCAGTGAGTGGTGGCGAACCGTCGACCGGCTGACTCTGGCAGCACTCGGGGCGTTGATGCTTGGCGGCATCGTGCTGTGCCTCGCTGCAAGTCCGCCGGTTGCGGCCCGGATCGGGCTTGATCCGTTTCATTTCGTAAACCGCCAAGTCCTGTTTCTTATCCCCGCGGCGTTGGTGCTGATCGCGTCCTCTTTCCTCTCTCCGCGCGAAATCCGCAAAGTAGCGCTCGTCGTGTTCGCCGTAAGCTTGATTCTGACCGCGCTGACGCCTTACTTCGGCGCCGAGATCAAAGGCGCACGGCGCTGGCTCGTCATTCTTGGAGTAAATATCCAGGCCTCGGAATTCCTAAAACCTGCTTTCGTCATTCTCATCGCCTGGTTGTTCGCTGAAAGCGCGAAGCGGCCGGAAATGCCGGCGAACTCGATCGCGCTTGCGCTACTCGTCGTCGTCGTCGCGCTCTTGGTGCTGCAGCCCGACTTCGGCCAGACCATGCTGATCGCGCTGGTTTGGGGCGCGCTGTTTTATATCGCCGGCATGCGTGCGATCTGGGTAATCGGATTAGCGGGCGCGGCAGGCGCCGGTTTGATCGCGGCTTTCTTTACCGTGCCGCACGTCGCGCAGCGCATCAACCGCTTCCTCGATCCGGCATCGGGCGACAGTTTCAATATCGATATCGCCACGGAATCGTTTATTCGCGGCGGCTGGTTCGGTCGCGGCCCGGGCGAGGGGACGATCAAGCGCGTGCTCCCCGAAGGCCACACCGATTTCGTTTTTGCGGTCGCGGCCGAGGAGTTCGGCGTGGTGCTTTGCCTCATTTTGGCGGCGCTGTTCGCCTTTATCGTGATTCGCGCGCTGGCGAAGGCTATGGCCAGCGACGATCCGTTCATTCGTTTCGCGACCGCCGGCCTCGCCATGCTGTTCGGGTTGCAATCGGCCATCAATATGGCGGTCAACTTGCATCTGATGCCGGCAAAAGGAATGACGCTGCCGTTCATCTCCTACGGCGGCTCATCTTTGATCTCGCTTGCTTATGGGATGGGCATGCTGGTGGCGCTGACCCGCGAGCGGCCGCGCGCCAAACTCGCCAGCGCGCATGGATTCGTTGCGAGTCCGGCCTGATGGACCAATCGCAATCGCCGTCGGTGCTGGTCGCCGCCGGCGGCACCGGCGGCCACTTATTTCCGGCGGCGGCGCTGGCCGGCGCGCTCGCCGGACGCGGCATCGCAGTCCATCTCGCGACCGACCGGCGCGCCATTCGATTTGGCGAAACATTCGAGCAAGAGGCCATCCATGTCGTCGCCAGCGCGACAATTCGGTCACGCAATCCGGTCGCACTGACGCAGACGGCAGCCGCACTCGGACTAGGCTTGCTTCAGGCTTGGCGGTTGATCGGCCGACTGCATCCGGCCGCCGTGATCGGCTTTGGCGGCTACCCGAGCGTTCCGCCGGTGTTAGCCGCAGTATGGCGCGGGGTTCCTACCGTGATCCACGACGCCAATGCTGTCGTCGGACGCGCCAACCGGCTGTTGGCGCCGCGCGTCACCGCGATTGCCACGACCTTTCCTCAGACTTTCGACGCTGCGCCGGCCTTGGCGGCCAAGGCGACGCTCACTGGCAACCCGGTCCGATCCGCGGTGATCGCGGCTGCGGCGACGCCTTACAGCGCGCCTTCCGATCTGCTGCGCCTGTTGATATTCGGCGGCAGTCAAGGCGCCCGCATCATGGCCGACATCGTGCCCGCGGCAATCGCGCAGCTCGAAGGCGGACTGCGGGCGCGGCTACACATTGTTCAACAGGCGCGCGAGGAGGATCTCGCCCGCGTCCGCGAGGCTTATACAAGCCTCTCGGTTGCAGCGGAGGTGGCGCCGTTCTTTTCCGACCTGCCGGAGCGCATCGCGGCGAGCCATCTCGTTGTGGCCCGATCCGGCGCTTCGACGGTTGCCGAATTAGCCGCGATCGGCCGGCCGTCTATCCTGGTGCCGCTGCCGCACGCGATCGATCAAGATCAGTTGGCCAATGCCGGCGTGCTCGACCGTGCCGGCGGAGCACTTCGGCTTGTGCAGGAGGATTTCACTCCCGAGCGGCTGGCCGCCGAAATCGCAGGCCTCGCGGAGGCGCCGCAACGCCTCATAGCGATGGCGGGGGCGGCGCGATCGCTAGGCAGACTCGATGCGGCAGCGCGACTGGCCGACTTGGTCCTCGACGTGGCGGCGATCGCCAAGCGCTGATGCGACCGGCGCACCAACAAAAAATCGCGGACTTGTTCCTGCCATCCGGCTCATTCATTGATAGGATTGCATTGATAGGCTTGGAGCAACCCTTTAATGCCGGAACAGGAAGACCGGAGAACCGCATGAAATTGCCGCGCGATATCGGGCCGATTCATTTCATCGGCATCGGCGGCATCGGTATGAGCGGCATCGCCGAGGTGCTGGTGAATCTCGGCCACACCGTCCAGGGATCCGATCAGGCCGACGGCGCCAATGTCAAACGGCTGCGCGACAAGGGTGTGAAAATTGCGATTGGTCATGCGGCGGAAAATCTTGAGGGCGCCAAGGTTGTGGTGATTTCGTCGGCGATCAAGGCCGATAATCCGGAGCTCGCAGCCGCTCGCGCGCAACGCCTGCCGGTCGTCCGCCGCGCCGAAATGCTGGCCGAACTGATGCGCCTGAAAAGCTCCATCGCCATTGCCGGCACCCATGGCAAGACGACGACGACCTCGATGGTGGCGACGCTGCTCGATTCCGGGGGTTTCGATCCGACCGTGATCAATGGCGGCATCATCAACGCCTACGGCACCAACGCCCGGCTTGGCGCCGGCGATTGGATGGTGGTCGAAGCGGACGAGTCGGATGGCAGCTTTCTCAAGCTTCCAGCCGACATCGCTGTTGTGACCAATGTCGACCCCGAACATCTCGATCACTTCAAAACCTTCGACGCTGTGCAGGACGCGTTTCGCGCCTTTGTCGAGAACGTGCCGTTCTATGGCTTCTCGGTGATGTGCACCGATCATCCGATTGTGCAAAATCTGGTGGGCAGCATTGAAGATCACCGCATCGTCACGTACGGCGAGAATCCGCAAGCCGACGTGCGCCTTGTCGACGTGTCGCATGCCGGCGGCACGTCTTTGTTCACCGTGTTGTTCCGCGAAACCGCAGCGCGGCCCGTCCATGAGATCAAAAACATCGCGCTGCCGATGCCGGGTCGTCATAACGCGCTCAATGCCACCGCTGCCATTGCCATCGCGCATGAGCTCGGCGTCGCGGACGAAACAATCCGGCAGGCTTTCGCCAAGTTCGGCGGCGTCCGCCGGCGCTTCACCCGCACCGGAATCTGGAACGGGGTTACCATTATCGATGACTATGGACATCACCCGGTGGAGATCGCCGCGGTGCTGCGCGCGGCCCGGGAGTCGACTAAAGGGCGCGTGCTTGCCGTGGTACAGCCGCATCGCTTCACGCGGCTCGCAGCATTGTTTGACCAGTTCTGCACCTGCTTTAACGACGCCGACACCGTGATCGTCGCTAATGTCTATCCGGCCGGCGAGACGCCGATCGCCGGGGTCGATCGCGACGCGCTGGTGCAGGGCCTGCGCACCCACGGCCACCGCCATGTTATTGCGCTCGACGCGCCGGAGATGTTGGCGCAACTTGTCGTCGATGCGGTGGAACCGGGCGACTACGTCGTCTGCCTCGGTGCCGGTTCGATCACGCAATGGGCCTATGCCCTGCCGGCGGAACTTGCGGCGCTCGGGGCGCGCTAAAGCGAAATATCTTTATGTTGATTCCGCATTTCGCTTTGGCTCGTTGTTGGAGCATGATCATTTCGAAAAACCGGTTTCCACTTTTCCGGATCATGCTCTAATGACGTTTCCCGATCTCGTGCCTTTGCTCAAAAACACGATGCCGAAGCTGCGCGGCCGTGCTTTGCCCAATCAGCCGCTCGCTGAACTGACATGGTTTCGGGTCGGCGGACCGGCGCAGCTTCTGTTCATGCCGGAGGACGAGGCCGACCTTGGCTATTTCCTTGTCCATTTACCGGACGAGTTTGCCGTGACGGTGATCGGTCTTGGTTCGAATTTGATTGTGCGCGACGGCGGCGTTCGCGGCGCGGTCGTGAGACTGGGACGCGGCTTTAATGGCATTGCCGTCGAAGGCACGCGGATTCGCGCCGGCGCTGCCGTGCCGGATGTGAAAGTCGCACGCACGGCACACGAAGCCGGCATCGGCGGTTTGTCGTTCATGCGCGGCATTCCCGGCGCGCTCGGCGGCGCGCTGCGCATGAATGGCGGCGCCTATGGGCGCGAAACCAAAGACGTTCTGGTCGAGGCACGCGCGGTCGATCGGCGCGGACGCGTGCACGTGCTCGGCAATGCCGACATGCATTACACCTATCGTCATTGCGGTGCGCCCGACGATTACATCTTTACCGAAGCCCTGTTCGCGGGCGAACGCGGCGATCCAAAACTCATCGCCGCCGAAATGGAAAAAATCACCGAAGCGCGAGAGTCGACGCAACCGGTAAAGAGCCGCACCGGTGGTTCGACTTTCAAAAACCCGCCCGGCCGCAAGGCCTGGCAATTGATCGACGCCGCCGGCTGCCGCGGATTGACCAATGGCGGCGCGCAGGTGTCGGAGATGCATTGTAATTTTCTGATCAACCGCGGCAATGCGACCGCCGCCGAGATCGAAGGCCTCGGCGAACTGGTGCGGCGCAAGGTTGAGGAGCATTCAGGCGTCAAGCTCGAATGGGAAATCGCGCGGATCGGCGTCGCCGCGTGACGCTCGCCGGGAACAGCCCGGCGAAGCGAAACCCTGCTTGCGCTCGCCGTCCCCGCGATCTAGATTCTATGCGTGGGGACGAGCAGACTCCCCGTCAGACGCAATCCGTCCAAGCTCTGCGCACCACTCGCTCTGGCGAGGAGCTTGCGCATGGACGGAATTCCCTCCTCGATTTCATCTGAAAACGTCGCTGCGTGGCTTGTTGCTGCGTCTTTTGGCGCGCTGACAGAATAGCCATGACCCAGTTAGCGACCGCCGCAAACATCAAATCTGCGCCGGCACACGGCGTATCCTTTGCCGAAGCATTGCGTGTCTGGACACGCGTGGCGCTCTTGAGCTTCGGCGGACCAACGGCGCAAATCGCCGTGATGCACCGCATCATCGTCGATGAAAAGCGCTGGATTTCGGAGAGCAGATTTCTTTACGCGCTCAACTATTGCATGCTGCTGCCCGGCCCCGAAGCAAAGCAGCTCGCAGTCTATATCGGCTGGCTCATGCATCGGACGCTTGGCGGGATCGTTGCGGGCAGTCTCTTCGTTGTGCCCGGCATCATCTCGATTATGGCGCTCAGCTACATCTACGCGATCTACGGCAAGGTGCCCGTTGTGGTCGCCTTGTTCTTCGGATTGAAAGCGGCGGTGTTGGCAATTGTTGTCGAAGCTGTCGTGCGCATTGGCAAGCGTGCGCTGAAAAACAACGCGGTGCGATTGCTGGCGGCGGCGGCATTCATCGGCATTTTCTTTTTCAATATCCCATTCCCCGTCATCATTATCGGTGCAGCGGCGATTGGCTTTTTAGGTACCGCGAGCGGGGCCGAAGTTTTTAAAAGCGACGGCGGACACGGCAAAGGCGCTGACAAACACGGCGAGGATAAAAGTCTGCTGGGCGATGCGCTTCCGGAACACGCGCGCCCCAGCGTGGCGCGCGCCTCAATGGTGTCCGCGGTCTGGCTGGCGCTTTGGCTCATTCCGGTGATCGCGCTGTTGGCGACATTTGGCAGGGGGAATGTTTTCAGCGAGATCGCCGTTTTCTTCAGCAAGATGGCCGTCGTCACCTTCGGCGGCGCCTACGCCGTGCTGTCTTACGTCGCACAGGGGGCGGTCGAGCAATATGGCTGGCTCAAGCCGGGCGAAATGCTGGACGGCCTCGGCATGGCCGAGACAACGCCGGGACCGCTCATCATGGTTCTACAGTTCGTGGGCTTCATGGCCGCGTACCGCGATCCTGGTTCGTTATCGCCATTGGTCGCGGCGACCTTGGGCGGATTGCTGGCAACGTGGGTCACCTTCATTCCCTGCTTTCTTTGGATTTTCCTGGGCGCACCGTTTGTCGAAAGGTTGCGCGGTAACAAAGCGCTCAACGGCGCGCTATCTGCGATTACCGCCGCGGTCGTCGGCGTCGTTCTCAATTTGGCGACGTGGTTCGCAATCCATAGCGTATTCAGGGCGACCGTACCGGTTCGCGCTTTCCCGCTATCGTTCGATGCGCCGATCTTCAGCAGCGTTGATCCGTGGGCGCTTGCGCTTTCGCTGGCGGCCGCAATCGCAATCTTCCGTTTCAAAATCGGGATGATTCCGACACTCGCAGCGTGCTGCGCTGCGGGGGTCGTTCTTCATCTCGCAGGCGCTTCTGGGTGATCGGATCTTGCGGACCGATCGTTACAGAAAGAATACGAGCCACGCATGAGACGTTGCGGGAATAAGCGGCCGGATCACCCAGTCCTGTTCGAATTGAATGTGGTGAGGAGCGTTAAAGGATCGATAGGGAGAAAATGATGCGACTCGTTTCTGTGCTTTTTATTGGTGCCGGCTTAATTGCCGCAACGGCAGCGCGAAGTCAGGAAATTGACTGGCAGAAAGTCGATGAAGCGATCGGCAGAAAGCCCGCCGTAGTTTCCGGTGATGTTCATCGCTACGGCTTTCCGCGCAGCGATCTCAGCGTGACGCTCGATGGCGTGAGCATTAAGCCAGCGCTTGCGCTTGGCGGCTGGGTTGCGCTCAAGGGCATGAGCGGTGGCGCAATGAGCGGTCAAGTGATGGTTATGGGCGATCTCGTCCTCCTCGAAACCGAGATCAAGCCGGTCATGACCAAATTCGTCGAGAGCGGCCTGGATATCACCGCGGTCCACAATCATCTGTTGCGTGCCAATCCGGCAACGTTTTACATGCATGTCGGCGGTCACGGCGATCCGGTGAAAATGGCAACCGCCATTCGCGCAGCTTTGGCCGAAAGCAAAACGCCGCTGGCTGCGCCATCGCCGCAGGCGCCTCCGCCGGCCATGGATCTTCCCGCTACGCAACTCGATGAGATCATCGGCGTTAAAGGCCAGGTCAATGGTGGGGTGTATCAGTTCGGCGTGCCGCGGCGCGATGCCGTCACCGAGAACGGCATGACGCTCGCGCCGGCTGGGCCATTGGGCGTTGCGACCGGAATCGGCTTTCAACCGACCGGCAACGGCAAAGCCGCCATCACTGGCGACTTTGTAATGACCGCGGACGAGGTCAATCCGGTCATCAAGGCGCTGCGCGCCAATGGCATCGAGGTGACCGCCTTGCACAGCCACATGCTCGATGAACAGCCGCGCCTTTACTTCATGCATTTCTGGGCGAATGACGATGCAATCAAACTCGCGAAAGGGTTGCGCGCCGCGCTCGACAAAATGGCGAACGCCAAAAGCTGAAGCCGAACCACGAAACCAATCGGACTAAAGCATGATCCCGAAAAGTGGACACCGGTTTCCGGAAAAGATCATGCTCAAAACAACTGGCAAAAGCGAAATGCCTAATCAACCTAAATCATTTCGCTTTAGCGGCCGCGAACCGCCTTGCAAAGCGATCATCAACATGAAGGCAATACGCTGAATTCACGTTCCAGCTTCTTGCTCCTCTATAGCGCGCGCGCATTACGCGGCTTTGGCGATGGCTTTGCCACCATCGTGCTTCCGGTCTATTTGGCAAAGATCGGATTCGGCGCCGCGCAGATCGGGTTAGTTGCTGCGACGGCTTTGCTCGGCACCGCCATCCTGACGCTTGCGATTGGGCTTATCGCGCCGCGCCACGCTCTTCGCCGTTTGTTGATCGCCGGCGCAGTCTTGATGATCGCTACCGGTGTCGCGTTCCCCGCGGTCGAGCAAATCGGCCTGATTGCCGCAGTGGCTTTTTTCGGCACTGTGAACCCATCGACCGGCGACATCGGCGTTCTGATACCGATCGAGCATGCGGCGCTAGCACAAAGCGCCGTCGATCACGACCGCACGCGGATATTTGCGCGCTATAGCTTGATCGGAGCCTTGTCGATGGCCGCCGGCGCCTTGGCCGCGGCAGCTCCGCAGCTGTTGACGCGCATTGGCGTGAGCGAGCTCTCCGCGCTGCGGACGATGTTCTATGCCTACGCGGTTCTGGGCCTTGTCAGCGCGGCAATCTACTATTGTTTGCCGCGCGGCAATATCGAGCAGAGATCGGCTGTGGCGCCGTTAAATGTCTCGCGCGGTGTCGTCTATAGGCTCGCCGCTCTGTTCAGCGTCGATGCATTTGCCGGCGGATTTGTCGTCCAGTCGCTGCTCGCGGTCTGGCTGTTCAAGCGCTTCGATATGTCGCTCGCAGCCGCCAGCCTGTTCTTTTTCTGGTCGGGTGTGCTCAGCGCCTTCTCGTATCCGCTGGCGGCCATGATCGCGAGGCGAATCGGATTAGTGAACACCATGGTGTTCACACACATCCCCTCGAGCCTCTTTCTCATCCTCGCGGCTTTGTCGCCGAACCTGACCGCCGCGCTCGCTTTTCTGCTCTTGCGATCGGCGCTGTCGCAAATGGATGTGCCGACACGGAGCTCTTACGTCATGGCGGTCGTCACTCCGCCGGAGCGACCGGCCGCGGCCAGCGTCACAGCGGTCCCGCGAAGTCTTGCGTCGTCACTGAGCCCGGCTCTTGCCGGCGTTTTGCTTGGCGGCCCGTTTCTCGGCGCTCCCTTGGTGATCTGCGGCGCGCTTAAGATTCTTTACGACGCGGCATTGCTGTTCTCGTTCCGTCATATCAAGGCGCCGGAGGAAACGTTGGCGCGAAGCTGACGCGCAGCCTGATCTTTCGTTCGCAAGCTTGATCGCGCGATCAAAAAAACAGCGTTGCTCCGGAAATCAGCAACAGGATCAGAACGATCTTCCGGAAGCCGGTCTCATCTACTCTTCTATAGAGCGCAAAACCAAGCCACAGGCCTGCCAGAATCGCCGGTAACCCGAACGCGAACAGAATTATCGTGTCGCGGCCCAGCATTCCGACACCGCCGATCCAAAGCGCGATCATGGCGAAGTTGGCGACGCCGGCTGGTTGGAAGACAGCGCGCTGCTCATCCTTGGACCATTCACGCAGCCCGGACCAGATCATGACTACAATGCCGGCGAGTCCAGTGGCACCGCCGAGCACACCGCCGAATAAGCCGGCAAGAGCATCGACGAATCGGCTCACGCCGACAAAACTCGGGAAATTCGGACGGAGTAAACCATAGGCGCCGTAGGCGATCAGAACCGCGCCCACACCAAGGCGCAAATGCGTCGCACTCACCCAACTCAGCAACAAAACGCCAAGCGGCGTACCGATGGCGCCGCCGATGAGAAATGGAAGTAGCCGCCCGATTTTGATCGCCGCGCGCAACTTCCACACCGAATAGCCTTGGACCAAAAGGCCATAGGCGACAATCAGCGCTGTCGTTTGCGATGGCGTCAGCGCATGGAGCCACGGACCGGCTGCGATAATTCCAAATGCAAAGCCGGCTAGCGCTGTGATGGCGGACGCGGCGAAGGCGCCGGCGATGAAGATCAGGATGCTGAAGAAATCAAGGTCGCCCATGACCGATACCCCATCAGCCCGGCGTGAGCCGGAACAAGACAGGGCAACGCTTGGCCAGCTAATCGGCTAAGGGGTGGTTGCCGACGACCTGGAGGAAGCCTGACAGAGCAGGGCAGCGTGGTCAATTTGGCAGCGCAGGATCGCGGTAAACGATTGACGGTATTTCGTTTCCCATGAGCCGAAACACTCGACCTTTCGCCCATTGTCGATTCTATTGGTGTCGGTGCGAATCAGCGCTGGGCGGAGTCAGCGAGGCGGAGCTATGGCCAAGCACGTCGCCGTTCTGATGGGGGGATGGTCGGCCGAGCGCGAGGTATCGCTGCGTTCCGGCAAGGCTTGCGCCGAGGCGCTCATTCGGCGCGGCTACCACGTCAGCTCGCTCGACGTCACGCCCGAGATCGCCGCCGCGCTGACCGCGGCCAAGCCCGACGTGGCGCTTAACGTGCTTCACGGCCGCCCCGGCGAGGACGGCACGTTGCAGGGCCTCCTGGAGATTCTTGGCATTCCTTACAGCCATTCCGGCGTGCTGGCGTCTGCGCTCGCCATGCACAAGAGCTACGCCAAGGCCCTGTTTAAGGCTGCCGGCGTTCCAGTCGCGGAAGATCGCGTGGTGTCGCGCTTCGAGGCGGCCAGAGCGCACCTCATGCCCCCGCCTTATGTGGTGAAGCCGATCGCCGAAGGCTCCAGCGTCGGCGTCTTCATCGTCACCGAACAGCACCCGCACCCACCGCAGGAGCTGTACCGCGACGACTGGCCGTTCGGCGATACGGTCATGGTCGAGCGCTACATTCCGGGGAAGGAGCTGACCTGTGCTGTGCTCGGCGACCGCGCGCTTGATGTCATCGAAATCGTTTCAGCGACGCGCTTTTACGACTACGAGGCCAAATATGCCGCCGGCGGGTCCAAGCACCTGCTGCCGGCGCCAATTTTACCGAATGTTTACCAGGAGGTCCGAAGACTGGCTCTCGCTGCGCATAACGCGCTCGGCTGCCGTGGGGTCAGCCGCGCGGACTTTCGCTACGACGATCGGGGGACGGGAAAGCTGGTCTGCCTTGAGGTCAATACTCAACCCGGCATGACCGAGACCTCGCTCGTGCCTGAACTGGCTGCCTATGCGGGCATCACGTTCGATGAGCTGGTGCAATGGATGGTGGAGGACGCCTCGACCAACCGCTGAAGCGGTCGGGGCAATCAGTGACAAGATGGTTCGGCGCGCCGGTTGACGAGCCGGATCGCGCGCGCGTGGAAGCCGATCAGGACCCGGCAAGCGCCAGTTTTGGCTTTTTCATCGGTGGGCGCCGTGCCCGGCGTTGGGCCGCCCGACTGGCCCAAATTCCCCAAGGCGCTGGCGTCGCCGGATCGCTGCTGCTACTCGGCGCGACGCTGTCCTATGGCGCTATCGTCGGCGGACATGTGGCCGCCGTTACCGATTGGCTAAGAGGTGCACGCGACAATGCCGCGAATGCACTCGGTTTTGGCATTGCCGCGGTCTCGGTGAGCGGCGGCAGTCAGGTCGGCCGCGAGCAGGCGCTCACCCTGGCCGGCGTGACCGGCCGGTCATCGCTGTTGTTCTTCGATGCCGAAGCTGCGCGCGCCCGGCTATTGGCAGACCCCTGGATCGCCGCCGCCGCCATCCTCAAACTTTATCCCGATCGCCTGCTGATCACGATTACCGAACGCCGGGCTTTCGCGCTGTGGCAGCGAAATGGCCAAGTCAATGTCATTGCCGACGACGGCACGGTGCTCCAGCCTTTTGTCGAGGACCGCTATCGCGGGCTGCCGCTTGTGGTCGGCAGCGGCGCCGAGCGCCGCGCCAAGGACTTTATCGGCCTTCTTGATCGCTATCCGGAAATTCGCTCTGCGCTTCGCGCCTCGGTGCTTGTTGCCGAGCGGCGCTGGAACTTGCGACTGGTCAACGGCATGGATGTCCACCTGCCGGATAGCGATCTGCAAGCGGCGCTCGATCGACTGGTCAAACTGGACCATGACAAAAAGGTGCTGTCGCGCGACATCACAAGCATCGATCTGCGCCTGCCCGACCGGGTGACCGTGCGCTTGTCGGATGCAGCGACGCAGGCGCGCGACGATGCGATCAAAGCCAACGCAAAAAAGAAAAAGGGCGGCGACGCATGAACACGCTCGGTCACGGCGTTACGCCCAAGATGAGGCCGATTTCGGCCCGCCGAAGCATGGTGGTCGCCGCGCTCGACGTCGGCTCAAGCAAAGTCGTTTGCCTGATCGGCCGGCTTCGTCCGCATGGCCCGCAACAAGTTTTGACCCGGCGCAGCCATTCCGTCGAGGTGATCGGTTTCGGCCACACCGTTGCCCGCGGGACCAAGGCCGGCACCATCGTCAACTTGGTGCAGGCGGAGGACGCGATCCGGCGCGCCGTGGATGCCGCTGAACGAATGGCCTCGGTCGAAATCGAATCCGTGGTGCTGTCGATATCGGCGGGGCGGCCGTCAAGCGAACTATTCACGGCAGAGATTGAGATCCTGGGCTCCGCAGTATCGGAAAACGATATCGCGCGGGTTTTAGCGGCCGGCAGCCGGCATTCGCTGCGCGACGGCCGCGCGGTGCTCCACTCACTGCCGGTCGGCTATTCAATCGATGGCGTAAACAGCGTCCGCGATCCGCGTGGAATGCTCGGTAGCCGGTTCGGGGTCGATATGCATGTGGCGACCACCGATGTCGCTACCGCCCGCAATTTGATGCTCGCCGTCGAGCGTTGTCATCTCGACGTCGAGGCCATGGCCGCCTCACCCTATGTTGCAGGTCTCGCGGTCCTTGCCGACGACGAGGCGGATTTGGGCGCGGCCGTGGTCGATTTGGGTGCCGGCACCACGACTATTGCCGCATTCCAAGCCGGGCGGCTCATTCACATCGACGGCTTCGCGCTTGGTGGCCATCACGTCACCATGGACCTGGCGCGCGGACTGAACGCTGGGATTGTCGACGCCGAGCGAATCAAAACGCTTTATGGCACTGTGCTTGGCGGAGCATCGGACGAACGTGACATGATCACGGTCCCGCCGCTGGAGGAGCATGAGCGCGAACCGGCGCAATTCGTATCGCGCGCAACTCTGGTGAGCATCATCAAGCCACGCGTCGAGGAAATCCTCGAAATGGTGCGCGACCGCTTGGCCGCATGTCCGATCGCGACCGATCGGCGGGGACACGTCGTCCTGACCGGCGGCGCCAGCCAGCTCAACGGGTTGCCGGAATTGGCGGCCCGATTGATCGGACGGCCGGTGCGGCTCGGACGTCCGCTCGGCATCGCTGGCGCTCCGGATGCGGCTAAGGGCCCGGCCTTTGCGGTCGCAGCGGGCTTACTTGTCTACCCGCAAGCGGCGCATCTCGAACATTTCGAAGCGCGGCGTAAGCGGCAACTCATGACCGGCACGGGCGGATATTTCGCTCGCGTCGGACGATGGCTTCGCGAGAGTTTCTGATGGCCCTCAGAAGCGAAGCTCGAAAATCTCAGCGACCGGTGGCGGACCGGACGGGCCCGGGCGTGGAGCACGCCCGCGCGAGACAAAAGAGGCAATCATGACCATCAATCTGAACATCCCGGATATTCGTGAGCTTAAACCCCGCATCACCGTATTCGGAGTCGGCGGCGCGGGCGGCAACGCGGTGAACAATATGATCACCGCTGGCCTCCAAGGCGTCGATTTTGTCGTCGCCAATACCGACGCGCAGGCGCTCACGATGTCAAAGGCCGAACGGATCGTCCAGATGGGCGTCCAGGTGACCGAAGGCCTGGGCGCCGGCTCGCAGCCCGACGTGGGGCGTGCCGCGGCCGAAGAAGTCATCGACGAGATCCGCGATCACCTGTCCGGAGCACACATGGTGTTCGTCACCGCGGGAATGGGCGGCGGCACCGGCACCGGCGCCGCGCCGATCATCGCCAAGACGGCGCGGGAACTCGGGATTCTCACGGTCGGTGTCGTCACCAAGCCATTCCACTTCGAAGGCCAACGGCGGATGCGGACGGCCGATGGCGGCATCACTGAACTGCAAAAATGCGTCGACACGCTGCTGATCATTCCCAATCAGAATCTGTTCCGCGTCGCCAATGAGAAAACAACATTCGCCGATGCTTTCGCGCTGGCGGATCAGGTTCTTTATTCGGGCGTGGCCTGCATTACCGACCTGATGGTCAAGGAAGGCCTTATCAATCTCGATTTTGCCGACGTTCGCGCCGTCATGCGCGAGATGGGCAAGGCCATGATGGGAACCGGCGAGGCCGAGGGCGATAAGCGCGCCCTAACCGCGGCCGAAGCGGCGATCGCGAATCCGCTGATCGACGATGCGTCCATGAAGGGCGCCAGGGGTCTTCTGATTTCCATCACCGGCGGCCGCGATCTGACGCTCTATGAAGTCGACGAAGCCGCCACCAGGATTCGCGAAGAGGTGGATCAAGACGCCAACATCATTGTCGGCGCCACTTTCGACGAAAGCCTCGATGGCATGATCCGGGTCTCGGTCGTGGCGACGGGTATTGACCAAGCTTTGACGCAACGTCCGGTCCTTTCCGGCCTAAGCGAGTCTCGGCTGGCCGATATCGGACCGCGGCTGCGCGCGGAAAAGCAAAGAGATGCCGAGCGCGTCGAGCGCCTCGAACCGGCAAGACCTGGTCTGGCCGCCAGTCCGGCCAATGCCGCAGCCGGCAGCATGAATGCCTCGATCGAATCCGCGGCTAAGGCTGCGATCGCGGCAGCGGTCGAGGACGTCACGATCCGTCCACTCGCGCCTAAACCGTCGCTGTTTATCGATCCGGCGGCAAACGAGCCCGAAGCCGAGGAGGAGACGGCGTTCATTCCACCGCAGCCCGAGCGAATGCCGATGCGGGCGCCGCGCATGCCGCGAATCGATGAGCTGCCGCTGCCGGCCCAGAATGAGATTCGCGCCAAGCGCGGTGAGCTTGCCGACCATCATCATCCTGAAAAAAGGCAGCGGTCCCTGCTGCAACGCCTGGCGTCGGTCGGTCTCGGCCGCCGCGAGGAAGCCGCCAAATCGCCGCCACCGGCACCGCGCGCTGCCGCCGTGGCTCCTATGCCAGGGGCGGACCGCCTGCCGGGCCGGCCGATGCCGCGCCCAAGCGAGCCCCGTCCCGAGCCGGTCTCCGAATACGCCAAGCGGACCATGCCGCAGGGTCTTGACCATCATGGCCGGACCAGCGCTGTGCATAACTCGGCCGAAACGGATCAACTCGACATTCCGGCCTTCCTGCGCCGACAAGCGAACTGACGATGCGGCTGCCCCGCGCTTGGTAATCAGTGTGGGGCAGAGCGACTTCGGCCGATCATTGATCTAATTCCTTGTTTTTCTGAGATTTTCTGTTGAAGCGGCGCTGTCACCGGATCCGGCTGGCGGCGCCGCTTCACATTCTGGGATACTCCGAAAGCTTCGCCGGACGCATTTTTGGCAAGGTGCGGACCAGAGTGCGGCCGGAAAAAGGTAACAGTCGGTAAGAAAGCGTGAATTGGCCTCGTGGCGATGCAGCATTAGGGTTTGCAGGTCGAGGGGATGTTTCGGGGGACTTGAGTAGGTCGGCCGTTGCGACCATCCCCAAATTTGTAATCTGAAAGCGTTCCCTCCGTTGGGGTGGCCGTATTCGCGATGTGTTTTGGATCGCGGAGCGGCTGTGAGGTGTGGGGCAATAGCATGACGTGGGGCGTGCCTCGGGGCGTGCCGGCCGGCAGGCAGACGACGCTACGGGATAATGTGACCGTCGCCGGCGTCGGTGTCCATTCCGGCTTACCCGCCACCATCACGCTGCATCCGGCCGAGGCCGACACCGGCATCATTTTCGTGCGCTGCGGGGCCGACGGCCAGCCTGATCGTGAACTGCGGGCCCATTTCCGCTCCGTCACCGCGACCGAATTCGCAACCGTCCTTGGCGACAAGAACGGGCCCGCCATATCGACAACCGAACATGTCTTGGCGGCTTTGCGTGCTCTCGGCGTCGATAACGCAGTCATCGAGGTCGACGGTCCGGAAATTCCAATCATGGATGGCAGCGCCGCGCCATTCGTCGCTGCAATCGATCAGGCGGGCATTGCCGCGCTTGCGCCGTCGCGGCGCTACATCCAGGTGCTCAAGCCGGTGCGCGTGGCCAAAGGCGATAGCTACGGCGAATTACGGCCCTATTTGCGCGGTCTGAGAATCGAAACGGAAATCCAGTTTGACCATCCGCTGATCGGCCGTCAGACGTTTGCCGTTGACGTAGAGCCAGATTTATTCCGTCGCGACCTGGCGCGGGCGCGCACCTTCGGCTTCATGCGCGATGTCGCCAAGCTATGGAGTGCCGGTTACGCGCTCGGCGCCTCGTTCGAGAACACCGTGGTCGTCGCCGAGGATCGGGTTCTTAATCCGGAAGGCATGCGCTACGGCGACGAATTCGTCCGCCACAAGGTGGTGGATGCGATTGGCGATTTGGCTTTGTCCGGAGCGCCGTTGATTGGCGCTTACCGCACCGTCCGCGGCGGCCATAAGCTCAATCATGCGGTGCTGACCGCCTTGATGGCCGATCGCAGCGCTTGGACTTATGTGGAAATGCCCGAGATGCGGCGTCCGCGCGGCCATGCCGACCTCGGCATCGGTTTCGCTCTACCAGCTTACGGGCCTGACGTCTCCTAAAAGGCTTAATTTTCGCGCCTTATTCCGGGCCGATTGTCAGCCATAATTGCTGTATTCTATTGCTATATTCTCACGGGGCTGCGGGCGTCGACCAGGCGGGGCGCGGCTGTCAGACGGGGCTCAAATTACGCTGATGACGGCGCGGATACGAGGATCGGCAAGATCCGGGCACGGAATGCGCGCGCGGGCCACTTGGCTCGCGGCGGCGTTAATTTTCATTCCGCTGACTTTGCCGCTGATGGGTTGCAGCCTGTTCAATAAAGACGACGATTACGTTCCCGAAAATCCCGCCGACTCGCTCTACAATCAGGGCCTCTACCTCCTGAACACCAAGCAAGACTACAAGGAGGCGGCCAAGAAATTCGACGAGGTGGATCGGGAAAATCCATACTCGGAATGGGCGCGCAAGGCGCTGTTGATGTCGGCTTACGCCTACTACCAGGCGGAAATGTATGATGATTGTGTCAATTCGGCCAAACGCTACGTCACCTTGCATCCCGGCAGTCCTGACGCTGCTTACGCACAGTATCTGATCGGCTCCTCGTATTACGATCAGATCCTCGACGTATCGCGCGATCAGGCGCGCGCAGAGAAAGCCATCGACGCGCTGCAGCAAGTCGTGCGCAAATATCCAAGCAGCGAATATGCGGTCAGCGCGCAGAAGAAAATCGGCATGGCACGCGATCAGATCGCCGGCAAGGAAATGGATGTCGGGCGCTTTTACCTCAACAAGCGCGACTTCATCGGCGCCATCAACCGCTTCAAGGTGGTGGTGACGCAGTATCAGACCACGCGGCACGTGGAAGAGGCGCTGATGCGGTTGAGCGAATGCTATGTCGCCCTGGGCATCATCGACGAGGCGCAGACCGCCGCCGCCGTGCTCGGGCACAATTTCCCGGATAGCGCCTGGTATAAGGACGCTTATCGGCTGGTGAAGACCGCGGGCGGCGAACCCACCACCGAGAACAAGGGCTCATGGATCAGCCGCGCTTTCCAGAAAATGGGGCTGGCGACCTCCCAAAACGGATGACATTCAGATGTCGGATTTCGGAGATCAGAGGACAGAAAAGAGAATCGCGAATATCATCTGACCTCTGACCTTCGAGCTCTGACCTCCGACCTCCGACATCCGAATGCTCGCCCGGCTCTCCATCCGCGACATCGTCCTTATCGATCGGCTGGACATCGATTTCGGCTCCGGTCTTGCCGTGCTGACCGGCGAAACCGGCGCCGGCAAATCCATACTGCTCGACGCGTTTGCCCTTGCGCTCGGCGCGCGCGGCGACGTGGCCTTGGTGCGCGACGGCGCCGAGCAAGGTCAGGTGATTGCCGCTTTTGAAATCGGCCAGGATCATCCGGCGCGCGTGCTTCTTGCCGACAATGGCCTGAGTGGCGAGGACGAACTCATTCTGCGCCGGGTGCAATTTGCCGATGGCCGCACCCGCGCCTTTGTCAACGATCAGCCGGTCAGCGTGCAGGTATTGCGCGCGCTCGGCGCCGCACTCGTCGAAATCCACGGTCAGCACGATGAACGCGCCTTCGTCGAAGCCGCCACACATCGCGGCCTGCTCGATGCCTATGGCGGCATCGAGGGGGAGGCCGCCGCAGTCGGCGAGCTGTGGGCGCAATGGCGCGAGCGCGAAGCGGCGGTGCAAAGCCACCGCGCCGACGTTGAGCGGGCGAGCCGCGAGGCGGAGTGGCTGCGCCATGCCGTCGAAGAACTCGGCCTCCTGGCGCCGCAACCTGGCGAGGAATCCGCGCTTGCGGAGCGCCGCGCCGCGATGATGCAGGCGGAGAAAGTCGCCGACGATCTGCGCTTGACTCACGACAGCCTGGCCGGTCCGAACTCGCCGGTAACACCGCTTGCGGCCGCCGTACGGCGCCTGGAGCGGCGGGCCGCACAGGCGCCGACGCTGGTCGAACCGGTGACTAAAGCTATCGATGCGGCGCTCACTGCATTGGACGAGGCGCGCTTGCAGCTCGAACAGGCGTTGCAACTCGCCGATTACGACCCGCAGGAACTGGAAAAAATCGAGGAGCGTTTGTTTGCGCTGCGCACCGCTGGCCGAAAATACAATGCGCCGGTCGACGAATTAGCGGCGCTCGCCCGCCGCTACGAAAGCGATCTGGGATTGATCGACGCCGGAGCCGAGCGGCTCGCCGCTCTGGAGCGCGAGGCGCGTGAGGCCACGGCGCGATATCGGGCAGCTGCCGAAAAACTCTCGGCGGCGCGCCACCGCGCGGCGCAAGCCCTCGACAAGGCGGCGAATGCCGAGCTCAAGCCGCTCAAGCTCGAACGGGCGGAGTTTTCGACGGCGATGAGCAGCGAAAGCGAGGGTCCTAACGGCATCGATCGAATAGAGTTCTGGGTTCGCACCAATCCTGGGACGCGGCCCGGCCCCTTGATGAAGGTCGCCTCCGGCGGGGAGCTCGCCCGCTTTCTGCTGGCGCTCAAAGTGGTGCTGGCCGATCGCGGTTCAGCGCCGACTTTGATATTCGACGAGGTCGATACCGGCGTGGGCGGTGCGGTGGCCGATTCGATCGGCGTGCGGCTCGCCCGCCTCGCCGCCGGCGTTCAGGTGATTGCGGTGACGCATGCGCCGCAAGTGGCGGCGCGGGCCGAGCGCCATTACCTCATCACCAAGGACGCATTCGCCCGCGGCAAACGGGTTGCCACCCGGATCGCCGAACTGCAAGGCGAACGCCGCCGCGAGGAGATTGCGCGGATGCTCGCGGGCGCAGAAATCACCGCCGAAGCCCGGGCCGCTGCCGAACGCCTGATCCGCGCCGCGGGGTAGTACACAATACCGGCACGCGCGATTATCAATTCCGGGATGCGGGCGTGGCCGGACCCGGAACGACGGATTATCGCCAGGATGGCACCCAAGGACGCTTCCAAAGTTGCGGTGGATGAGCTCACCGCCGCACAAGCCAAGGCTGAGCACGCGCGGCTGGAAGCCGAAATCGCCGCGCACGACCGGCGCTATTACCAGGAGGATGCCCCGAGCGTCAGCGACGCCGAATATGACCGGCTGCGGCAGCGCTACAGCGCCATCGAAGCCCGTTTTCCGCAACTGCGCACCGCGACGAGCCTAACGCAGCGCGTCGGCGCCGCGCCCTCGGCCCGATTCGCCAAGGTGCGCCATGCAGTGCCGATGCTCTCCCTCGATAACGCTTTCGCCGAAGATGACGTGCGCGACTTCGTCGGCCGTATCCGGCGGTTTTTGCGGCTGTCCGACGACGAGGCGATTGCGTTTTCCGCCGAGCCGAAGATCGACGGCCTGTCGATGTCATTGCGCTACGAGCGCGGCGCGCTGGTCACCGGCGCGACGCGCGGCGACGGCAATGAAGGCGAAGACGTCACCGCCAATATCAGAACGCTCGCCGACGTTCCGCGGCGGCTAAAAGGTAGCGGCATTCCCGCGATCTGCGAGGTGCGCGGCGAAGTTTACATGACGAAGCACGCCTTCCTGGCGCTGAACAAGCGGCAGGCCGAAACCGGCGGCCAGATCTTTGCCAATCCGCGCAATTCCGCGGCCGGCTCATTGCGCCAGAAAGACCCGTCGATTACCGCGTCGCGCCCGCTCGGCTTTTTCGCCTATGCCTGGGGCGAGATGAGTGAAATGCCGGCTGATACGCAATCCGGCATGATCAAATGGTTCGAGGCTTGCGGCTTTAAAACCAACCCGCTGACCAAATTGTGCCGCGGGCTCGACGTTTTGCTGAAATTTCACCGTGAGATCGAGGCGCAGCGCGGGACGCTGGACTACGATATCGACGGCGTCGTCTACAAGGTCGACCGGCTCGATTGGCAGGAGCGCCTTGGATACGTTTCGCGCTCGCCGCGCTGGGCGCTTGCGCACAAATTTCCGGCCGAGCGCGCCATCACGCTGCTCAAGGACATCGAGATCCAGGTCGGCCGTACCGGCGCGCTTACGCCGGTCGCCAAACTTGAGCCGGTCACCGTGGGTGGCGTGGTCGTGCAGAACGCGACGCTGCACAATGCTGACGAAATCGCGCGGCTCGACGTGCGGATCGGCGACACCGTGCAAATCCAGCGCGCCGGCGACGTTATTCCTCAGGTGCTCGGCGTCATCCTGGAGAAACGTCCGCGCGGTGCCAAAGCTTACGAATTTCCGAAACGTTGTCCCTGCCCGCTGCACACCGAAGTGGTTCGCGACCAAACCGCAGCCGGCGAAGAAGGCGCCATCGCCCGCTGCACCGGCGAGTTCGCCTGCCCCTATCAGGCGGTCGAGCATCTCAAACATTTCGTCTCGCGCCGCGCCTTCGACATTGACGGCCTTGGCGACAAGCAGATCGGGCTGTTCTACGAAAATGGCTGGGTCAAGGAGCCGGCCGACATTTTCACGCTCGAGGACCGCAACAGCAAAATTCATCTCCAAGACGTCGAAGGTTTCGGCGAAACCTCCGTGCGCAACCTGTTTGCCGCAATTTCCGCCAGGCGCGAGATCGCGCTGGAGCGTTTCATCTACGCGCTCGGCATCCGCCATGTCGGCGAGACCACGGCCGTGGCGTTGGCGCGCGGCTACGGCACGTGGCAGGCCTTCCATGAAGCCTGCCTCAAGCTTGCCAAAGGCGACGACGACGTCAGGGCGGACATGGACGCGCTCGATCAGATCGGCGACACGGTAATCGACAGCCTGCGCGATTATTTCGCCGAAGCGCACAATCGCCGCCGCGTCGAACGGCTTGCCGGGGAAGTGAAGATTCGCGAGGCGGAAAAGCCGCGCAGCGATTCCGCGGTCGCCGGCAAGACCGTGGTGTTTACCGGGACGCTCGAGAGAATGACGCGGGATGAGGCCAAGGCCTCGGCCGAGCGGCTCGGGGCCAAGGTGTCGAGCTCGGTGTCGAAGAAGACCGACTACGTCGTCGCTGGCCCTGGCGCCGGCTCAAAATTGGCCGATGCCAAGAAGCTCGGCGTTGCGGTTCTGACCGAAGACGAATGGGTGAAACTCATTCGCTAAGCCGCGCTCATTCATACGCCAGCGCGCATACCACAGCGTCGGTTCAGAGTCGTCCCATCAACGCCAGAATGATCACGATCACCAGTATAAGCCCGAGGCCGCCGCCGGGGTAATAACCCCATTCGGCGCTGTAGGGCCAGGTCGGCAAGGCGCCGATCAACAACAGGATCAGAACGATAATCAGAATGGTCGATAACATGGTATTGCCTCGCGTTTCCCATGCCGAAAGCCGCGTCCAAACAAACGTCCGCTCGGCGCAAAAGTTCCGCTTCCAAAGCTGGCGCGGGAAACGCGCGGCGGCGGTCTCAATTTGTTGTTAACGGCGCGCAGGCGTCGCGCAGCCACGCGCGCGTTGGCTCGTCCGTAAGCGGCGCGAGCATATCGCGCACGTGGACATGGTAGGCGTCGAGCCAGGCGATCTCTTCCGCCGACATCAAGGACGGCTCGACCAGGCGGCGATCGATCGGCGCCAGCGTCAGCGTCTCGAAAGCGTTCAACGGCTTTTCCGCATCCGCAACCGGCGTCGCTTCGGTGACGAGGACAAGATTTTCGATGCGAATGCCATAGGCGCCCGCGCGGTAATAGCCGGGCTCGTTTGACAAGATCATGCCGCGTTTGAGCGGCGCGGCGCCCAATTTTGAAATCCGCGCCGGTCCTTCGTGGACCGACAAATAACTGCCGACGCCATGTCCAGTGCCGTGATCGAAATCCAGTCCGTCCCGCCACAAAAATTGCCGCGCCAGCGGATCGAGCTGCGCGCCGGTGGTGCCGTCGGGAAACACCGCGCGCGCGATCGCGATATGACCTTTGAGCACAAGCGTGAAGTTCCTGCGCATGTCGGCGGTCGGCGTGCCGACTACGATGGTGCGGGTAATATCGGTGGTCCCGTCCTCGTATTGGCCGCCGGAATCGATCAAGAACAATTCGCCCGGTGCAATGCGCCGGTTGGTCCGGTGGGTGACCCGGTAATGCACGATGGCGCCATTCGGCCCGGCACCGGCGATGGTGGGAAACGAAATATCCTTCAAAAGCCCGGTGTCGCGGCGGAAACTCTCCAAGGCCTCGACCGCGCCGATTTCGGTCAGCATGCCGCGCGGCGCTTCGCGGTCGAACCAGGCGAGAAAGCGCGTCACCGCCGCGCCATCACGCAATTGCGCCGCACGCGCGCCAGCGATCTCGGCCACATTCTTCACCGCCTTCATGGGCGCGATCGGATCGGCCGCGCGCATGATTTTGCCGCCGCTCTCGGTCACGGCCCGGGCAATGGCGTCGGGGCACAACGCCGGAGCGAGCATTACCGCGCGTCCGGCTTTGCCCAGCGCCGCAAGATCCTTTTCAAAATCCGTCGGCGCGCGAACAGCGGCGAGCGCTTCGAGCCGCTCGCGCGCCGCGCCGGCGAGTTTGCGGGGCTCGATATAGATCGCCGGCCGGCCGGAGCGCTGCACGGTGGCGAACGCGAGCACCACCGGCACATGCGGTACGTCGCGCCCGCGGATATTGAATAGCCAGGACACCGCTTGCGGATCGGAGACGATCAGCACGTCGGCGCGTTTTCCAAGGGCCTCCTGAACGCGCACGAGCTTGGCGGCGGCGTCTTCGCCGGCATAGCGCAGATCGTGCAACGCCACGGCGCCGAGCGGTGGCTGCGGTCGCGTTTGCCAAAGCCTATCGATCGGATTGTCGGCGACCGCAATGAGGCTGCCGCCGGCTGCGTCGGCTGCTTTGGCTAGGCGTTCGGCGCCGTCCACGGTATGCAGCCACGGCGAATAGCCGAGCTTGGCGCCCGACGGCAGATTCTCCTCGATCCAGGCGGCCGGCGGATGTTCGACCAGATGCTCGACTGCGAATGCCGCGCTATCGACCTCCTCGCGCACCTGCACCAGGTAGCGGCCGTCGACGAAAATCGCCGCGCGGTCGGCGAGCACGATGGCCGCGCCGGCCGATCCGGTGAAGCCGGTCAGCCAGGAGAGGCGCTCAGCGCAGGGCGGCACATATTCGTTCTGATAACGGTCGGCGCGCGGCACGACGAAGCCGTCAAGCCCGGGGCGTTTTAATTCGGCGCGCAGCGCGGCGAGGCGCGGCGCGCTGGCGGCGCGCTCGCCGCGGTCTTCGAACGACTGGAATTGCGCTTCGAACATCATCGGCAATTTACTTTTCCCTCCCCTGAAAGGGGAGGGTCGACGCGCCAAGCGCGGCGGGGAGGGGTCATCTTGAACCTTAAGCTCCCCGGTGTTGACCCCCACTCGGCAGCCTTCGGCCGCCGACCTCCCCCTTTCAGGGGGAGGTAATGGCTACTGGCGTGGCCGGCGCTCCGCCGCAGAACCAAAGTGGTCCAGCCGTCGACCGCGATGCGCCGCTCGAGCGTGAAATGCGGATAAAAGGCACGCGCGGCGCTGGCCTGAGCATTTAAGAGGCCTGACAGAACGATGCGGCCGCGCCGGCCGACAATCCCGGTCAGGGGTGCGGCGAGACTTTGCAGCGGCGCGAGCAGGATATTGGCGATGACCAGATCGAACGGCGCGCTGGCACGAATATCCGCTGCCGCGAGACCATTGGCGCGACAGACTCGAACCAGTCCAGCGCAGCGATTAAGCCTTGCATTGTCGCATGCGATCCGCACCGCCTGCGCATCGATATCGCTCGCCAGCACGCGGCGACGCAGGCTCTTGGCGGCGGCGATCGCCAGCACGCCGCTGCCGGTGCCGAGGTCGAGAATGCGTCGTGCTTTTGCCGACTTGCACAGCTGATCCAGCGCCAGCAAGCAGCCGCGCGTCGAGCCGTGATGACCGGTGCCGAAGGCCTGCGCCGCCTCGATTTCGATCCCGATTCGGTTCGGCAGTGCGCAACCGCGATCGTGCGCGCCGTAAACGATAAAGCGTCCCGCCGTGATCGGCTTTAGCCCGAGGAGACTCTCGGCAACCCAATCCTTGGCGGCGACGCGCTCGAAGCGCAGCGCCTTGCCCGCGGCGGCGCCAGCCGCCGATATCGCCAAAGCACGCACCGCGGCTGCGTTGACATTGGAGCGGAAGTAGAACGTCACGCGCCATCGGCCGTGCCCCGCATCCACAAGGCTGACCGCAACCTCGTCGGCAAAGAACGCCTCGGCAAAGCGGTCCGCAACGCGCCGCGCCGATTGTTCATCGGCTGTCAGCGTGCCGATCCTGGTATCCGCCGCGTGCGGAAGGGCTGGGTAATTCATTGCAGTATCGATCGTTTTCAAAACTCTCCACCGAATTCACAAGGACGGCGGCGCACCCCTTTTTTCCCGCAAATGCGGAAAATATTCACCGCGCGATCCACGCTTTGTTTGTCACATTTCCACAGCCCTTTCGCCTATATTTCCACAGCATTGGAAAGATTGGCGGAGCCGTTGAATGACCGGACTAGCAACTGCACCACGCACACGCCCACATTTTCTGATCGCCGCGACGATTGCGGCGGCCGCCTGTGTCGCCGCCTTCGCGTTTGGCCGTGCCGCGGCGCAGACCATGCCGGATTACGCGGGCGTAGTCGCGGCGCCTGACCGCAGCGCGGCCGACCGCGACGCCGACAAGCGCCGCGATCCGACACCGTTCCTCGCCTTTGCCGCGCCGCGTCCAGGCATGAAGGTGCTCGATATGGGCGCGGGCGGCGGCTACAGCAGCGAACTGATGGCGCGGGCGGTAGCGCCGAACGGGGTCGTCTTTGCACAAAATCCGGCCGACCTCGGCGAGCGCGCCAAAGCCGCTTTCCAGGCGCGGCTGGCGACGCCGGCGATGAAGAATGCCGTCGCCGACACCGCGCCGTTCGACGATCCGGTTCCCGCCGGTGTGCAGGACTTCGATCTGATCACGTTCCTATTTTACTACCACGACACGACCTACATGGAGGTCGATCGCGGGCAAATGAACCGCAAATTGTTCGCCGCGCTCAAGCCCGGCGGTACTCTTGTCATCGCCGATCATTCGGCGCTGCCCGGCCAAGGCGTCTCAGTCGGCAAGACGCTCCATCGCATCGAGGAGGCTACTTTGCGCCAGGAAGTCGAAGCCGCCGGTTTCAAGCTCATCGCCACTGGCGATTTCTGGCGCAATGCTGCCGACCCGCACGATTTCCCGAGCTTCAAGCGCGATATGCCGGTCGACAATTTCGTGCTGAAGTTTCAGAAACCCTGAACGGTTGATCAGCTTCCGCTCATTCCCGCGTAAGCGGGAATCCAGCGGAAGCGCTGGGTCCCCGCTTTCGCGGGGACGAGCGGACGATAGAGCGGGCGGACTTACTGCAGCTGGTCCTTCACCTTGTCGAGACCGGCATTAACGCAGTCATCGTCGACGCCGGGCGAACCGGACACACCGACGCCCCCGACCACCTGATTGCCGATTTTGATCGGCTGCCCGCCCGGAATGGCGATGACATTCGGCAGCGTCACCTGCTGATGGGCGACCGAAGTGGGGTCCTGCAGCTTCTTGGCGTATTCGGCCGTCGGCTGCCTGAAAGTCATCGCGGTGTAAGCCTTGCGCCGCGCATTTTCCATCGTATGCGGCGCGGCTTCGTCGCCGCGCATCTCGACGATGGTTTCGCCGTCGCGGTCGACCACCACCGCGGAAACGGCGTAGGTCTTCGCCGCGCAGGCGGCGACCGCCGCCTCGGCAATAGTCTTGGCGACGTCCAACGATAGATCCTTATGGGTGATTAGCGCGGCGCTGGCCGGGATGGCGCCGGTGCAGGCGAGCGCGAGCGCGGCAAAAGCAAAGCGACGAATCTGCGGCATGTTTTTCCCTCGGTGAAATTGGCGAGTAGCGAATAGTGAACACCGCAACACTATTCGCTATTCGCGTCAGATTGGCGAATAGAAAAACTTGATTCGCTATTCGCCATTCCTCACCACTGCCGATAAACCGGCGGCGGTTGTGGCGGATAAGCCGGCTGCGCGTAGGACGGTTGCCCATACGATGGTTGCCCGTACGACGGCTGCGCGTAAGTGCGTTGCCCATAATAAGATTGCCCGGAATAGGGCTGGGCATAATTGCGCTGCGCATAAGTCGGCTGCGCGTAAGTGGGTTGGGCGTAGCTGGGTTGCGCGTCACCGGGCTGCGCATAAGTCGGCTGCGCATAAGTCGGCTGCGCATAACCGGGCTGGGCATAAGTTGGTTGTCCATAATCCCGCGCCGGCTGTTGACCGTAACCGGGCGCGATTGGCGCCGGCTGGCTGTTATAGAGGATCTCATTCTCCGGCAGATGCTGCTGCGCCACGGGCACACTGTCGCCGCTCGGCGTGCGTCCGGCGACCACGACTTTGGTGTCGCTCATGCCTTCGGCCTTGATCAGGTTGAACAGTGTAGCCGCGTGATCCGGTGACAGCCTCACGCAACCGTGCGACACGGCGCGGCCGAGATGTTTCACGTCGAAAAAGCCATGGATGGCGTGGCCGTGCATGTCGAAAAAGATCGTATGCGGCATCGGCGCATTGTCCCACTCCTGGGAGAAGTGGTCGGCATCCATGCGGTTCGGCTTGAACGTGCCGCTCGGCGTGTCATAGCCGGGCCGCCCGGTCGAGACCGGCCAGACATAGCGCTGCGCGCCATCGACTGCGACCGACATTTGCTGCGTGCTTTTGTCGATGGTGATGAGGATGTTGGCGCTCGCCGGCGCTGCGAGCGGTAGAGCGAGCGCGGCAGCAACCACGCAAGCGCGAAGCCAAGCACCGTCAGGCGCCGTGCCTACAGACATTTTACTGAAAAACATGCCGATACCCGAATGCCTGCGAACCCCAAGCATAGAAGTCTCTCGCCGCACTTTGGTTCAATCTAAACGGTTCGACGCGGCTTGCGTGCACCGACCGACAAATTGGTGAACGGATTAAGGCAAGGTCCGTGGTGATTTTGCTTGAGTCCATTCATGTTTACGTCCCCGTCATTGCCTCGGGGGTGACAATGAACGCACCGTTGGCGCCGCGCTTCATCGCCGCTCACCCGCCACCCCCGCGCACCTACGGTTCGCGACCCTCCCTCTCCAGGGGAGGGTGAACGCAATCGTTCTCGCGATGCGTCTTCGCATCCGAGCTATGTCACGCCACTCTCTGACTCGTCACCACCGCGCATAGCCGTTCGCAGAACGGCGTCCTTTGGTCGCCTATGCCGGTGGTCCACGCAGAGTTCGAGCAGGCAAACGCTCGGTGGGAAGCGCTTGGCAGGCTTAACTGCGGCATGGATTGCCGGATTAAGTCCGGCAATGACGAACGGGAAAGAACGAATGAAAGAAAAATTCGGAGGCGAAACGCCGACAGACGCAAGGCTCTTCTGCCGTGCCGAGACGGGCACGGCCGCGCCTGCAAATGGCAGGCGCACGACTGTCGGCGTTCCACCGCGGTTCTCGCCCCAAGGAGTCTTTCATCGCAAGGGACTCAGCCTCAGGCCATGCTTCCTGGGACCCGGCCTGTTTGTCTGACGGGCTTTCCCCGCCCCTGCCTGTCCCAGTCCAGCGATTGCACCTCGCGCCCCGGTCCTAGTGCCGAGGGGTTGATGCCCAAAGCCGCCCGGGAGCGGGTTGCAAGTCCGCGCGCGGGCACCGCCCTCGCCCGCGCGATCCGGGAATGCCTCCCAGGCCGCGTCCGAGAAGGGCGAGGTTCGGAACTGCAAGTACCAATACAGGGACGAGTGTCAACGGTATAAAGACACGAAATTTCGTCATCCTGAGGTGCGAGCGGCGAAAGCCGCGAGCCTCAAAGGATGATGGCTCCACCGCCTCGGCCGCATCCTTCGAGGGCCGCAGCGGGACCCATCGCGCAAGCGCATGGATGTCCTTCGCGGCCGCCTCAGGATGACGGGCATTGGGTTAAGCCAGGTGGTGACGAGGGGTGGTTCGTCATGGCCGAGCTTGTCCCGTGATCACGACCGCGGAAAACCTTTGCCTGCAAGGCGCCCCAATTGGAGATAAGGTTCTGCAACATATTCGCAGCTCCAATCGCCGGGGGTCCAACGGCGTCATGGTCAGTGAGCGATACGGCGGTCATTCCGCTTGGCGGGTGACGATAGTAAGCGGCGCGCTTGCCGCCGCGATCGCAATGCCGCGCCCGGCATCGGCCCAGGGTTTTTTTGATTTCCTGTTCGGCGGCTTTCAACAACGCCCACCGCAACAGGAAACTTATCCGGCGCCGCCGGCGCCTGGCATCGGCCGCATCGCGCCGGCGCCGTTAGGCCAGGAAAGCGTGACCGAGGGCGGCGGCAGCACCGGGCATGCGGTGGCGTACTGCGTGCGGCTGTGTGACGGGCAGCACTTCCCGGTGGAGCAAATCATCAATGGCACTCCGGCGGAAACCTGCCGGGCGATTTGCCCTTACAGCAAGACCAAAGTGTTCGTCGGCAGCGAAATCGGCGCCGCCGTCGCTCAGGACGGCCAGCGTTACGGGGCGCTCGAGACGGCGTTTCTGTATCGAAAGCAATTGGTGGCCAATTGCACCTGCAACGGCAAAGATGCGTTTGGGCTGACCTCATTCGATGTCAAGCGCGATCCGACTTTGCGGCCCGGCGACATTGTTTCGACCAATGAAGGGCTGTTGGCGTTTACCGGCAGATCGACGCAAGGCGCGGCGTTCACGCCGGTCAATCCAGCCACGCTGCCGCCCGACATCAAGCCTGGATCGTCACCGACGCGGGTTCCTGCTGCGAGTGTCGACCCCGCCGCCGAGGATCAGGGCGGCACCATCGTGCAAAGGGCGAACGGGCTACTGCCGAATGCGCCACCAGCAGGGCGGCACTGAATTTGGCGCCGATCGCCGCCTCGCCGGTTCATCACCCGCGCCCCATATGCTATGTCATATGTCGTTGGCGTAACGCGGCGCTGCGTTGACAGGCGAAACGGCGGCGGTGCGATTTGCCGAGACTATGCCGAGGACAAGCCGGGGGTTAGCCGAGGATTTGTCATGAATCTCAATGCGCTCGGTTATGTCGGTATCCGTACCCGCAATCTCGAGGACTGGGCGGCTTACGGCACGCGCTTCCTCGGCATGCAGCTCGTCGATAAGAGCCGCGGCACGCTGGCGCTGCGCATGGACGACCGCAAGCAGCGCATCATCGTCCACACCGATGAGAATGAAGGTCCGTCATTCTACGGCTGGGAGGTCGCCGATGCCGCAGCGCTCGATGCGCTTGCGGCGCATCTCGAAAAGTCCGGCGTCAAGCTGGCGCGCGGATCGCGCGCGTTGGCCGAGGAGCGCCGCGTCAAGGACCTGATCGTGTTTTCCGATCCGATCGGCAATCGGCTCGAAGCGTTTCACGGCGCCGAAGTGGCGAGCGATCCGTTCAAGCCCGGCCGGTCGATCTCGGGCTTCCGCACCGGCCCGCTCGGCATGGGCCATGCCGTGCTCACCGCGCAACGGCTCGACGACGTGTTGCCGTTCTATACCGGGATCCTCAACTTCAAGTCGACCGATTACATCCTTAAACCGTTCAAGGCTTATTTCTTCCATATCAATCCGCGGCATCACAGCCTCGCCTTCATCGATACCGGCAAGAACGGCATCCATCACATGATGGTGGAGCTGTGTTATCTCGACGACGTCGGACAGGCCTATGATTTGGCGCTGCAGAAACCGGAGATGATCGGCACCACGCTGGGACGCCACGTCAACGATCACGTCACCTCGTTCTATTCCTATTCGCCGTCGCGGTTCCTGGTCGAATATGGCTGGGGCGGCCGCAGCATCGACACCGCGAACTGGACGCCGCACGAGCGCGTCGAAGGCCCAAGCCTGTGGGGTCACGACCGCGTGTGGCTCGCGGAAGAAGGCCGCGACGAGGCGCGCCAGCTTCGCATCCGCACCGCGCAGGCCGGCGGCCGCGAGCCGGTCAATGTCATGGACGGCAATTATGTGCGCGCGGCCGATGTCTGCCCGTGGTGGAACGCCAACGTCCAGGCGCGCAAGACGGGCTGAACCTTGTCATCATCATGGACCGGCGCGAGCCGTGAAGACCTATCAAGGAACACGAGACATCGACGGTCTTAAAGTAACAGTCGATGGCGGTCGGCTGCCCGAGCATTACGAGATCAAGCAATTCACCAAATGGGGCTTCGAGTGGACCTACGAAGGCGCAAGCCCGCAGCAATTGGCTTTTGCCATTCTCTACGACCATCTCGGCGATAAGGACCGCGCGATCGCGCTCTCCGCGCCCTTCATGCGAAGGGTCGTCGCCGACCTCGATAACGACTGGACGCTGACGGCAGAGGAGGTTGAACGCGCCATCACGGACATGCACTGAGCCTGCGCCGCCGCCGCAGCAACGTGATGATTGCAGGAGAACGACATGATCACCGAGCGGCAAAAGGCATTCCGTCAGGAATATCGCTCACGCATCGTCGGCTGGTATGACGGTTACGTCCACATCCTGATCATCTACGCGATGGGCGCCGCGGCGTTCTATATCTATGTTGCGCACATCCACAACGTCACTTGGCTGGAATGGCTGACACTACCGCTTACCTTTTTGTTCACAAATATCTTCGAGTGGGCGGTGCACAGATTCATCATGCATCGCCCGGTCAATATCAAAGGGCTGCGCGCGATCTATGAGCGGCATACGCTCAATCATCATCAGTTTTTCACTGACGAGGAAATGCGGTTCCGTGATCCCAAGGATTGGCGCG